>NZ_CP043908.1:1514940-1829881 GCF_008630935.1 Thermodesulfobacterium sp. TA1
GTAAAAGAGTAAAAGCCATATATTACTAATTATAATAGTAATTACCATAAAAAGAAAAGCGTACTTCATAAATCCAAAAAAGCTTATTTTGTAGCCTGCTGCCTCAGCAATTCCTACAGTTACAACGTTAGCAGAAGCACCAATTATTGTGCCATTACCTCCTAGACAGGCCCCTAAAGCAAGCGCCCACCAAAGAACATTACTTTCAGCACCTGGAATTACCTTTGTAAGGTAGGAAACTATAGGCAACATGGTTGCAGTAAAGGGAATGTTATCTACAAAGGCACTCATTATAGCGGAAACCCACAAAATTAGACATATAGCAACGGTTAAATTTCCGGCAGAAAGATTATGAACCCAATCTGCGATAACCGCAAGCAACCCGACTTCCTCTACCGCTCCAACGATTATAAAGAGAAAAATAAAAAATAAAAGGGTTGTCCACTCTATATCTTTTTCAATCAATTCCAACATTTTTACTTTTTTAGTTAAAACTGCATAGGTAAACAGCACCCCAGCACCAAACAAAGCGGGAATACTTACTTCCATATGCCAAATTCCATGGGTTACAAAAAACGAGATAACGATTGCCATAGTTAAAAGGCCATAGTTAAGAAGGGTTTTATCTTTGATTTTATATTCTTCTCTTAAATAATTTATAAAATCATCTATTTTTTCAACCTTTCCTTTTTGGTATTCCTTTGAATAGAAAAATTTATTATAAATTATTAAAGCTATCATACAGATGAGAACAACGGGGGTAAGAGCATATACAAACTGCATAAAAGTAAGGCCTGTATATGAGCCAATCATAATGTTAGGTGGGTCACCGATAAGGGTTGCAGTTCCGCCAACGTTTGATGCCATTATACCTGGAATAAGCAAACTCAAAGGATTAATTTTTAAAGCTATGGCAATTTCTATTAAAACAGGTGTATAAAGAAGCATTGTAGTTACATTATCAAGTAAAGCAGAGGTAACGGCTATAAAAAAGCAAGAGATGATTGCAAGAGCCATAACATTTCCTTTTGCAATTTTATAAGACATATAAGCACACCACTGAAAGATCCCTGTATGTTTAAGTACTCCGATTATTACCATCATTCCCATAAGAAGAAAAATTACATTCATGTCTATTGCCTGGATAGCTCTTTCAAAGGAAATGATATGAAACTCTGGATTAAAGGTGCCAAGGGTATAGGTTAAAATAAGCATGGTTGCCGCACCTAACATGGCTGCAACCGTTCTGTGAAGCAGTTCAAAGGATATAAGAGCATAGGCAATGAGAAAAACTGCTGTTGCGATCCAAAAAGCAGGTCCGAGTTTTCTTTCAATCATTATGTCCTTAGTTAGGTAAAATTGATTTCCTTTAACCGCAAAATCCTCTTTTTTAAACTCAACCAATGTTTTCTTATAGGAACTTTTTACTATCTCAAGCTGAATTTTAGCCTTTTCGATAACACCTTTCGGAAGATGGAATTCAATCTGAAAAGTTCCTTGAGAGGAAGTAACGGTTTTATCAATTTCTTTATCCTCTACTATCAATTTATGAGGTTTTCCATCAACAAGTAATCTAATTTCTGTTTCTTTTACAGGTTCTTTGTGAGAATCAATGATTTTTCCTGAAATATAAAATATATCTAAATCTTTTTGTGTCTCTTCTGCAAAGGCGAATACATTAAAAAAACACATCCAAAAAAGCCATAAAAATATAAATGGCCACTTCATAAAAACCTCCTAAATTTCAAGTTTTTTCTTTTCACCGTTAAATACTACATAAGCTTCATCAGGAACAATATAGTTCTCCTCTGGTCCATGAACTTGAATACCGGTAAAAACAGCGTAATCGGATTTTTGAGGGTCTACAACCTTTTCTATTACGTTTTCAAGGTCTTCTTTAATTACTTTAAGAGTAATCTTTGTAAGGGTTAGAAGGTCAGGAATTTCACCGTAAGGAATTTCTCTTAACAATCTCCTTTTTAAAATACTTTCTTCAAGGTCATTTTCATCTAACCTGATACTTATTTTTTTTGATGAAAGTTCATTTAAAAAAAGACACAAAGCACCACAGGCATGAGATTTTTCAAGCCCTTTTCTTTTACAAACGCCCAAGTTCTCATTTTCATCGATTGCAATGTGAGAAAAAGCATAAAAAACATATCTTTCCTTACCATCAACTTGTGGTGCATGACTTATAAATGCTTTCATACCCGTCTTGCCGGCTGTAAATAGTCCAGCAAGACTAGAAAAATTAAAGGCTTCACCCCACATTCTTTTTACATGGCTTCTTACTGTTTGTGAAATCTCATCTCTACAAACACATACAGATGCGATAGCATTATCATATGTAAATCCAAAGCTTTTCAAAACATCGTAGGATTTCTTTACAAAGTCATATTCTTTGTAAAATCTTCCAAAAAGCCTTTCTAAAATAGGCTTTATAACCATAGTTCACCCCCTATTTTAAAAGTATTGGCATTCCAAGCAGTGGCCAAACTGTAACAAGAAAAATTGCAAGAACAATAATCAATACAATACTCATTATAATACCGTGCTTAAAAAATTCTTCTAGCGTAAACTGTCCTGACTGGTAGGCAATCGCATTTGGAGCTGCACCAATTAAAAATAAGAAAGGCATTCCCGCGGTAACCAAAGAAGCATAAAGTATAACATCAGGGGCAACACCTAAATATTGAGCAATAACTAAAGAAACAGGCAGAGATATAGCGATGGCTGCAACATTCATTATAAAATTGGTCATCAGCAAAACAAAAGTAGCCACACCCAAAACAAAAACAATCCATGGTGCATTTTTAAACAATCCTAACCAGTTTATTGCAATCCATTGAGCTGCCCCTGTTTTCCAGAGACAAAAACCAATACTCATTGCCCCGCTGAAAAGGAGAATTATATTCCATGGAATTTCTTCAAGTTCTTTTATCGTTAAAATACCTACAAGAAAGAAAAGTAAAGTTGAGCAAAGTATTATAGCCGAACGATCAAGAGGTTTTAAAGCTGGAACAAAGGACTGAGCTGACATCGCACAAACAACCGCTATAACAGTTAGGATCACAAATTTTTCTTGACCTGTCATAGGTCCAAGTTCTTTAACCATTGTTTTAACTTTATCTTTTAAACCTGGTATAATGTTTTTTTCTGGTTTAAGAAAAATCATGAAATAAACCCAGATTAGGAAAACCATCAACCAACCGATTAAAAACATATATTTTGTTAATTCAAAAAATCCTATGTCTCTTCCGGTAAATTCTTTAAACATTCCTGCTGCAGCAGGTCCTCTTGCTGCACCAAGAAAGGTAACAATACTTCCTGCACCTGCAGCATAAGCCATTCCAATAAACAAAGATTTTCCAAACTTTGTGGGTTTATCTCCCTCACCATATAAAGCATTTATAGCAAGTAAGATGGGAAACATTGTGGCAGCAGCTGCGGTGTGTGCCATAAAATGAGTTAATAAAGCTGTTACTATAAACGATCCTAAAAGGATCATGCCTGTTCTTTCACCTACTATTGCAAGCATCCTATAGGCAATCCTTTTTGTAAGTCCTGTTTTAGTAAAAGCGATTCCAATAACTACGGAACCAAAAATAAACATAACAGCTGGGTCCATAAAATCACGAAAGGCATCTTTTGCTGAACGTATCCCAAAAAGAGCCTGAAATACACCAATTGCAATACCCGTAACACCTATAGGTACAACTTCAAAAACCCACCATATACCTGCCAAAAGAAATAAAGCTATTGCCCCTTTAGCTTGCTGTGTAAGAGGAAAGTGTTTACCTGTAGGGTCTACTGCATCCGGCCAAGGTGGTGAAAAATATACTATAAAAAAACAAGCTAAACCGAGAAAAATAAAAAGTATTTTTTTCCAATTAATTTTTCTTTTTTCCTTTGCAACATAAATCTCTGGTGGTGGTTCTGATAACCCTTCGATTTTTCTTTTCTCAGACATCTCTCCCCTCCTATTCTTTTATTATTTCTTCTGATATAGCATCAAAAACTTCAATCATTCTTACAATTCCAACAAACTTCTTTTTTTCTTCAATCACTGGCAAAACAGGCAAATCGTAATGAATCATTAGATAAGCAGCTTTTGTAATAGGGTCTTCTGGTCCAACAAAATGTTTTACTGGAACCATTATCTCGCTTACTGGTTTTTTAGCAAGCTTTTTTGATTCTTGATTAAAAAGACTATCCCATACTATGGCAAGCCCTGTTTTTTCTTCCTCTGGTACTTGTGCTTTTGCAGGTGCTTTAAGAAATAGGGGTTCAATTCCTTTTAAAATATCTTTAAGTGTAACGGTTCCTAATAGATTATACTTCTCATCAAACACAAGTACAGTAAGCGGTTCTGTATATTTTTTAGTTTGAATAAAAGAAGCCTTAACAACTTTAATAGTTTGCTCAATGCTAAACCAGTAAGGAATGTGAGGATACTCAAATATCCCAAGCATTACATCTTTAACTAATTTTCCATCTGACATATTACACCTCCTAAGTTTTATAGTATTTGTCTTTGAAAAGCTATAAATAACTTATTTTTGTCATTTTTCTTGTAAAATTTATTCAAAAGAACTACTGTATTTCCTGAAAAAACTTTTTGAGTTATTAAAATCACTGGGGTGTCTTCAGCAATCTGAAGAAATTGGGCAAGCTCTTTATCTAAAGAATTTAGTTCAAAAAAGTTATGCACCTTTGTAATCTTTATACTGTATTTCTTCTCAAAGAGGTCAATAATTGACTGAGTTTCAACGTCTTCCTCAAGAAGGTGAGAACATATATTAAAGGGAACAAAGGATTCTTGTAAAATTGAAGGTTCATTATCGCTTTGCCAAAGAATTCTCAGATATATGATGTGTTTATTTTCAAAAACTCCAAGTTCCTTACTTAAATCACCAACTGGCATTATTACAGTTTTTGCAAGAACTTCTTTTCTAAAAATTGATTCATCTTCAACCCAAAGCTTTTTAAAAATTGTTGTCATCAGCAAACCTTCTGAAATAAAATTCTTCCTCACAAAGGTTCCCTTACCTTGTTTTCTTATTAAATAACCATGCCTTACAAGTTCCAAAACAGCATTTCTTACAGTTGCTCTACTTACATTAAACATCTTACAAAGTTGTTCTTCAGTGGGAATCTTTTTCCCCGGCTTCCATTCCCCACTTTCAATTTTTCTTTTCAAAATATCAAATACTTGCAGATAAAGCTTTTCATGTTCATCTCTACTGATTAACTCAACCATTTTTTTCCTATTATTGTATTATAATAATGTTATTACAATATAACAAAATTATTATAATGAAGTTAGGATTTTTGTCAAGAGGCAAAGTTAAAAATTTTAAAAATTATTATAGAATAAATGATTAAATAAATATTTAGGAGATAGGTAGTGTCTCATTAATTGTGTAAAGCCTTGAGGGAAAGGGAAGGGTATGGTAGCTTCCCCAATGCATAATAACCAAAACTACCAGAAAGGAGGGGAAGCTACCGTGAAAAAAAAACTAAAACTTTAACAAAACAACCTATAGAAGGGATTCTAAACTTTTTTCAGCAAGAAGTCAACAATCTTATTAAAAACCTTTTAGAAAACCTTATGCTTGAAGAAAGAAGGATTTATTTAGAAGAGCAAGAAGACTATGCAAACGGTTTTTATACCAGAGATTTACTTTTCGTGCCTTCCTACTTCCTGAAAGAAGGAGGGCTGAAAAGCATTTCCCGGTTAATAAAGGTGACTGAAGATGAAGTTAAAAAACTTATTTATCTATTCGTCGAAATGAGGTAGCAAAGGAGCCAGTATATTTAGCTTTAGGGATAAAGCCTGATGGGAGAAGAGAGATACTTGGATTTTGGATATTTGGGTATGCCAGGGAGAGTGCCAAGAATTGGGAAAACCTTTAAGAGAGTTAAATCGGCGTGGGGTAAAGAAAGTTCAACTTTTTATTACGGATGATTTGCCTGGGATAGAAAATGCCATAAAGATGGTTTATCCAGCTTCGGAATGGCAACTTTGTGTATTACATACTGTAAGGAATTCTTTAAATAAGGTGCGGGCAAAAGATAGAGGTTTATTTGCAGAAGATTTAAAAAGGATATATAGAGCAGAAACAGAAGAAAGAGTTAAGGAGGGGATATTAAGATTAAGGGAAAGATGGGGTAAGATATATCCTAAGGTAGTGAAGAAATGGGAGGATAAAGCGTATGCATTATTAACCTTTTTGAGGTATCCGAGAGAGATAAGGCAGTTTATTTATACAACTAATCAGGTTGAGAGGTTAGCGAAAGAGATAAAAAGGAGGATAAAGGTAATAGAAGTATTTCCGGATGAAGGCTCTGTTGAGAGGTTGTTATATTTAATCTTGAAAGAACTGAGTGAGAGGTTAAACTCAAGGAAGTTAAGAGGGTTTAATGAAATTGAATTGGGGAACTACCATGCCTTTCCCGGAAAAATTTTTACACAATAAAAGGGACACTATGGGGAGATATACAGGGATTTTAAAAACAGTTGTAAAACAAATAAAATCATTTATAGTAAAAATAACGGATTTTTGAGGGTTTTATAATGAGAATAACGGATTTGTTTGGGCTTTTTAAGTCTAAGAAAAAAATTGAAGAGAAAGAAAAACTAAGACAGGTTTTAAAAGAAAAATACTCACTTTTTCAAAAAGTTCTTAATGAAAATAACCGGGCCTTAAGCATAATGGCAGACCTGGAAGAAAAACTTTCCGGAGAGTATCTTTTTGACATGCATTATGTCAAAACTAATGTGAAGGATGTTTTAGATGCAGTAAATGAAATTATTAAAAATCTAAATGCTCTTTCTGATGGAAAGTATTTACAGTTAGAAAAAATCTATACCGAAATTAAAGAAAAAATAGAAAAAATTTTAATTTCAAAAATTGAAATTCTAGAAACTGATTTTACTATACCTCTTGAATTGCTTAATAAAGACTCCGTATTAATTGCAGGAGGAAAGGTTGCTCATCTTGCAGAGCTTAAAAATATTCTTGGAATACCTACTCCTGAGGGATTTGCTATTACATCTTACGCATTTTTAAAATTTATTGAAAAGGTTCAGCTTAAAGAGCAAATTTCTCGAATCCTACAAAGTATTAATATCAACAAAATTGAAAGCTTAAATGAGGGAAGCCAAAAAATTCAAGAATTAATCATAAATTCAGAAGTTCCTGAAGAAATTGCAAATTCAGTAAAATTAGCTTATGAAAATCTATGTAAAAAGCTCAATAAAAAATGTATGGTCTCTGTTAGAAGTAGTGCAATTTATGAGGACTCTGATTTTAGTTTTGCAGGGCAGTACTCCTCTTTCTTAAACATTCCAGAAGAAGAGATTCTTTACTATTATAAAAAGGTTATTGCAAGTCTTTTCAATACAAGAGCGATTTTTTACTATAAAACAAAGGGATTTTCTGAAACAGAAATGGTCATGGCAGTAGGAGTTATTTCTATGGTAAATGCTCGAGCTGGTGGGGTTATATATTCATGTAATCCAAACAATCCCGAAAGCGATAACATAATAATAAATGCAGTTAGAGGACTCGGCAAATTAGTTGTTGATGGAACTGTAACTGCTGAAACCTATATAGTGAATAGGAAGGGAGAAATCATTGAAAAACTACCTGGGAAACAAAATAAAATGCTTATTTGCAGGGAAAAAGGAGGTATAGAGGAAATTCCTTTGCCTGATAATATTTCTTCAAACTCCTTAAGCAATGAAGAAATCCTTGAATTATCAAAATTAGCCATAAAAATTGAAGAATATTACGGGTTTCCGCAAGATATTGAATGGGCAATTGATGAAGAAGGAAATATTTTTATTCTTCAGGCAAGGCAACTAAGAATTCTTGAGAAAAAGTCTGAAACAAAAGTATATCTACCGACAAGGATAAAGGGATACAATATTCTTCTTGACAAAGGTATTACTGCTTGCAAAGGTGTTGGATATGGAAAAGCCTTTGTTTTGGAATCAGATGAAGAACTTGATAATTTTCCCGAAGGACATGTGCTTGTTGCAAAACATACAAATCCAAAATATGTAGTAGTTATGAATAAGGCATCTGCCATAATTACTGATATTGGAAGTCCAACAGGTCATATGGCATCTCTTTCAAGAGAATACAATGTTCCAACAATACTAAATACAGAAGTTGCAACTAAAACCATAAAACATGGGCAGGAAATTACTGTAGATGCTATAAATTGTGTAATCTATGAAGGCAAAGTAAATGAACTTATTGAAGCTTATAGTAAACAAAAAAAAGAACCTTTTAGAGATACCTTAATATTTAAAACTCTTGAAAAGGTTTTAAAACTTGTTGTTCCGCTGAATCTTGTAGATCCTATAAGTGAAGATTTCAAGCTTGAAAATTGTAAAACTCTTCATGATATAACAAGATTCTGTCATGAGATGGTCATGCATGAGATGTTTACCATGTGGAATAAATATGAAGAAAGTGAAATTTATGCTATTCCTCTTTTGGCAGGAATACCAATTGGAATTTTGGTTCTTGATATAGGAGGAGGATTGAAAAAGGGGATAAAAAAGGCTACCCCAGAGGATATATATTCCATTCCTTTTAAAGCCATACTTAAAGGGATGCAATCAATGCAATGGCCAGGGCCTCCTCCTGTTGATATAAAAGGATTTCTTGGAATGGTTGCTCATACTGTATCTATTCCAGAAGATGAGCTTAAAGAAACAGGGAAAAAAAGTTTCTGTATTGTTACTAAAAACTATATGAATTTTAGTATTCGATTGGGATATCATTTTTCATTGATTGAAGCCTATGCTGGTGAAAACATAAATGATAACTACATTAAATTTTTCTTTAAAGGCGGGGGCGCAGCTCTTGACAGAAGATTAAGAAGAGTAAGATTAATAACTGAAATCCTTAAAAAATTAGGATTCAGAGTTGTTCTGAAAGAAGATGTTATAGATGCTATTTTACTTAAATATGATATATCTACAATTGAAAATACTCTTGAAATACTTGGAAAATTAACAGCTTATACAAAACAGCTTGATATGGTACTTTTTAACGATGCAGTAGCACAAATGTATACAGATGATTTTATAAAAAAATATATGAAAGAAAAAATAAATCAGCTTTGAGATTTTAGTTTCTCTTTTAATATTCTATTTTCCTTCTGCACCTTTAACCATTTTATAGCCTTTTCAATAGTAAAAAGTATCTGTTCTTTTTTAAAAGGTTTAGTTATAAAATCAAAAGCTCCCAATTTAATTGCTTCTGTGGCGGCATCAATTGTCCCATAAGCTGTAATTATAATTACAGGTATATCTTCATCTTTCTTTTTTGCTTCCTCAAGAAGTTGTAAACCATCAAGTCCTGGCATTTTGAGGTCCGTTATAATAAGGTCAAACTCCCCCCTTTTTACCAACTCAACTGCTTCAATAGGATTATTTGTAGTGAAAACTTCATAAGGTGTTTTTTCTCTTAATATCATAGATAGAAGTTTAAGCATATCTGGCTCATCATCAATTATTAAAATCTTTTCAGCCATCCTTTATCCTCCTCCTGCAATTTTTATGTTAAGGTTTGTTTAACACATTTTGTTTTGTATAATAAAACAAAAGCTTATAAGTTAGAGAGGGACAGGGACTCCATTTTTGGTAGGCCTTTGAGCCTCTTAAGGAGTATGTCCCTCTGTCCCTCAACACCCGATAAGTTGGTTGGGCTACCAAAGCCCCAGCTACTCGGGAGGATGGTGTGAGGGACAAAAATCTTAAAAAGGAGGTAGCATCATGACCCATTACATCGGTGTTGACATTTCTAAAGATAACTTCCACTTCTGCATCCTTAACCATGAAGCTAAAACCCTCTCCTCCGGCAAACTCTCTATGTCTCTTCAAGGCTTCTCTGATTTCTTTAACCTTCTCAAAACCCTCTCTGACCCTATCGTTGTTATGGAATCCTCTGGTAGGTTCCACATCCCCCTTTACTGCTTCCTCGTTGAAAAAGATATCCAAACCTTCATCCTTAACCCTAAAATCGTCCACAGATTCTTTGAATTTATCTCCGCTAACAACCCCTCTAAATACGACACAAAAGATGCCAAAATCCTTGCACTCTTCGCTCTTAATAACCCTGAATTCCTTAAATCCTATCCTGAAAACTCTGAACTCCGTAGTGCTTCTCGTCTTATCCAAAAACTTAAACATGAACTTGCTGAAGCTAAAACTCAAATCAAATACGCCCTCACTGTTCTTTTCCCAGAAGCTGAAAAGCACTTTAATATTTACTCCCACTCCTTCCTTAACATACTCCTTAAATTCCCCTCTGCTAAAACCCTTAAAAAAGCTAAACCAAATGAAATTTCCGAAATTATTAAATCCTCTGTTCCTAAAGGTAAAACCCCTTCCTTTTCTCCCGATGAAGTCATAAACCTTGCTAAAAACTCTATCGGGGTTGACAATCCTTATCTCTCTCAAACTCTTATCATCTACATCGAAAAACTCTTTTTCCTTGAGCCAAGAATAAAAAAGCTTGAAGAGATGCTTGTAGAGAAAATGGATGAAGACCAGCAAGAACAAATTAAGCTCATTTCCTCTATAAAAGGTATTTCCTCTAAACTTGCAAGTCTCTTTTTGGCTGAAATCAGAGACGTAAAAAGATTTTCTAATGCCAAAAAGCTCATAAAGTTTGCGGGCACAGACCCAGTAACAAAACAATCTGGTAAGTATAAAGCTAAGATGAGCATATCTAAGCAAGGGTCGAGCTTTCTCAGAAATGTTCTTTTCCAGATGGCGGTAGGTGTAGTAAAATGGAATTTTTACTTCAGATCCTATTTTATACGTAAGAAGAAAAACTTTGGCAGTTATAAGAAAGCTATGATATCAGTTGTAAACAAACTTATAAGAGTTATCTATGCAATTTGTAGAAAAAAAACTTTCTTTAATCCTGCTTTTTCTAAGTTCCCTGTTCTGGAGGTCTCTCATGTTTAATTCCTATTTTCTGATAGTTGACTCCTTAATCTTTTATTGGTGGCAATTTTACTATAAATGTAGTTCCTGTCTGTTCAGATTCTTCTTTAGTTTTAGTTACAAAAGTAATTATACCATTATGTTTTTTAACAATGTTATAGGAAACCCATAAACCAAGACCTGTTCCTTTCCCAACCTCTTTTGTGGTAAAAAATGGATCAAAAATTCTGTTTCTATATTCTTTGGGAATACCATATCCTGTATCAGATATACTAATTTCAACCCATTCACCATCATATCTGGTAGAAATTTTTAATATTCCACCACCTTTCATCACATAAATTGCATTATTAATTATATTAAAGAAAACCTGTTGTAATTCACCTGCATCTCCTTTTACAAATGGTAAGTTTTGTTGTAAATCTTTTGCTACTTCAATATTGTTTATTACGATCATATTATTCATTATTGCTAAAACTGTTTCAACGCAATCGTTAATATTAATAAGTTGTTCCTTATGCTCTTTATGCCTTACAAAACTTAATAAGTTTTCCACAATTCTTTTTGCATTTATTGCCTGTTTTTCAATTGTTTTTAAAACATCATACTCCTGAGAATCTTGTGGAAGTTTCTCAAGTAAAATATCTGTAAATCCAAGAATTATGGCAAGGGGGTTGTTTATTTCATGAGCTACACCTGCAGCAAGAGTACCTAAAGAAGCAAGTTTTTCTGTGTAATAACTCTGCTCTTCCATTTTTTTTCGATCAGTTATATCTCTTGCAATACCTAAAATAGAATAAATATTTCCTTTTTCGTCCTTTAAACCTCTTAAATTTGTATTAAACCAAAAATCTTTATTATCCAATATTATTTTATGGATAATTTGTTTACTCTCACCAGTTTTAAATATTTGCTTAACATTTATCATGAGAATTTCTCCATCAGGAATAAAAATATCTACTATGTTTTTACCAATTATATCAGATTCTTTATTTCCAAAAAATTCTAATCCAAATTTGTTCATTGAAGTTATTTTTCCTTCTGAATCTAAGGTAAATATTATATCTTCAGCATTTTCTATTAAAGATCTGTATCTTTCTTCTGATTTTTTCAACTCTACTGTTTTTTTGGCAACTTCCTTTTCAAGAATATTTGACCAGGTAACAAGAATAAAATTTACAAAAAATCCAACGGATAAAATGATAAAAATAATTATTCCTTGGAGAAGCATCTGCTGAAAATGAACTGTTTTAATAGCCCCCTCCACTTCACTTATAGGTGCAACAACTGCAATAGACCATATTACAGGTTCTGGTTCTTCTTTTAACTTTATCGGAGTATAGGCAATAAGTTTTTTTATTTCTCCTTCAACCCCTCTATGCCATCCTGAAATATACCAACTTGTTCCTTCCTCACCTTTAAGCATCTTTTCCTTTTGAATTTCATTAACCCTTGTAAAGGATATGGTTGGTTTTTTAGCTTTTCTTGCTTCAAAGGCATTTTGACCTATAAACGACTTTTCTTCATGATAAAGAAAAGTACCCTTGTTGTCTATTACCCATGCATATCCTGTTTTTCCTGACATTATTTTCGCTGCAACTTTACTCACTAAATGGGTAACGTCTACTGTAAAAACTAAAGCACCTGAAAACTTATTTGTTGCAACAGGATGAGATTCATCTATTGATACTTGCCATACTGGGGTTACCATTTTCATAATAAGCTTTTGAGAATTGTCCTCATCTGTGCATTTTATTATTTCAGTAAATAATATTTTACCCTTATTCTGCTTAAGAGATGCCCAATTTAAAAATTCTATATCTTCATTTTGAAGATTTTTAATAATGCATTTATTAGCTTCCATAACTTTGTATGTGTTTTTAATTTTATCCTCAATAAATTTTATTTCTCTAACACCTTCGTATTTTGCGCTTAAAAAGGTAATATTCATTCTGTTTATTAAAGCTGGTTTTTCTGAATACTGAATTGCAGGTGAAAGACTAAGAAGCGTAAGCTCTCTTTTTAATAACTCAATAGAGTTTTCTATCTGACTTGCAGCATACCTTGCAAGCATTAGTTGCTGTTGATTAAAATCTTCAATAACAATTTCTCTAATCTTTATGGTTGAAAACCATCCAAGTAACAAACCCATACCAAGTAAAAAAATCATTACCACTGTGAAAATAAGCTTGAAGTATTTTAAGTTGAATGGATGATACTTTTCTATAAGAGGTATTAACTTATCTATAAAATTTTTGTAAATCATCAGTATTACCCTAATTTTTTGACTTTAATTATTTTAAATATATTCTTAATATTTTAAAAATCAAAGAGGTAGTGTCTCATTAATTGGGTAAAGACTTGAGGAATAATAAGTGATATGCCTGTTTCCATAAAGATTCATACGAAAATCACCTACCCTTTCATTCCTTAGAAGGAATTTTAACCTTATTTCATAAGGTGCTCAACAACCTACTTAAAAACCTTTTGGAAAATCTTATTATTGAAGAAAGAAGTATTAGTATAGTAGAAATTGAAGGCTTAAGAGTACCTCAAGTTAAAAAAGAGACTGTGGTTGTGTGATGAGGAAGTAAAGGCTTGGGATGGCGTAACGAATCAACTTAAGAGTAGAGCAAAAAAGATAAAAAGAAGAAAAGTAAAGGTGATAGAGGTATTTTTAGGGGAGGGTTAAGCTAATAGATGAGAGATTAAACTCAAGGAGGTTGAAAGGATTTAATGAAGGTTAAATTGCTAATTACCATGCCCTCCTTAAAAGAGTCTTTACGCAATACAAAGAGGAACTATGAAAAATGTTAACAAGTCTGTCTGTTAATTTTTCGAAAGATTATGTTATATTTATTTTTTACCCTAAATATTTTTGCCCTAAAACATTAAAAATTTAAAAATGGATAAGATTATAGTTTTAGGGATAGGGAATGTTTTACTTGCAGACGAAGGAATTGGGGTTTTAGCGGTTAAAGTGTTAGAAGAATGCTTTGAGTTCCCTTCAAGCGTAGAATTAGTCGACGGCGGGGTAGGAAGTTTTCAGCTTCTTCCTTATATAGAAAAGGCGAAAAAACTTTTGGTAATAGATGCTATATCTCAAGGAAGTCCTCCTGGAACCCTTCACAAGTTTACCAAAGAAACCCTACCCAAACAAGTATTAGAAAAACTTTCTATTCATGAAGTCAGTTTTTTAGATATCCTTACTTTAGCTGAGATGCGTGGTTTTTTCCCTGAGGAATTGGTGGTTTTGGGTTTAGAGCCTGCAAATCTTGAGATGAATTATGGCTTTTCTGACCCTGTAAAGCACAACTTTATTCGTTTGATTGAATCGGTTCTTTTACAACTTAAAGATTGGGGTATAGAGCCTGTCCCAAAGAAAGACCTCCATCGTTGGGAGGAACTTTTCTCTGCAAGTATACCTTAAAACCTTTTTGGGTTAACCTTTCTATAATTCTTTCTACCAAAGGTTTGTTCATCATTACCCCACCAGAAAGACACACCTTTTCTACTCCTACCCTTATGGCTATCTCTTCGCAAACCTTAGCTAAGGTGTTTATAAACTTAGTAGCTTTTACCGATAAAGGTGCCTTTTCAAAGGCTACTCCTTTTACTAATGCCTCCCAATCAAAAATCCAAGCCCCATCTTCTTTTTCTATCTTTATCTCGTAGGTATCCTGCAAACTCGGTAGAAACAAATCTTCCAATTGCATAGCAGATTCTCCTTCATAGTGGTTGATAAAGTTTAGACCTGTCAGAGCAGCTACTCCATCAAACAACCTTCCGCAAGAGGAGGTTAGAAGAGAATTTAGACCTTTTTGCCAGGCCTGATAAAGAAGTTTTAGGGTTTCCTTAGAAAATTCCTTAAGAAAAGGTAAGTCCTTGTTTAAAGCTTCTTCTCCGTAAATTTCGAGCATTAAGGCAAGAGCTATTCTTTTTGGCTCCTTTACAGCCTTTTCTCCTCCTATAAGCCTAAAATGTCTAAAATGACCAACTCGCTGAAATCGGTTACTTTTTACTAAAAGAAACTCTCCTCCCCAAACGGTTTGGTCTTCCCCATACCCTGTTCCATCCCAAGCAATCCCAAGGACTTCATCGAAGATTTCATTTTCTGCCATACAAGAAAGGATGTGGGCAAAATGGTGTTGGACCTTAATAAACTCAAGCCCATTATCTTTGGCAAACCTCTCAGCCCATTTAGTAGTTTCGTAATGGGGATGTAGGTCTGCCACCACTATCTCTGGCTCAAACTCGTAAAGCTTGATAAAATCAAAAAGGGTCTTTTCAAAATCCTTTAAATCTTCTAAAGTTTCTATGTCTCCGATATGCTGACTTAAAACTATTTTGTTTTGAAAAGCAAGGGCAAAGGTGTTTTTCTCTCGAGGCCCTACCGCAAGCACCCTTTTTTTTACGTTAAAAGGCAAAAATACTGGTAAAGGTGCATATCCTCGTGCCCTTCTGATAAACACCGGTCCAGTAGCTATTACCTTTAGGACAGAATCGTCGGCCCTTCTAAGGATTTTTCTATTGTGCATAAGAAGGTAGTCTGCCAAAGAAGCAAGTTTCACAAAAGCCTCTTCGTTACTTATAACTATCGGTTCATCTGAAAGGTTAGCAGAGGTAACCACTAAAGGTCGGTTAATCTCTCTTAAAATTAGATGGTGAAGGGGTGTGTAGGGTAAAAAGGCACCTATTTTTTTTAAACCTGGCGCGATAACCTCAGGTAAGAGATCGATTTTTTTTTCTAAAAGCACTATCGGCTGAGCAGGTGAGAGCAAAAGTTCTTTTTCTTCAGGGGTCAAAATACAATATGTCTCAAGTTGTGATAAATCTGGAAACATAACCGCCAAAGGTTTTTTAGACCTTCTCTTTCTGGTTCTTAAAAGTTCTACCACCTTTTCATCTGTAGCATCACAAATTAAATGAAATCCCCCTAACCCTTTAACCGCTACGATTTGTTTTTGCTTAATCGCTTCTATTGCTTTAGCTAAAGCCTCTTCTTTTTCTGCTATCTTATTTTGGTTAACGTCATAGAACTCAAGATAAGGTCCGCATACCGGACAGGCTATAGGTTGAGCATGAAAACGGCGGTCGGTAGGGTCGGTATATTCCTTATAGCAGTCTTCACACATAACAAACTCTTTCATCACCGTTTTTTCTCGGTCATAAGGTAAAGCTTCTATGATGGTAAACCTGGGGCCACAAAGGGTGCAGTTGATAAAAGGATAGCGATATCTATGGTCTTTTGGGTCAAACAACTCTCTTAGACAAAATTCACAGGTAGCGACATCAGGCAAGATGTCTAAGGTTATTTCTGAGTCTTTTAGACTTTTCTTAATAAAAAACTCTTTATAGCCTATAGGTTCAAGTTTTTCGCAGACAATACGATAAATTTGAGAAAGGCGAGGTTTTTCCTTGACTAACTTGTCTAAGAATTCTTTAAGGACTGTTTCCTCTCCTTCAACCTCTATAAAAACGCCGTTGGTGTCATTGCTGACAAAACCTGCCAAACCTAAGGATTTAGCAAGGTTATAGATAAAGGGACGAAAACCAACCCCTTGAACTACTCCGTTTATCCTTATTTGATATCTAATCTTCATCGACTAATTCTAAACTTTTAAGTAACATCTCTTCTCCTGAAAGGACCTCGGTTTCAAAGGACCCACAGAAAGGACAGGTTATATCCCATTTATCTTTAGAAAATTCTTGCTGGCAATTTTTACATCTAAGCTTTAGATCTTCTATCTCTATAACGATTTCTGCATCTTTTAAAACGCTTCCTTGTTTAAAAAAATCAAGGGCGGTCTGCAAAAGTTCAGGTTCCACCCCCGAAAATTTTCCTATCAATAACACCGCTTTGACTACTTTTTTTCCAGGATATTTAACCACAAGGTCTTCTACGGTTTTTATTACGTTTTGGACGATAAAAAACTCGTGCATGGTCTTACCTTAACAAATCCTTGGGAAAAGTTCCCCGGAAGTATTTTCTAAAATTCTATGGGTGCCATATAAAGTCTTTAAGAGAACCTGAGGAGAAGGACTATAATCAAGTACTTGTCCTATGATATTGGCTTCAGTTCCAGAGGGATGAGACCTTAAAATCTCTAAAGCCCTGTAAGCCTCTTTTTCTGGTAAGGCTATCACTACCCTACCTTCACAGGCAAGATGATAAGGCTCAAACCCCAGGGCTTCGCAAAAGGCTTTTACTTGAGGTCTTACTGGAATTTTTTCTTCTTCTACCATCAAGTTTACTTGAGAGCTGTCAGCCCATTCATGAAGGGTAGCTGAAAGACCTCCTCTTGTTGGGTCCCTCATGGCATGGATTTCAATCCCGCTTTCAAAAAGTGGTTTTAAAAGTGGCCACAAGGTTTCACAATCGCTTTCCAAGTCTATGTCTACCTTAATTCCTTCTCTTTCTGCTAAAATACAAGCACCATGATCACCTATAGGGCCTGAAACGATAATTAGGTCTCCGGGCTTAAGGTTCTTACAAGAAATCCCAGGACAAACCACCTCCCCTATCCCAGAGGTGGTGATAAAAATCCCGTCTACCTCTGACTTGGGAACTATTTTTGTATCACCTGCTACGATGTTAACCTCGTTTTTAATCGCCTCTTGCTTCATCGATTCTAAAATTTTTTCTAAGTCTTTAATCTTAAACCCCTCCTCTATGATAAACCCTACGGTAAGGTATAACGGTTTAGCCCCCATCACTACCAAGTCGTTGACAGTGCCGGTAACCGCAAGCTTTCCGATATTACCTCCTTTAAAAAAGATAGGTTTTACCGTAAAACCATCTATAGTAAAAGCTAACTTAGAAAATTGATTGGTTATTAAGGCTGAATCCTCAAGAGATTCAAGGATTGGATTGGAAAAATATTTTAAAATAAAATCTTTTATTAAAGATAAAGTCTCTTCTCCACCGCCTCCATGGGCTAATAAAAGTTTTTCCCCTAACATAAACCTTCCTCTATTTTAAAGATTCTTTATACTGCTGATAAGTCTCTTCTAAAAATTTTATCCAAAGGTCAAACCCTTCTCCAGTTTTAGCAGAAAGGGCGATAACTTGGGTTTTAGGGTTTATTTTTTGAATCTGAGACTTTACTTTTTCTAAATCAAAGTCAAAATAAGGAAGCAGGTCTACTTTAGTAATAATCACTAATTGAGAAACCTTAAAAATAAGGGGATATTTTTCAGGCTTGTCTTCTCCTTCGGGGACAGAAAGAAGGGTTACGTTGAGATGGGTGCCGAGGTCATAACTTGCCGGGCAAACAAGGTTCCCTATGTTTTCTACAAAGAGAAGGTCTACCTGGTCCATAGGAAGTTTGTGCATAGCTTTATGCACTAAAGAAGCATCCAAATGGCAAGCGCTACCGGTGGTTATTTGATAAACAGGGACTCCTTTTTTCCTTATTCTTTCAGCATCTCTTTCGGTTTCTAAGTCTCCCTCTATCACCCCTATCCTTAACCTGCCTGAAAGGGCCTCTATGGTTTTTTCTAACAAGGTAGTCTTACCTGACCCAGGGGCACTCATAAGGTTTATCGCATATATACCATATTCCTCAAAGTGTTCTCGGTTGTGCCTTGCCTGAAATTCGTTATACTTCATGATGTCCTCAAGAAGTTGTAAAGTCTCTTTAGACGGAGTAGGTCCATGTTGGTGCTCATGAGGATGACCGTGATTATGTTTATGATGGTGTTCATGATGGTTATGATGTCCTTCTACCCCTTCTTTAGAAGGAGGAACAAGCCCACAGCCACACTCTTTACACATCCTTTCACCTCTTAATAAAATTTAAAAAGAAATTATAATATAAAAGTAAAAAAAGTAAAATAGAAGAAGCTTAAAATAGAACCTTTACATTTATTAACCTTATAATATAAAAAGGATTAATAAAAATAGAAAATGAACGAAACTAAAGTTTATGACCTTATTATAGTAGGAGGGGGTCCTGCTGGACTTACAAGCTATCTTTATGCCCAAAGAGGCCTTTTAAACACCCTTTTGGTAGAAAAAAATTTCTTAGGAGGACAAGTAGTTCTTACAGACCAGATAGAAAACTATCCTGGATTTCCTGAAGGAATTTCTGGTTTTGAACTAATAGAAAAGATGGTTAAACAGGTAGAAAAATTAGGTTTAAACTTAGTGCAAAAGGAGGTTGTAAAAATAGAAAAAATAGAAAATCAAAACCTAATTTTTAAAATTTGGTTTTCTGACGGAACCTATACCTTAAGTTATGCGGTTATTTTGGCTTTGGGTGCATCTCCTAAAAGATTAGGAATTCCAGGAGAAAAAGAATTTATCGGTAAAGGGGTTTCTTTTTGTGCTACCTGTGACGGACCTTTTTTTAAAGACGAAGTAATAGCGGTAGTAGGAGGTGGGGACTCTGCCTTAAAAGAAGCTTTAACCCTTACTAAATTTGTAAAAAAGGTTTTCTTAATCCACCGAAGAGATAAATTTAGGGCTGAACCTTACTTACAAAAGTTAGTTTTACAAAATCCTAAAATTGAGATACTTTGGAACTCAACGGTTGAAGCTATCGAAGGAAACCAAAAGGTGGAAAAGATAAAAGTTTTGAATAAACTTACTGGAGAAAAAATTTTTCTGGAGGTAGCGGGGATTTTTATTTTTATAGGATACGAACCTAACACCTTTTGGTTAAAAGGATTGGTTGAAGTTGACCCTGAGGGTTTTATCCTAACCGATAAAGCAATGCAAACTTCACAACAAGGTGTCTTTGCTTGTGGAGATTGCGTAAGCAAACCTTTTAGACAAATAATAATTGCTTGTGGAGAAGGCGCGTTAGCCGCCCTTAGCGCTAAGGAATACATAGCACATGTCAAAACTAGTTAAATTCTTTTATTTAGTACTAATTTTTTTTCTTTTAGGTTTGTTGCCTGGTTGCTTTAAAGATAAAGTCCAACAAAATTCTGAGAGTCAAGGTTATGAGACTTTAACTGGACCTCCTTTAGTCATAGGAGTTTTAAACATAAGTTCCCCTCAACAAACCCTTTTACAGGTTTATCCTCTTAAATCTTTTTTAGAAAAAAAACTTAAAAGGCCTGTTTTGATAGACATTTCTGCTGATTTTGAGGAGATGGTTAGAAAAGTAAAAGAAGAACGGCTCCATCTTTTGTTGATAGACCCTGCTTTTTATTGTGAATTAAAAGCCCTTTATCCACAAAAAATTTTCCCACTGGTTAAACCTAAGGGTGGTTATGGAGAGTCAAGCAGTGTTTTTGTAACCAAAGAAAACTCCAGTATAGAAAGGATTTTTGATGCTACCCAAAAAAGGCTTGCTTTAGGAGACCAAACCTCATCTTTTAACTATCTCATCCCTCTTTCTATGTTAAAGGACTTAGAGCTTTCGCTAAAAGACTTCAAAAAAGTAGAATTTTTAGGTCAGGACAAAAGGATCGCTCTTTCGGTGTTGATAGGAGACCATGAAGTAGGTGCTTTAAGTGAAGTAGTAGCTCAATCTTATTTAAACGCTGGGCTTAAAATCATCAAATCCTCTGAAAAAGTACCTGTGTTTTTGATAGCCTCAACCCAGTCCTTAGAAGCAAGAACACAAATAAAAGACCTTCTTTCTAACCTTCCCGCTGAGGTTTTAAAGGCTTTGAAGGTTGAAAAACTTATACCTGCAGAAGACAGAGATTTTGACTACATAAGGGTTTTGATTAAGTTATTTAAAGGTAAGGACTTAATAGAATATGGTCCGAACACCGTAAAGGTTGCTATCCTTCCTCTTTATAGCCCTCTTACCATCTATCAAAGGTTTGAACCTCTGATGAAATACCTTTCAGAAAAAACAGGAAAAGAGTTCAAAATAGTCATCCCAAGAAATTTTGAAGAGTTTATCTCTCTGGTAAAAAAAAGAGAGGTACACTTTGCTTATCAAAACCCTTATGTATATGCCTTTTTATCTAAAACCGGCCATGCTAAAGCAATAGCCTTAACAGTAGGGGAAGATTGTGTAGACGAACCGAGCGACATCTGCGGAGGAGATAGGTTTAGAGGGGTTATTATCGTAAAAAAAGATAGTCCTTTAAAAACAATCAGAGAACTAAAAAATAAAAGAATTTTGATAGTTTCTCCGTATTCAGCCGGTGGCTTTTTGTCTCAAAAAATCTATTTAGAAAAAAGAGGATACGATCTAAAAAGGGATTTTAAACTGATAGATGTTAAAAGGCAAGAAAGGGTAATTATTGGGGTTTACAAAGGAGAAGCTGATGCTGGGTTTATAAGAGAGTCTGCCCTCGGTGTTTTTGGTAAAGAGGTTGACCTCTCTCAAATCAGGGTCTTAACCCCTACCGAATTTCTCCCTAACTGGCCTTGGGCAGTGGTAAAAGCTGACGAAGAACTTACTAAAACAGTTCAAGAAACCATCATCCATCTACCTACTTCTATTTTAAAAAATTTAAAAGTAAAGGAGTTTAAGCCGGTTGATGAAAAGATTTTTGAACCACTTAAAAAATATATCACCCCTTAAAAACCTTTTCTCTTTCTTATATAGACTTTTAAGAAATGTTAGTATTAGAAATAGAATTTTTTTCTCGTTTTTACTTGTGATAATTTTACTACTTTTCAGTGTAAACTTTTTGATAATAAACTATCAAAAAAAATCCCTAAAAGAGCAATACTATAAAAACTTAAATCATAGTTTAGAATCCTTCTCTTTAGAAGTAGTTGACTGGCTGGTGTTTTTTGACCCTTTAAAGCTTGAAGAAAAGGTTAATGCTCTTAAGACCACTCCAGGTATAACCTATGTAATGATAGTAGATAAAAACGGAAGGGTGGTTGCCCATACCGATCCGTCTCAATTAGGATCGTTTATTTCTTTAGACCAAAACACTTTTAAACCTTGGGAAAAAACAGACGATAAAGGAATTAAACACTTTAATCGTCCGGTTTTTAAAGAAGACTTCTCCTTAGGGACGGTTAGGGTCGGGGTTTTAGAGACAGAACTGGAGGTTTTCGTAGAGCAATCAGTAAGAACCCTAAGAAACTACATGGTTTTTGTCTCAGGGGTTTTTTTATTGATAGCCTTGGTGGTTTCTTATTTTATTTCAACTACCCTTATAAAACCTCTTGCTAAACTCAAAAGTAGTATACAAAAGGTTCAAGCTAATGAATTTGAGCTTTGTGAAAACGAAAATCTTATTCTTTGTAAAGATTTTTACCAATGTAAGGATTACCGATGTCCTTCTTATGGAAAAACAAGATGTTGGCTCTATGAAGATACAAGAAAATGGTGCAAAAGAACCTTAAAAATACAGTGTGAAGACTGTTTTGTTTATAAGTATTCTTGTGGAGACGAATTAGGTTATGTAATCGAAAGCTTTAACAAAATGCTCATAGATTTAAAAACTTACATGAAACAACTTGAACGAGCTACTCAAGAGAAGATCAAATTAGAAAAATACTCAGTGATATCAGAAATGGCCATGGTTGTAGCGCATGAAATCAAAAACCCGTTAAACTCTATCAAAGCTGCTTGTTCTTATCTTAAAGCTAACTTTAAAGGAAAAGTTTTACAAGAATTTCTCTCAATAATAGACAAGGAAACCCAAAGATTAAACGAACTTATAACCGGCTTTTTAACCTATGCAAGACCCCTTCCATTAAAACTTGAAAAACTACAAATTAATACTATCATAAAGGAAGTGATAAACTTGGTTAAAACTGAATTTGATGAAGAAAACAAACAAATAGAAGTAATCTTAGATTCTTCTATTCCTGAGTTTTATTTTGACCCTTATCAAATTAAAC
Source organism: Thermodesulfobacterium sp. TA1 (assembly GCF_008630935.1). Taxonomy (NCBI): domain Bacteria; kingdom Pseudomonadati; phylum Thermodesulfobacteriota; class Thermodesulfobacteria; order Thermodesulfobacteriales; family Thermodesulfobacteriaceae; genus Thermodesulfobacterium; species Thermodesulfobacterium sp. TA1. The sequence goes on from NZ_CP043908.1 coordinate 1,537,692, forward strand.
AGATGTTATTAAACCTGTTGGTAAATGCTGAAGAGGCTACTAAAGAAGGTGATAAAATTTGGGTGTTTACTAAGAAAGAAGAAAATTTTGTGGTAATTTCTGTAAAAGATACAGGTGAAGGGATACCAGAGGAATTTCAAGACAAAGTGTTTGAACCCTTTTTTACTACCAAGGTAACAGGCTCAGGATTAGGTCTTGCCTGTGTAGAAAAGATCGTTAGAGAACATGGAGGTAAAATAACCTTTTTTAGCAAAAAAGGTGAGGGAACAGAATTTAAAGTATATTTACCTATAAGACATGAGCCATAAAATACTTTTTATAGACGACGAAATAAACAGCCTAAAAACCATTTCCGCTATTCTTAAAAAACACAATTATACCGTAATCACTGCCCAAACGGTAGAAGAAGGTATTGTTCAGCTTAGAAAGCATAAACCCAACTGTATCCTGCTTGATTATAGGCTCCCTGGTATGGATGGAATAGAAATGTTGCGTTGGCTAAAACAAGAAAATATTACATTGCCGGTAATCATGCTTACAGCCTACGGAACGATAGAAAAAGCTGTAGAGGCGATGAAGTTAGGAGCTTTCCATTATTTAGTAAAACCGGTTGACCCTGACCTTCTCCTTGAAACCATAAGAGAAGCTATTTTAAAACATGAAACCTTCAGCTATCAACCGAACATCTCTCATAAGTTTCCAGAGATCATAGCCAAAAGTCAGGCAATGAAAGAAATTTTTTATATTATAGACATGGTAGCAGATACCAGTTCTAATGTGCTTATTACTGGCGAATCTGGTACCGGTAAAGAACTGGTAGCAAGAGCTATTCATCGGCTTTCTAAAAGGAAAGACCGTTCCTTTATAGTGGTAGATTGTACAACCATCCCAGAAAACCTTTTAGAAAGTGAGCTTTTTGGATATGAGAAAGGAGCCTTTACTGGAGCTACAGATAAAAAAATCGGTCTTTTAGAGCTGGCTAACGGAGGTACAGTCTTTTTCGACGAGATAGGAGAATTACCTATATCCCTTCAAAAAAAATTTTTAAGGTTCTTACAAGAAAAAGAGATTCAAAGATTAGGGAGTATTAATAAGATTAAAGTAGATGTAAGGGTGATTGCTGCAACCAACAGAGACCTTGAAAAAGCGGTAAAAGAAGGGACCTTTAGAGAAGACCTTTATTGGAGGTTAAACGTAGTAAGAATACATCTACCTCCTCTTAGAGAAAGGAAAGAGGACATTCCACTTCTTGTGCAGCATTTTGTCCAAAAGTTTGCTCAGGAAAACAACCGCCCAATTCCTACATTAGAGCCTGAAGTAATGGAGGTGTTAATAAACTATGAATGGCCTGGAAATGTCCGTGAGCTTATTCATGTAGTAGAGCGTGCTGTTATTCTTTCTACATCTGGTGTGATTTCTTTTAAACATCTACCTAAAAGGCTCTTAGGTCAAAAGGGAGAAAAAGAAATTCTTCCTACGGATACCTTTAACCTATTAGAAATGGAAAAAACCCTTATTCTTAAAGCACTAAACGAAACCGGATGGAACCAAACTAAAGCTGCTCAGCTATTAGGGATTTCAAGAAAACAACTAAGAACTAAGATGAAAAACCACGGCCTCCTTCCCGTCTCTTCCATTAAGGATGAGGAAGAAGACGAAGAAGAGGCCTCTTAAACATTTTAAACTTTAAACCATTCTACCGAAGCCTCAAGTTCTTTAATTCCCTCTGAAATCTTTTCTATAGAAGTCACTACTTCTTCTACCAACCTGTTTATGTTTTGCACCTGTTCCCTTATCGTGTCTACGCTTTTAGCCATGTCTTCAGAAGTTACTGAAAATTCTTCGGTAGCTGAGGCTATCATTTGGACCATATCCATCGTTTTTTCAGCGGCTTCAAGGATTTTAGAGAGTGCTTCTTTAGCTTCTAACAAGGCCATGTCTGCTTCCTTAGCCTTTTCGCTACTCTGGTACATTGCGTTTACCGAAAGGGTAGTTCTTTGTTGCATGTTTTTAATTTTTTCGGTTATTTCTCCGGTGGCTTTAGCCGTACGTTCTGCAAGTCTTCTTATTTCTTCAGCTACTACCGCAAAACCTTTGCCGTGTTCTCCAGCTCGAGCAGCTTCAATCGTTGCATTTAAGGCAAGAAGATTAGTTTGGTCAGCAATATCTCTTATTACATTAACAATATCGCCGATTTCCTCAGAGCTTTTTCCCAATTCCTCAATAGCAACAGCAAGGTCATTCATGTTATTCATCAGTTCCTTTACTACTTCAGATACCCTTTCCACTGAACTTTTGCCAATTTCAGCCCTTTCTTTAGAAAGTTTACTTGTCTCACTTGCCTCTTGGGCGTTTTTGGCTACATCTATGGTGGTTTGGGCTATTTGAGTAGCTGAAGCTGCTACTTGATTGGTTTGGTCAGCCAATCCCCTAAAACCTTCATATAATCTATCAGTATTATCTTTTATTTTTTTAAATTCCACCCCAGTGTCTTTAACGGTTCCTCTTATTTTTAATATTATACCTTTCAGACTGGCAACGATATTTAAATAAACCTCTTCTATTACATCCTTTACCCTTACAGAAGTATCCTCTGTAAGATCCCCCTGCTCTAATTTTTTTAATTTAGACAAAGAGTCTTGAAGTTTTTTGTCTACCATATTCCAAGAAAAGTAGATTAAGAAACTTAAACCTAATAAAGAAACCAGCAGGATACCTATAGTTATCATAAATTGTCGTTGAATTTGGCTTACAACCATTAAACTATAGATTTTAGACTCCTTTTCTTGAACTTCAGAAGCCTTAAGAAGGTTGTCTTTTATCTGCCTCCATACCTTGGTTTCTTCTACGATAAGATTTTTAGCCTCATCAAACCTTCCTTCTTCAGAAAGTTTTTGAGCGTTAAGTTTCATTTCATGAGCTTTAGGCCATAGCTGATAAGCCTCTTGTAAAAGTTTTTTAATTTCAGGATGGGTAGTTAACTTTAAAGTTTCCTCCATTGTTTTTATAAAATCTTCATGGGCTTTTTGGTAGTTCTTCTTGGCTTTTTCATCCTTAGGGTTTATAAAAACATTTCTGGTAGCTTGTTCTGTTTGCAACCCTAAACCATACAATTTTTCTGTATTTTTTAAAATGACAATTTCTTTTTCAATTAAACGGTTTAAAGTATTTTTATACTTCTGATTAGAGTAAAACCATACCCCTATTTGAAGAATCAATACTACTACAATACCTAAATTTATTAATTGAAAAAGACGTTTAATCTGCATGTTTTACCCTCCTGCAATCTATTTTATCTTTAAATAAAATAATATTCCAAAAAAATTTTTTTAAGAAGCAAACAAAACAGGGAAAACCCCAAGTAAAGTGGTAAAAATCAGGGTAAAAGTAAGGACTAATCTTAAAGTAAAAGGAACAGAAAGTGTTACTAATCCTCCTTCGTAAAAAAACATCTTTACTCCGACCCTTAAGTAATAATAAGCTGAAAGGATGCTAAAAAGGATGACTACTACCGCTACCCAAGTATAGCCTGCCTCTATGATAGACTTAAAAACAAAAAACTTGGCTACAAACCCCCCAAAAGGAGGAAGTCCGGTCAAAGAAAAGAGAAAAACCAACATAGCAAAGGCTAAAAAAAGGCTAACTTGAGAAAGTCCTTGAAAAGAATTTATCCTTTCTCCTTGAGGAAAGGCTATAAGGGTAGCAAAGGCACCAAGGTTCATAAAGGCATAAACTAAAGCATAAAAAGCTATGGCTTTTAAACCGGTAGTTGAACAAGCTATCACCGCAAGGAGAAGGTAACCTGCATGGGCTATAGAGGAATAGGCAAGAAGACGTTTAAGGTTGTTTTGTCTTAAAGCTAAGATGTTTCCTATCCCTACGGTTAAAAAGGCTATAAAAATTAAAGGTCCTATCCAAAGGTTAGGTGCTAAAGACAAGGATTCTATCAAAAATCTTGCCATAGCTCCTACTGCTGCAGCCTTAGGTCCCACGGACATAAAGGCTGTAACCGGTGTAGGTGCTCCCTCGTATACATCAGGAGACCATTGATGAAAAGGCGCAAGCCCTGCCTTAAAACTTAAAGCAGAAAGGACTAAAACTACTCCGGCTAACAGATAAAAGGTTCTATCTGCAAATAAAGAAACTTTCTCTGAAATGGTTAAAAAGTGAGTTCCCCCAAAAACACCAAAAAAAATAGAAATTCCCAAAACAAACAAAGCAGAAAACATACTTCCTAAAAGATAATACTTAAGAGAGGCTTCGTTAGATTTAAGGTCTGTTACAACCAAACCTGCTAAAAGATAAAGACAAAGAGACATAAACTCTAAGGAAAGGAAAAGACTTAAAAGTTCTCTTGAAGAAACCATAAACATCATCCCCAAGGTGCTAAGCATAAGAAGAAGGTTAAACTCATAAAAAACCTCGTCTTTTATTTTAGGATAATGCATGCCCATAAGGCTACACAAACCAAGGTTTATCAAAAACACTAATTTTAACGTTTGACTAAAAGGGTCAGCCACAAACATTCCTTTAAAGGTTTCTCCCTGAAAAATAGATAAAGAAAACATGGTTAAAACAGAAAAGACTACTACCAATAAGGTATGAATTTTTCTTTCTTTAATCCAAAGACCTACCAAAAAATAAACCAAAGTAAAACCCACAAAAAGGGTTTCTGGAAAGATAGGTATCAAGGTTTCCATCGTTACCTCCTCAAAAAGCCTCATCTAAAGCCCTTTGTTTAAAAACTCAAGCAATTGGGCTATAGGAATTTTCATCACGCTTAAAACCACCTGAGGATAAAGTCCCAAAATAAAAACCAGAAAAACTAAAGGCAAAAACATTACAACCTCTCTTAGATTAAGGTCATAAAGCTGGTCTTTAATCTCAGAAGGCACTTCTTTTAACACCACCCGATAATAAAGCCACACCATATAAGCAGTTCCAAGGACAAAACCTAAAGGTAAAAAAGCACCTAAGGACATTTTATCCTTAAAAACCCCTAAGGCTACTAAAAACTCACCTATAAAAGAATTAGTGCCTGGAAAACCTATGGCTGCAGCAGAGAAAAGGGTATAAAAAACCACAAAAACAGGAACAGCCTTACCAAGTCCTCCGTATTTAGTTAGATCTCTGGTATGAGTTCTTTCATAGATAGCCCCGATACACATAAAAAGTGCACCGGTTACTATTCCATGGTTTATCATCTGAAGAACCGCCCCTTCTATAGCCTCTTGGTTTAGGGTAAAAATACCTAAGGTAACAAATCCCATATGACTTACACTGGAGTAGGCTATCAGACGTTTAAAGTCTGTTTGCATAAGGGTTACCAAGGCTCCGTAAATAATAGCTATTATCGAAAGTATTTGCATAAAATCTTTTAATCCAAGGGTAGCCTCTGGGCAAAAAGGAAGGGTAAACCTTAAAAATCCATAGGCACCCACCTTAAGAAGGATGCCGGCTAAAATAACCGAACCCGCGGTAGGGGCTTCTGTATGGGCATCAGGAAGCCAGGTATGGAAGGGAAACATAGGGACTTTTACCGCAAAAGCAGCAAAAAAAGCTAAAAAAAGCCAGTATTGGAGGTTTAACGGAAGGTTTGCCTTGGAAAGCTCTATGATGTCAAAAGTTTTGCCTCCTACATAATAAAGAACGATAAGACCTATTAACATAAGGACACTGCCAGCAAAAGTGAAAATAACAAACTTAACCGAGGCGTAAATCCGGTTTTGACTTCCCCAGATACCTATCAGTAAAAACATCGGAATCAGCATGGCCTCCCAAAACACATAAAACAAAAACATATCAAGGGCACAAAAAACCCCTATCATAACCGTTTCCATCACCAGAAGCAAAGCGTAAAATTCTTTAGTCCTATGTTTAATGGCTGTCCATGAACAAAGCACGCATAAAACGCTGATAAAAAGGGTTAACCACACAAAGAGAAAGCTTATCCCATCTACTCCAACCTTATAGTAAGAGTTTAAAAATGGAATCCAAGGATAGATTTCTAAAAACTGAAAATTGGGGTTAGTTTTATCAAAGTTAAACCAAAGAGGAATACCTAAAAGTAAATTTAAAAGCGTAGTCCCTAAAGCGATATACTTAGCTAATCCTTCTTTTTTTACTAAAAAAATTAAAACTGCACCAACTAAAGGTAAAAAAATAAGATAAGAAAGAATAGGATAGCCTACCCCACCCATTACACCACTCCTTTAAAAAAGCATAGGCAAAGCTAAAAGTAATAGCAAAGCAATCAACCCTATTATCATTAGAAAAGCATAGTCTGAAACCTTTCCTGTTTGAATTACCTTTATTATTTCGCTTAGTTGTAAAGAACCTTTAGCTAAAGCATGATAGGTTCCGTCAACCCCTGAAACATCAATTTTTTTAGAAAGATTCGCTAACCTTAACATCCCTCTTATAAAAACCTTTTCATACGCCTCCCCTATTATTTGATAGTCTACCTTAGCCACCACCTTTTCTGCCAGGGTCAAAAACCAAGAGGTAGCCTTACGATAAAACCAGTCAGCATCAAGGTTTATGCACCTTATCTCAGGAGGATAAAGACCTGAAAGCACAAGTAAAGTAAAGGCTAAAGCTGAAAAACCAAGAAGCTGAATCTGGTCTATCACATGGGCTGGAGTGTAAGGATGATAGGCTACAGGATAGGGAAGGATAGAGTAAAACAAACCTGGAAAAAGCCCTATTCCGATGCAAAGAAAAGCTGCTATACCCATGGCAAGTAGCATGTGAGGTGGCGCTTCCTTAGGTTTTAAACCAGAATCATAACTAAAAAAAGAAAAATAAGGCACCTTTATTCCTGCAACAAGAAAAACACCTGCAGAAGCCAAAAGAAGAGCTAACCAAATAATAAGCAATCCTCCTTCACCAGCAGCAGAAATAATCATAGACTTACTTACAAATCCACTGGTTAAAGGAAATCCAGAAATAGAAGCAGCCCCTATGATGCAAAAAATAGCAGTTAACGGCATGTATTTATAAAGCCCCCCGAGGTCGGTAGTGTTTATCTTGCCTGTCCTATATAAAACAGCCCCCAACGCCATAAAAAGCACAGCATCATATAAAATATGACATAATGCATGGGCTATTGTTCCGTTAAGAGATAGCGTAGTTCCTATTCCTATGCCTATGACCATAAATCCTACTTGATTGATGATAACATAAGATAAAACCCTTCTTAAGTTGTTTTCTATAATCCCGTAAAAAATAGGGAAAACAACCATCAATGCCCCTATGTATATCAAAAGCTCTGTCCCTGAAAAACTTCTTGCCAAAACATAAACCGCAGTCTTAGTAGTAAAAACTGAAAGAAAGACAGTACCTGTCTCAGTAGATTCAGGATAAGCGTCAGGAAGCCAGGCATGAAGGACAGGGAAGGCTGCATTAACCCCAAAACCTAAAAAAATAAGCCAAGAGGCTAAACTGTTTAATCCTATATATTCAAACCTTAAAGACCCTGTTTGCTTAAACCATAGTATTATTCCTCCTAAAAGCAACAAACCACCCGTCAAATGCACCAATAGATATCTCATACCTGCAGAGATAGCCTTTTTCGTCCTTGCTGTAAGTATTACTACGGTTGAGGCTAAAGCCATAATTTCCCAAAAAATATAAAGGGTAACCAAATCTCCTGCAAAAACTACCCCCAAAGCTGAACCTGCATAAATAAAACCTGCAACTAAATGCAGGTTGTCTTTAACATGAAGGCTGTAAATAGCGGTTAGTAAAGTAATCAAGGAAAAGATGTAACCAAAAGGCAGAGAAAGCCTATCTACCCTTTTAAACACAAGCTCTGAATCAAACGCCCTTAAAACCCAAGAAACCCCTTCAGATAAAAACAGCACATAAACAAAAGTCAGGAGAGGGAGGACTACAAGATAAATGGTTTTTATCCTTCCCTTTAAAAAGGGAATTAAAAAGCTACCTAAAATCAGAATAAACGCAGGAGGTAGGTTAATCACCATAATAGTCTTCCCTCCTCATTACCAAAGGCCTTAAAAAATGTTTAGCTATAAGCACCGACCATACGCAGGCTACAAACCCAAAAGCCCCATAAAAAGAAGGATAGCCATCAAAACCAAAATAAGCATGCTTATGGACAAAAAAATCTACCCCTATCAGTAAAACCAGAAACAAATAAAAACCTTTTAAAAACTTTTTTATGTTTTCTCTATAATCAAAAAACCCTTTCTTTTCTTCTTCCATAAAATTCCCCCGTTAATGAGGTTTATGTCCAAAATAAAAGATTAAAAACAAATAAAGGGTAGTAAGGGCCAAAACTATGTAAAAAATCCTTCGATACCCTGGCCATGGGTCGTGTTTTAAGATTTGTCTTTCCGTGGTCTCATTTTCCCCAACTAAATTCACTTGATAACCTCCGCAGCAAGATTTATTAAAAAGTTTGGATAAATTCCCAAAACTATACTAATAAGTGCAGTAATCAATAAAGCAGTAGCCATAAAGGGGTTTTCTTTAATCGGATGGCCTCCAGGTTTCTCTTTATATTCTCTAAAATAAGCCCTATAAACTATAGGAAAAAAGTAACCTGCGTTAAGTAAAGAACTAAAAAGAAGTACCCATAAAACCCAAAGGTTTTTTCCTTCTATGGCACCAAGCAAAAGATACCACTTGGTAATAAAGCCTCCTACTAAAGGTATACCTACCATTCCAAGAGCCCCGATCGTAAAAGCTGCCATCGTAATAGGAAGTCTTCTGGCTATACCATCAAGCTGGCTAACCTCGGTTTTATGAGCGCAAACATAGATAGAACCAGCACAAAAAAAGAGGGTGATTTTAGCGAAAGCATGGTTAGAAATGTGGATAATACCTCCTATCATGCCATGGTAAGTAAGTAAAAGGGCGCCAAGCAAGATGTAAGAAAGCTGACTAACCGTAGAATAAGCCAGTCTAGCTTTAAGGTTGTCTCTTGTAAGAGCAATGACTGAAGCGGTAGTTATGGTAAAGGCTGCCATAAAAAGGGCTAAGTCTGTGGTAGAAAGTAGCTTCATCGTCTCTGAGCCAAATACAAAAAATATCGTTCTTAGCACAGTAAAAACCCCGGTTTTAACCACCGCTACCGCATGAAGAAGGGCAGAAACCGGAGTAGGTGCTACCATCGCCGCAGGCAACCAGCCATGTAAAGGCATAACCGCAGCTTTGGCAAAACCATAAAAATACATAAGAAAAACCACTCCTAAAAGTCCTCGATGAGCCTCTACTATCTTCTCAGTAAAAATCCCGCCTTTTTGGAATTCAAGGGTTCCTGCCAAAAGGTAGGTAATGACTATGGCTGCAACCAACAAAAGTTTGGCAGCCCCTATAAGATATATAGCATATTTTCTGGCACCAGCCCTGGCTTCCGGAGTTTCATGATGAGCAACCAGAGGATAAGTAACAAACGTAAGGGCTTCATAAAAGAGAAACATCGTAAACAGATTAGCCGAAAAAGCAACCCCCATCGTAGAAGAAAGAGCCCCAGCAAAACAGGCATAATATCTGGTTTGCTTTTTTTCATGATGTCCTCTCATGTAACCTATGGAATAAAAAGTAGTAATTATCCATAAAAAAGAAGCTCCAAGGGCAAAAAGAAGTCCCATCGCGTCTACTTTAAACTTTAAAGAAATGCCAGGAAGGATAGAAAAGACTTCAAACTCCAAAACTTTCCCAGAAATAACGGTAGGGACCATCGATAAAACTAACAAAAACTTAATCACTCCTGCTAAGACAGACCAAAATTCCCTTAAGTTAGGTTTTTTTTCTCCGGTAACGAGGATAAAAGGTATGGCCAATAAAGACACAAGCACGCACAGTAAAGGGGTGATAGAGGTTTCTACCGTCATCTTAGTCTTCCCTCAAAAGATTAAATTCTTCTATCTTTAGAGTTGGTTTATTCCGATAGGCTATAACTAATATAATAAGCCCTACTGCTACCGCTCCGGCAGCACAACCTATGATAAAAAGGGCGATTACTTGAGCTTTTAAGTCTTGTAAGTAATGACCTAAAGCTACTAAAGACAGATTAACCGCATTAAGCATTACTTCTATAGAAATAAGCAACATGATCAGGTTTTTTCTGATAAGAAACCCGGTAAGCCCGATCCCAAAAAGACAAAAACTTAAGATAAGATACCAATTAAGAGGAACCATCCGTCTTCCTCCTTAAGAGCATAAGCCCTATCCCAAGCAAAGGGACAAAAAGGATAAAACCTAACAAGATAAGATGATACACATAATCGCTAAAAAGAATCAAACCCAAAACCTTGGCATGCCCTTCCTTTTCTATAAGCTCTATGGTATAAGGACCTTGATGATGGGTTTTATAAGTTAAAGCCCCTACTATACCCAAAAACACCCACAAAAGAACAGCACATACCCTTGTCTGCCAAGACTTCAAAAACACCTCTCCCTTTTCCTCTTCCTTTATGTCTAAAAGGAAAATAACAAACAGGAACATCACCAAAATAGCACCTGCATAGACTATGATCTGAACCATCGCTAAAAATTCGGCATTAAGCAAAAGATAAATACCTCCTAAATGCACAAGCATCACCAAAATCCAGAGTAAACCTTTTACCGGATTTTTTTGAGTAATACCTAAAATACCTGTACCTAAGATCACTACCGCAAAATAAAGAAAAATAGCCTTTAAAACCATTGTTTTCCCCTAAGCACTAAACTTTTTTATCAAAATAGTGATAAAAAGGTTTACAAACCCCAAAGGAATTAAAACTTTCCACCCTAAGTTTAACAGTTGGTCAAACCTATATCTTGGAAAGGTAGCTCTAACCCAGATGTAAAGAAAAATGAAAAAATAAACCTTTAACAAAAACCAAATAATCCCTGGCACTTTTTCTAAAAAAGGAAGTAAAGCGATTACATACTTAGGTACCGTCCACCCACCTAAATAACACAATGAAATTAGGCTTGCCATCACATACATGGCAGTATATTCTCCAAGGAAAAATAGAGCATATCTAAAGGCACTGTATTCGGTAAGATATCCTGCTACCAGCTCGGTTTCTGCTTCAGGTAGGTCAAAGGGGGTTCTATTGGTTTCAGCAAAGGCAGCAATCACAAAAACCCCAAAACCTATTATCTGGGGAATGGCATAAAAGCCAAAAACCGAGTTGTATTGCGCAAGGACTATATCATTAAGCTTGAGAGAATCTGCCATCAAGACTACCGAAGCTAAACTTAGGGCTAACGCAATTTCATAACTTAACACCTGAGCAGCTGACCGTAAGCCCCCTAAGAAGGAATATCTACTGTTAGACGCCCAACCTGCAAGGATAATCCCATATACCGCTAAGCTGGCTGAAGCTAAGATAAAGAGAACCCCTATATTAAGGTCTGCCAAAATAAAACCCTGTTCAAAGGGAAGGACCGTTAAGTTTACCGTAGTAAAAGCAAAAACTATAACCGGGGCTATTTTAAAAACCGTCTTATAGGCTGCTTGAGGAATAATGTCTTCTTTACCAAAAATCTTTAAAAAATCTGCTAAAGGCTGAAGAATACCATGCGGACCTACTTCCTTAGGACCAAAACGTGCTTGCGCCCTTCCGATTATTTTCCTTTCAGCATAGGTGGTAAAAGCCACATGGATTAACGTGATGGCAAAAACCAATATAGTCTTAAAAATCAAAATCCCAAACTGATAAAGGTCTAAAACCTTATCCATGGGTTATCCTTCCTTGTGTATCTGACTTAATAGGTCTTTTATTCCTTGCCAATCCCCTTCACCTCTAACAGGATAATCCTTTCTCAAAGGATAGCCTTCCCAGTCTTCAGGCATATAAATCCTTCGCAAATCAGGATGCCCTTTAAAGACTATCCCAAACATGTCATAACACTCCCTTTCCAGCCAGTTAGCAACCGGCCAAAGGTCTACCACACTGTCTATACTAAGGTCATCCTCTTCAACCAAGGCCTTTATCCTTAACTGGGTCTTATTAGGAAGACTATAAAGTTGATAAACCACCGCAAAACGTGGTGTCTTACCTAAAAAATCTACACCAAAAAGGTCTTGAAGATGGTTGAAACTCCAATTAATCTTAAGCCAACCCAAAATTTCTTTTATTTTTTCTTTTTTTACTACTACAAAAGTTTGCCCTCTAAAACTTCCTATTTCTACGATTTCTTCTTTAAAATTCTCTTGTAAACCTTTTAAGACTTCTTCAACCATTCCAAGGCCTCCTTCTTAATTTCATAAAAGTAGCCTAACAGAATAAGAATGATAAAAAACAACATTCCCCAAAAACCTACTGTGCTAAGATGATTGAACGCCAAAGCCCATGGATAAAGAAAAACCAACTCTACGTCAAATACCACAAAAAGAATGGCTAACACATAATATCCTATAAAAAACCTTTCTCTTACTTCTCCTGAAGGAAGGTTTCCTGATTCGTAGGCCATAAGCTTTGTAGGAGTCTTTTTCTTGGGTGCAAGCAACCGATTGATAAAGATGGCAGCAAAGGCAAAAACAGTAGCTAAGATTAACATCAAAAACACAGGAAGATATTTTAGCGGTAGGTAGGTCCCAGGGGTCACTGCTTAGCCTCCATTTTAACATTTATAGGCTTAGGGAACCTTTTTTCAAAGGGTAGCCGCCTTCTCTCAATCCCTTTTAAATACCAAAATTTGTTTAGATAAGAGTCTCCTTTGTATCCAGCTATGAATTCATCCCAGTTTTGAAGTAGTTTATCCTTGGTAAAGTAGTTTTCTTCTTTATCGTAAACTGCATACTCGTAATATTCTGTAAGCACGATGGCGTTTACAGGGCAGACCTCTACACAATAAGCACAATAAATACATCGAAAGGCCTCTATTTCGTATTTAGTTAGAACCCTTGCACCTGAGGTTGGGTCTTCGGTATACTCCACACGAATACATTGCGAAGGGCAAACCCTAACACACCTTAAGCAAGCTACACATCTTTCCTTGCCTGTTTCTGGGTCTCTGACTAAAGCGTGTCTCCCTCGAAAACCTTCTGTTATTTCTCTTTTTTGTTTAGGGTATCTGATGGTAACCGGATGGGTAAAAATGGTTTTTAAGGTAATTAAAAGCCCTTTTATCAGGTCTATTAAAAGAAGTTTTTTAATCAATTGTCTCATTTATCCGCCTCTCCCATCACGATGTCAAGGGTCCCGATGATGGCTACTACGTCAGCCAAAAATTGCCCTTCTGACATTTTGGGAATAGCTGCAATGTGTATAAAAGAAGGAACTCTAATCCTTACCCGATAAGGTCTACCTGTACCGTCGCTAATAATATAAAATCCCAGCTCACCTTTAGCACCCTCCACCGCTGAATAAACCTCTCCTTGAGGTAACAAAAGTTCTTTTTCTTTTAAAAATGAAATAAAACTACCGGTTAACCACCCTTCTGGATGAAGCCTCTTTTTACCAAAAGGGAGAAGGTCTAAATCTAAGGCCTCTTCGGCAAGTATGCTTCCCTCTGGCATTTTTTGAATACATTGTTTCACTATTCTCGCAGACTGTCTCATCTCTTGAATACGGCATAGATAGCGGTCATAGGTATCTCCATGCCTTCCTAAAGGAACTTCAAACTCTACCTCGCTATAAGCGTCATAAGGAAAATGTTTTCTTACATCGTAGTTTATTCCTGACCCCCTAAGGCTTGGGCCTGTAAGTCCATAGGCCAAGGCATCTTCAGGGGTTATTACCCCCACCCCTCTGGTTCGGGCTATCCAAATCCTATTTTCTGTAAGCAATCCCTCGTATTCATTAACCTTATCTAAAAACTCATCGATAAACCTGTCTATTTTTTCTAAGGTTTTTTCTTCTACGTCTACCCTTACCCCACCTATCCTTGGATAACTAAAAGTAAGCCTGGCACCACAAATTTCTTCTAAAAACCAAAGGATTTGTTCTCTCTCTCGAAAACAGTAAAGGAAGACCGTCATCGCTCCTATATCAAGAGCATGGGTGGCTAACCAGAGAAGATGGTTGCTTATCCTTGACAATTCAGCTACCATGGTGCGGATAAATTTAGCCCTTGGAGGAGGTTCTATCCCAAGGAGTCTTTCTACCGCCAAACAATAACCTATGTTGTTTATCATACTAGCTATATAATCTAATCTATCGGTCAAAGGGACAACCTGAGGATAGGTCTTGGTCTCAGCCAGCTTTTCTATGCCTCGATGAAGATAACCCACTTCAGGCCTACAACGATAAACCCTTTCACCCTCAAGCTCTAAATAAAGCTTTAAAACTCCATGGGTAGCAGGATGATGAGGACCCATCTGCAGAACAAACTTAGAGGGTTCTATCTGTTCTAAAGTGTACCCTTTCATCCTTTATAACCTTTTAAAATTTTTTCTTGTAATTTGATGATACCTTGGAAAAAGGCTTCTGGTCGTGGAGGGCAACCAGGAATATAAACATCTACCGGAAGGATCTGGTCTACCCCTTGAAGGACGCTATAAGTTTGGAAAATCCCTCCGGTTGAGGCACAGCTTCCGACAGCAATCACAAACTTAGGTTCTGCCATTTGGTCATAAATTCTTCTTACGATAGGAGCCATTTTATAAGTAACCGTCCCAGCTACAATCATAAGGTCTGCCTGTCTGGGAGAAGCCCTAAAAAGCACCCCCAACCTATCAAAATCATAATGGCTGGCACCGGCTGCCATCATCTCTATAGCACAACAGGCAAGACCAAAGGTAAGGGGCCAGAGAGAATTAGCCCGGCCCCAATTTATAAGTTTATCAAGGGTGGTGATAAGAACGCTATCTGTGCCTTTAACCAGTTTTACCCCTTCGGCTATCTCAACCGTGTGGTCCTCACGATTAGTATAGGTTGACATAGGCTTCCTTTACAAACTTTTCTCTTTTAAGGGTTGAAGCTTCCTGGGCGGAAACCCATTTTAAGGCATGGGTGGTGCATTTAGTCACACAGGCTGGTAATAGCCCTTGGTCAATCCTGTCCTTACAGTAATCACACTTCACTACCTTTCCGGTTTCTGGGTCAAACTGAGGGATACCCCAAGGACAGGCAGTAATACAGTTTTTACAACCTACGCAGAGACTTGGTTCTACAAAAACTATACCGTCTTTAGGCCTCTTTTGCATAGCCCCTGTAGGACAAGCCTTTACACACCAAGGGTCTTCACAATGAAAACAAGGCATAAAAATAAACCTCTGAACTACCTGTTCGTTTAAAGACTTAATGTCTGTAGGGATAATCCTGCAAAGCCTTGGGCCTGGTCCAAGCCCTTTGTTGGTTTTACAATGGACTTCACAAGCAAAACAACCGATACATCTGTTATGGTCTTGATATATATAGTAAAGGCTCATAAGCTCCCTCCTTTTTTTAAACTTTTTTAACCTTTACAAAGGTTTCAAAAAGAACACCTGTATGACTTCCTGCCCCAAACTTATCAAAAGCTCCTTTGAGCAATCTTCCCTCGTTAAGGCCTTTACCATAGCTTCTGGTAAGCCAAGGAATGTCGTTCTGATAACCCCTAATCATAAACACCGCCTCAGGATGGATGTGAGGGGTTACCTTAGCTTTGATTTTTCCTGTAAAATCTCCTGAAGAGACCTCTACTAAGTCCCCGTCCTTTATACCTAATTTTTCAGCCACTTCGGTATTTATCCAAAGCTCGTTTTCTGGTTTAATCTCGTTTAACAATGGATTGTTTTGGGTCCTTACATGGGTATGCATCCCCGCCCTTCCAAAAATAAGACGAAACTCGCCTTCTTCAATTTTTGGTTTTTCTGGGGTCTTATATTGATAAAAATTAGGGACCTCTCTTTCTTGCATTTTAGAAGACACTATTTCAATCTTGCCTGAAGGGGTCTTAAACTTTAACTGGTCCTTAGAATAAAGTATCTGCTCCTTACAAAGAGGCACAAACCCTTTTGCGTCAAAATCCTCTATTCTTACTCCTGTTCCTTCTAATTGATAATTCCAGATGTCTTCTATGGTCTCATAAGGAACATACTTTTCTAAACCAAGTTTTTTACATAACTGGGTAAAAATCCACCATCTGGGCTTGGTGTCAAAAACTGGATCTATGGCCTTTCTCCTTACGATAAAAGCAGGTTTAGCCCCTCTTTGTAAGCCTATGATATCATCCCTTTCAAGATAGGTTGATTCTGGAAGGATTACGTCTGCAAACCAACCGGTAGTTCCATAGTCTACAGGGATATGAACTAAGAGTTCTAAATTTTGGACGATTTCTTTAATATCTTTTAAAGGCATTCCAGCAAAGGGATCATACCTGTAAACAAAAAGGGCTTTTATAGGATAAGGCTCTCCAGTCTTGATAGCCTTAAAGAGGTGTAAAATATGTCCTGCACCGTCATATAAAAAGCCCTTCCCAGATTCAGCTTCTATTCGCTTGTCCTGAGGAGCAGGGATGGGGTCTAAAAGACTTTTTAGAGGTTGAGCCCCTACTTCCTTTGGAGATTTAGCTAAAATTAAACCACCCTTCTGGTCTAAGTTCCCAAGTAAAAAGTTAAGTATCCAAACCGCCCTGGCAAAGTAAAACGAATCCATATACCTTGCACCAAACCAATAAGGATATACTATAGCCCTTGGTTTTGCCTCCCCAAGCTCTCTTGCCAGCTTTATAATCTGATATTCAGGCACTCCAGACTCTGCTTCAGCCCATTTAGGGCTATATAGCTTGATAAAATCTTCCAATTCTGTAAGCCCCAACATGTGCTTAGACACAAAATCTCTGTCATACAGGTCTTCTTTTAATATCTGATGAATAAGGGCTAACACCACAGCGTAGTCTGTACCTGGCCTTATCTTTAAATACCTTGTAGCCTTGGTAGCGGTAACGTTTACCCTGGGGTCAAAATAAGTAAGTTTAGCGCCTTTTTCTAAGGCTTTAAGCACGTTGTTAGCCTCTTTTACGACTACCGCATCAAAAAAAGCCCTACCAAAGGAAACTATATGTTTGGCATTGGCAAAATCGTAACTAATCTGATTCCTTTGGATACCTATTAAACTCTGTAAGGCAAGGTCTACGTTTTTTCTGCAAAGGTCATCATGGTTAAAATAGTTAGGAGATCCTATGGCCCTAATAAAAACCCTTTGCATCTCTCCAAAAAGTCCGCCTCCTCTGTCTAAAAGAGCTACAGATTTAGCCCCATATTTACCGATGATTTCAGACAATCGGTTAGATATATAACTTAAAGCTTCATCCCAAGAAACTCTTTTCCACTCCCCAGACCCTCTTTCTCCTGTTCTAACCATCGGGCCTTGAGGTCGTTCAAAATCATACACATGAACCAAACCAGCAGCCCCTCTAGCACAAAGAGCTCCTTCAATCCCGGCAGCATAAGGATTACCCTCTATCCACGTAACCCTTCCGTCGGTTACCTCAACCCTTATAGGACACCGAGCAGAACACATACCACATACCGAAAAAACCTGTTTCTTCATGTGCCCCTCCGCTTTTCAGATTTATTCAAACCTTTTTGGAATCTTTTAGCAAAAATTGTGCCTAAAAAATAAAGTAAAAATTTTTTGATTTAAAGAGGTTTTATAGAGAATCTATAAGCTTAATGCACATAACAATTGTGCCAAAAGGGACAATTTTTATTCTGAAAGGATCGGAAGTCTTCTAAGCATAAACCTTGAAGAAAGAACAATCATGGTTGCCATCGAAAGAGAAAGGGCTACTTCCATCCAAGAAGGATAATATTTTTGTTGCCACGGAATATACCAATTATAGGCTATAAGGCAAACCACCACACGATTAAAAATTATCCCTAAAGCTACCCAAAAAGCAGAAATCCTTACCCAAAAGGCTTTTTCCGCTTTTATCGCCCACGAAAGCAAAACCAGGGGACATATCACAAAAATTAAATGTTCTAAAACGAAGAGGATACCATAAGAAGAAAAAAAGTAACCTAATTTTTCCTGATGGACCAGGTCCAAAACCTTCAGGAATAAATACAAGCTTAAAACCACGGCAAGAGCTTTTCCAAGGCCTAAGGTTTTTCTATCAAACATTTCTGGGTTAAACTCTTTAAGGTTTTGTTTAAAAAAACGATGGGTGATGGTGCTTTCTATCACCACGATCGAAACTCCTGCCGCTATCGCAGAAATAAGGAAAAACAACGGTAAAAGAGGTGAGTACCAAAGAGGATGCACCTTAGTTGGTGCTATCAAAAACAGCGCACCCAAGGCTGATTGATGTCCACCGGCTATTATTACCCCAAAAGCCGTAGCCCAAACCCCTAAAGAAGCAAAGAAATTTTTAGCCTTTTCTTTACCTAACCACTCAAAAAAAACCGGAAACCATTCTACTAAACATATCATAATATAAAGGAAAAAGTGCCAACCAACCAAGAACAGCACCGATTCTAAACCCCAAGACCATATTATAGGATAAAAAACCCTATAATATCTTCCAAGGTCAAAAAGAAGGGCTATGACCGCAAAAACATAACCTACAAGGCTTGAAAGAATGGCTGGTTTGGCAAAACTTTTATACTCTTTCATCCCAAAAAGATAAACCGCGGTTCCTACCGTTAAACCCGGAGCAGCAAGGGCAATACCTGCTAAGATATCAAAGGCAATCCAAAGCCCCCAAGGATAATCGTTGTTTAAATTGGTAGCAGGACCGAGCCCAAAAATCAGCCTATAGGCTATGGCATAAAATCCGAAAAGTAAAATAATGCCTGCTATCAGATTCCAAGGGGTAAAAAGCCCGACGATATAGGTTTTAAAATCAGGAGCCAAAAGTAGCTTTTGTTTAAAACCCTTTGCCTCAACCTTTTCCATCTTTACTCTCCGTCCTTCCCCTTCTTAAAAACCATCTTATAGGCTAAATAAGCCAACACAGGAGAGGCTAAAATTTCTAAAACTTTTACGGCAAAAAGATAGTTTCTGGTATAAACCGCCGGGCTTTGTTTATAGCCGGTTGGCAACCCGATAGCCTCAAAAGGCACAGGAGAAAGGTATAACCAACTGGTTCCCCCAAAATCATCCTCTCCATAAACTTTAGGGAAATACCTATCAGGATTATCTGCTATCAATTTATGCGCTATTTTTAACAACTCCTCCCTTTTACCAAACTTAAGGGCATCTGCAGAACAGACCGCTACACAAGCAGGGACCTTACCCTCTACCACCCTATCAAAGCACATCGTGCACTTAGTAACTTGAGGGGTTATAGGGTCATAGTATTCATAGGCTGGTATATCAAAAGGACAGGCAATCATACAATATCTACAACCTACGCATACTTCAGGATTATAAAGCACCGCCCCTTCCTCTGTTTTTGTAAAAGCCCCCACAAAGCAAGAAGAAGCACAGGCAGGATCTAAACAGTGCATACATTGTCTTTTCACATAAACTACCTTTCCGTTCACCTCAAACCTGTTTACTACCGTAAAAGCCCCTGCTGAAGGCCTTCTAATCTTTTCGAAAACCGAATTTTTCTCAAACCTTGATTTTTCAAAATTTTCTATAGGTTGGTTAGGATTTTTATTCCATTCATTACAAGCCCATTCACATCTACGGCAACCTATACATTTAGTAACATCAAAAAGTACTGCATAGCCGCCTTCTTGAGGCTTTTGTTTAGTGTCCTTTCTTTTGCGATAAATTTCCCAGTTCTTGGTATTAGCCTTGGTATGGGTAGCTTTAAAACCTTTTTCCTCTTCCTCATTAAGCTTAAGGTTAAGATTTATCGTCAAAAATCCTGGTAAACCTACAATACCTTTTAAAAAATCCCTTCTATTCATAGCCTTTTCCTAAAATTTTTTCTTAGGTTTAAACCATAAAAAAAGTAATATAAAAACAAAAAAAGCAGCTCCAGAAATTACGTATTCTGCTCCATGATAACTAAAAAGTTTTTCCCAAATATACATTTTTTACCCCTTAACACTTCCTTAAAACCTAATTATACTCCTCTCTTTCTTCGATGTATGACAACTATCGCAGGTCATCGCTTTTTCTATCCTTAGATATTCATGGCACTTTATACACTGCCCGTGGTAAGCCGCTTGTAGTCTTGGTCTTTCAGGATGAAGAGGGTTAAACTCTATTCCGTGGCAGTTAACACATTTTAGCTCTTGCCCTTTTGTCTTTTCATCTACCCTTGCCTTATGATGACACCCTTTACAAAGAGTTTTCTCTTCCTGATGAAAATAAACAGAGAGCCTGTTATCTAAGGTCTTATTACTCAAGCTTTCTATGATTTTTTTATGGGGCAGGATAGCCTTTTCAAACTCTTTTGATAAAACCTCTATCTCTATCTTAGGTTCTATTTTACCAGAATAAGGCTTTAAGGTTTTAAAAATAGCCTTTTGTTTGCCGGTATGACATTTAAAACAAGAATCCTTAGAGGCTATCTCTGTGCGAGAAGTATCTTTTTTATCCAAATGATGACAGGCTAAACATTCTGCCCTTGCCTTTATTTCCTTTTGATGGCATCCCTGGCAGGTCCTTTCTGAATAAAGAGAATGAAAGGCGGTAACGGCGTTGACAAAATTACCTTTAGGAATACCTTCTAAAGTGTGACAATTACGGCAGGCTTCAAGCCTTTCATGATGACAATCTCGACATTTTTTGGTTGTAAACTGATGGACCTTATGGTTAAAAACAACCCCTTGCATCTTAGAACCTTTAGAAAACTCCATAAAATAAAAATCTTTTTGTCCTCTATCTGGCCTTGGGGCTTGTGCAAGGGCTTCTAAGGTTTTAGTCTCACCTTTATGACATTCACTACAAGTGATCGGTCCAGCCTTTTTATCCTCCTTTTTAAGATCAACATGACAGTTTAAACACAACCCATGGTAGGCCTGAGAAAGGCTCAAGCCTTTTTCTTGAGCTACCTTTAAAATCTGGGTTAACTCAGGACCTCTTTTTCTACTAAAGTCGTGGCAGTAATAGCAAGACTCTTCTTTACCTTTAACATACTTTAAAGTCCTTGTCTTATCAGCCTCTTCTAAATCATAGGTATGATGACATTTTTCACACTTTTGGTCTAACTCTTTTACATGATTTGCATGATAGACCCAATCAAAATCAAACATAGGATAGGTTATATCTTTTTTAAAATATCGATTAACATGACAGTCTCCGCAAGAAAGCCTAACCGGTCCGTAAGGTTTACCTTCAGACTTCTTTTGCTGATGACATTGGATGCAGGCTTGATGGTAAAGGTCCTTTAATTTTTCTGGGTCTTTAAGGGATAAAAACTCTTTCGGAAAGACAAAACGCAAAGTGCCGTTTTCTCCTGAAGGATGACAAACATTACAACCTTCCTTTTCAAGGGATTTTACATGTTTTCCATGGTGAAACAAAACCGGTGCATACTCTAAATCACCAAAAATTTCCGAATGTTTAATAAGAAGAACATTGCCCTTTACTTCTGAGGAATCCAAAGGATGTTTGTGCGATTTTAACGTTTCGGTTAAGCCTAAAGGATTAAAAAACCAGCCTAAACCCAACATAAACAAACCTGCTATCAGACCTACCAAACTTTTGCTTCCTTTCATTTTAAGGCCTTAACCTCTCAGGGATTTCCATATGTTCTGCTATTAGGTCAGCCAAAAATTTTACATGAGCATCAACTTTATAATGTTCTAGCAAGTCCTCTATCCCTTTATGACAGGTATGACAGGGAGCTATCACCAATTTGGCTCCTGTTTCTTTTATCTGTTCTACTTTTACTTTACCCCCTTCTATTCTTGCCATTTTCCACGGAGGACCTGCATCTACCATACCTCCCCCTGAGCTACAGCAATAGTTATATTCTTGATTAGGGGTCATGTCTACGAAGTCCTCGCAAAGCTCTTTTACGATAAACCTGAGCTTTTCTCCTAACCCTCTATATCTTACTATATTGCAGGGATCCTGTAAGGTAGCCTTTTCTTTAACTTTATGAGCAATCTTTATTCTTCCTTGACTTAAGATTTCATAAAAAAATTCTACCGCATGGAGAAAAGGAATAGGGGGTTCTTTCCAGCCTAAGAGTCTAGCCGATTCATAAAGAGCTGCCCGGTAAGCATGCCCACACTCGGTTATTAAAATCCTTTTTACTCTAAGTTTAGAGGCTATCTCATAATGTCTTTTGGTTATTAAAGTCATCGTCTCAAAATCATGCATATAAAGAGATTTGTTGGTATAGTCCCAACCATCGGTATCAGGTAAGGTGAAATCAACTCCAGAGGCAAGCATTATCTTAAGCATGTTTGAAAGAAGTGGGGTCATGTACTTAGCCTCAAGCCCATGGATAAGCAACAAAATATCTGCGTCTTTTTTACCTAAAGGAATCCTGGCATTTTTTATCTCATATCTAAGCTCATCCTCTATCCATTGTATCGTGTCTATCCATTCATCTTGCTTAAACCAAAGCATGTTATAAGAAGCCATATGGCTATAAACCTGGTCTTGGATAAACTGAGGGGCTACCCCTAAAACCCCGCAAAGCCTCCTAACCAAAGAAATCAGATAGGCAATATCAATCCCAAAAGGACAAAACTGGGTACAACGACGACAAAGGTTACACTCGGTAAAAGCAATCCTGGCATACCTTTTAAGGTCTTGTTTAGCGATGTTACCCTTCTTTGCTATCAGGTCCCCTAAGGTAAGTTTTACCTTGGCTGCTGGGGCATAGCTTGGGTCTCTGTCATGGGATAAATAATGATGGCAAGACTCAGAGCAAAGCCCGCAATGCATGCAGGTTTCTAAAAAGGTCTTGAACCTAACGGTAGCTTCTTGGTTTAAAACCCTTTCTATCGCCCTTCTAATCTTTTGTTGGTCCAAACGCTCTATCGCTTTATCTATCCCTATGTCTGATACTGGTTTTCTTACAAACCCTTCCATAACCTCTTCCTTAATAATCCTTAGATCGCCTTACCGCTCCAAACTCTGAGGCAGTATGCGCCCTTATTAGCCAAAAATAAAAGATATGTGAAAGCTTAGTAAACGGAATTAAAACTAACATTATTTCTCCTAATAAAATGTGTATACCTGATATCACCTGATAGTTAAACAAAATCTGATATCTAGCTAAAAATCCGGTTAAAAACACTAAAATCACTAAAATCAAAAAAACATAGTCTGTAAAAGTGCTTAAATACTTAGCATCCCTTACCAAAAGACGCCTTGCTAACAAGATTAACCCGCAGATAATAGTAAGGCCTGTTAAAAAGTCTGAAACCAGATTAGGTAAGGCCCACCAACTAATCCCCCAAGATTCTTTCCAAAGTTCGATATGCCCTAAGAAAAAAATAGGTGTTAGTAAAAGGCCTACATGGAAAAAATAACTTATAAGGGTAAAAAGAGGTCTTTGCCTCATGCTATAGCTACCTAAAGGTAAAAGCCAGAATAAATAGGACCTAAGGGTATACTTTAGACTAAAATATCCATAAAGCACTTTATCTTTTTGGGCTTTTTTAAAAAAAACATAAAGATTATAAACTGAACCTAACAGGAATATTAAAAAGGCTGCCCAAGCTAAAGGCCCTCTTACCAATTCAAAAAAAGACATCGTTAAACCTTCACTTCTTTAGTAAAATAAACCTTATTTTTTATCCCTCTTACTAAAACCTTATCTTCCTCTAAAAAAACAGGGTCCCAAAGATAACTATAAGGTCCTTCTAAAACTTTATTGTCTACTACTAAATAATAACTATTATCTTTTTCTGCCTTAACCGCAATCTTACTGCCCTGAGGATTGAAAACAGGGTCCCCTATTTTTTCCCAAACTATATCCCAACACTCCCCATCTACTGCCAATCCCCATTTATCTTGGTCTCTTACCACGGCCGCTACCCTTTCTCCATCAGGACTAAAATGGGGGGCTAACACACATTGTCCAAAAGTTATCCTCCAGACTTTTTCGTCTACTGCTAAGGTCCATTTTCCTAACTCTAACGCTACCACCGCCGCTACTCTCTTTTTCTCAGGAAAAACCTTAAGGTTCCACAACTGGGCAAAAGGTCTTCCCCAAAAGGAACTCCCATTACAGTATAGCTCCCATCCCTTATCGGTTTTTACCGGAGCTACCACCTGATTTTCATCTAAAAACCTTGGTTCCCAGACCTGATAAAAGGTCTTGTCCCATAAAAGCCCATCTACTGCTATGGTAAAACTTCTATCAGGTAACCTTACAGCTACGGCTACTTTAGACTCTTGAGGACTAAAATCACAACCAAACACAGCTAAAAACCTTCTATCCCAGTACGAATCATTTATCGCCAAAGACCACATACCTTTGGCAAAATTAAAAATCTCTAAAACCGGATAGTTCTCTAACCTTACATAGGTGGCGACCTTACTTCCTGTTGGAGAAACAAAAAGGTCCCTTGCATCATAAAAAGAGTTGCTCCAGGAAGTTCCGTCTACACAAACCGTATAACTTCCTTCTACTTTAACATTAGCCAGGACCTTTTTCCCAGAATTGTCTGATTTCAAATTCCAAAGGTATTCAAAAAATTCTTCCCACAAAACCCCATCTTTCCAGACCGTCCATAGACCGTCCTTTTGCACCGAGGCGATTAAACTTCCGTTAGAGACAAACTGGAGGAAATTAACCTTTTCAAAAGGCTCATCTATTATCTTTCCGTTAACCCAGATAAAACTTTGCCCTTCTTGGTCTTCAACCACCGTGGCTATGTTATCTCCTAAGGGACTAACCACTAACTCTGAAAAATTAACGTATTTCTCCAGCCAACGAAGGTCTACAGGGGTCATCTTAGCTAAACTATTTAGCGTTAATGAGAATAAAAGTCAAGAGCTTTTTTAGAGGATTACAGCCAAAAATCTTATTTTTTGGTTGATTTTTTATAAATTATTCCCTATGATAGGGAATTTTCTTTAATATGGTTAAACTTCTATAAAGAGCTTCCATTAAAACAAGCAAGGCTATTTCGTGATTAAGAGTTAAAGAAGAAAGACTAAGAAGGAAGTCTGCCCTTTGCTTAAACTCATCGGACAAACCTTCTGGTCCTCCTACTAAAAAACATAAATCCTTAGAGGCTTCAAGCCATTTTTCTATCTTCATAGCAAGGATTTTTGTATTTAGGCTTTGTCCTCTTTCGTCTAAGACTACTAAAAATTCATTCCCATTAAGATGTTTCTTTAGGATCTTGCCTTCTAACTTTAGTCTTTCTTCTTTATCTTGTATTCCACTTTTTACCTTAGGAAAACAAACCTCTATGGGGCATAAAGGTGAAATTTTTTCTACATAAGAATCGACCCCTTCTTTTACAAAGCTAAACTTTAAAGGTCCAGGGGCTAAAACCTTTATTTTTCTAATCCATAACCTCCTAACCCTTTTAATTCTACCCTAAAGAAAAATTTAGTATCTTTGGGGGTGACCGAAACTCCTCCTCCCAACAAATAACAGTCGTGTAGATAAGTAAGACCAAACCTCATTTCGGTGTTTTCCTCACGTATCAGATTTCGGCTTAGATAAAAATCTGTCTGAAACCTTTGAGCAAGACGTTGAGAGAGGTATAAGGTTAGTTGCCGAGAATTCCAGGCCTTATCGTCTTGAAAAGTTAATCCTATTCGGTCGATAAACCTGTCGTTTATTCCCAAAGAAAGAGAATGCTTTTTAAACCCCAAACCGTAAAAGTTATAGCTTCCATCATATCTTAAGGAAAAATTTGGGGCATAGTTAACCAATATCTGGAGGCTTAAATCGGAAAATTTCCTTTTTTCTGAAGAAATAGCCGTAGGAATTTCTTCTGCGTTAAACTGATATTGTTGATAAACCTTTAACTTCAAAAGATCTGGCTGATTTTTTAGTCTGAAAACCTGCCACAACCCGTATTCTAAGGTGTTTATTTCTTCCTTAGTAAGGTCTTCATAGTTAAAAACAGGAAAAACCTCTTCAGAAGGCTTTTTCTTAAAATAATATCCTATATAAGGCTTAAAAACATGTAAAAAATCTATCCTCTGGTTAAACGGAAGGTCAACCTCATAAAATTTAAAAAACTGGGCATACGAAGTAAAAGAAACATCATAATAAGACTTATTAAAGGTACTTTTTTCAAACCCTTTAGGGTCATCTAAACTATAATAATTTAAAGTATAACTTGCTTTAAGTTCGTTAAACAAAAAAGAGGTTTTAAAAGGATAGGCAAGCTCTAAGTTCGAACTTATCTTGTGCCCATAATAACCTTCTTTTCTAAAACTATAGTTGTGATTAAAACTAAGGCTTGTAATTAGGTCTCCCAAAGTCTTAAAAGGTAAAAGATTTAGCCGAAAAACCCAGAGAGGCTGTAGCACAGAATCTTTATCAGAATTCCCGTGATAATCCAGATAAGTGTTTTCTATCCTTGAATAAAGGCTACCACGGTAATATTGTCCCCAAAAACGGGAGGTCCTATATTCTTGAGTTTTTTCTTCTAATGACCTTTGAAGTCTTTCTAAAAAAAGGATTTTAGAAGAAGAAAAGCCGTTTTCTCCTACGTCAAACTCCTCTAAGAAGTCTTTATTAGAAACAAGGTCTATGTCTAAATGAAAATCTAAATTTGGTTTAGGTGCGTAATCAACCTTTCCTACAAACCACCACTTATGCTTTTTATTTTCTGTGCCAATAGTTTCAATAAGTGCTTTTTCATCGTCTTTAAGATACCTTAATTTTAGTATCCCTTCTAAAGGCTCAAGCAACCTAAACTGAGTTTCCAAGTCTAAAAGCAGGCCTTTTTTAGTAAGAAACATGGGAGAAAAGGTAAAATCAACCTGGTCGGTATAAGGCCAAAAAAAGGGAAGTTGTATCCCCAAGCCTAACCTATTACCTTGAACAAACTTTGGGAACAAAAAACCGGTACTTCGTTGAGGGGTCATAGGAAGACTTACCTTGGGCACATAAGCGGTTTTAGGAAAATAAACTACCGTTTGTTTTTTTATCTTAAACTTTGTAGCCTCACCACTACTTATCCCTTCTGGGGTCAGAATAAAATCCTTAACCTCTAAACTCCAAGGAGGAAAATCCCTTTCATTTTCACAATCAAACTCACAAGTACTGACTAAGGCACTTTTAGCTAAGTATTCATTTAAGGCATTTTTATGCAAGTCTTTAGCCTTAATTCGAATACCTTCTTTTTTTAAATACATAAAAACATTGTTACCCCAAAGTTCTTCATTTCTCAGGTCTAAAAAAGCTTGGTCTCCCTCAACGGTTGCGTTTTGGGTAAAATCAAAGATTTTATATTGGTAAAGGATTAGGTATTGAGTAGGAACTTCATAGGTAACCTTTTTAGCCCAGACAAGCATTTTATCAGTCTGAATGACTACATCTCCTTCGGCTACCAAGGTTTTAAAGTTGTTAAAAGCTTGTAATTTTTGAGCGGTAACTTCAAGAGGCTTAGATACTGAAGCAAAAACTGAAAAAAAAGTAAAAACAATACTTCCTAAAATTAAAACCAAAAAGACTCCATAAAATCTTAAGCAACTTAAATATTTCATGATAAGTTAATAAGTCTATATTTAAAGCTGAAGGTCTAAAAGGTTATTCTTCCTCTTCTTCTCCTTCTAAAAGTTCGTTCACTTCTTCTTCGCCGGCTTCTAACTCTTCTTCTTGCTCTTCATCCTTGATAAGTAGCATCGATAAAAACTCGCCTACATGGGTTTTTTCTTCTCTGGCTATATCAAGAAGGATAGCCTTTAAGTTTTCATCTTCGGTTAATGAAGCCAACTGTTCATAAAGATTGATAGCGTCAAGCTCTGCCATCAAGGCTATTCTAAGGATCTGTTTATCTAAATCTTCTTCGTCAAGCCTGGAAAGGTCAAAAGGAATCTTAGAAAGCATAGTTCTTCCTCCTTTAAGAAAAGATTTTTTAAAATTTATTTTATAAGAGTATTTTAGCTTGTATTCTTTTAAAAAGCAAGCAACCTCTTTACCATATCAAACGACCCAAGGTTAAAAATTTTAGAAGAAGCCTTTTGCTTATCTTTTGGGCAGAAAAAGAAACTCTCAATATCTAAATTGATTGATAAAGAAAATTTAAGTTTTATTAAAAAAAAAGAAAAAAAAGGTGAAATAATTATTTAAAATAGGTTATAATTCTCTTTTTTGATTGTTGATTATTTTTTTAAGTTAACTTAAAAATTTAATATTAAGAAGTAAATAAAAAGAGGAGGTATAATTATGGGTGGAATAAGTAGACGAGATTTTTTAAAGTTATCTATAGGTTCTTTAGTTTTAAGCTCTATTTCTATAGACCTTTCTCCTGTTAAGGCTTATGCTGCTACCGAGCTTAAGATTAAAAATGCTAAAGAAACTACTTCTGTTTGTCCTTATTGTTCGGTTGGGTGTAGCTTAATCGTTTATGCTAAAGGAGGGAAGGTAGTTCAGGTTGAGGGTGACCCTGATAGTCCTATTAATGAAGGAGCTTTATGTCCAAAAGGTGCTTCGTTGGTTCAAATGGCTAACAATCCTTATAGGGTTACAGAGCCTCTTTATCGTGCTCCAGGGGCTACTGAATGGAAAAAGGTTTCTTGGGAATGGGCTTTATCTGAGATAGCAAAAAGGGTAAAGGCTACAAGGGATAAGTATTTTATCATTAAGGATGAAAAAGGACGAGTGATTAATAGACTTGAGACTATCGCTCATGTAGGCTCAGCTGCACTTGATAACGAAGAATGCTATCTTTTACAAAAATTGATGAGGTCTTTAGGCCTTGTTTACATAGAGCATCAGGCGCGAATATGACACAGCGCCACCGTGGCGGCTCTGGCAGAGTCGTTTGGAAGAGGCGCAATGACTAATCATTGGGTTGACTTAAAAAACGCCGATGTGATCATCGTTATGGGAGGTAATCCTGCTGAAAACCATCCTATTTCTATGAAATGGATATTAAAGGCTAAAAAAGAGAGAGGTGCTAAACTTTTAGTAATAGACCCAAAATTTACCAGGACAGCTTCTAAAGCAGACCTTTATGTACCTATTCGTCCAGGAACAGATATAGCCTTTTTAGGTGGACTTATTAAATACATTATAGATAACGAACTCTATTTCAAAGAATACGTGATTAACTATACAGACCTTTCCTACTTAGTAGACCCAAATTTTAAAGGTCCTGAGGATTTAGACGGTTATTTTTCAGGATACGACCCTAAAGCAAGAAAATATAATAAAAATACTTGGAAATATCAATTAGACGAAAAAGGTATTCCTAAAAAAGATCCTACACTAAAAGACCCAAACTGTGTTTTTCAGCTTATTAAAAAACATTATAGCCGTTATACTTTAGATATAGTCTCTGAGATTACAGGGGCACCTAAAGAAAAAATCCTTGAGGCCTATAAGATTATCGCTTCAACCGGAAAGCCAAATAAAGTAGCTACTATTTGTTATGCTATGGGATGGACCCAGCATACAGTAGGAGTTCAGAACATAAGATCTATGTCTATCATTCAACTTCTTCTTGGTAATGTTGGGATGGCTGGAGGTGGAGTTAACGCTTTAAGAGGAGAAAGCAATGTCCAAGGCTCAACCGATATGGGGATTCTTTTCCACATCTTACCAGGCTATCTTCCGACCCCAAAGGCTTCTTGGGTTGATTTAAAGACTTATATAGAAAAAAATACACCCAAAACTGCCGAACCTAAGAGCCTTAATTGGTGGAAAAACAGACCTAAATATATCGTGAGCTTGCTTAAAGCTTTTTATGGAGACAATGCAACCAAAGAAAACGATTTTTGTTATAGTTATCTTCCAAAGCTTGACGATGATAAAACCTATAGCTGGTATGACATCTTTGATGCTATGTATAAAGGCAAAATAAAAGGATTTTTTGCTTGGGGACAAAATCCGGCTTGTTCAAGTGCCAATGCTAACAAGGTAAGAAAGGCTTTAGCTAAGCTTGATTGGTTGGTCTGTGTCAACCTTTGGGACAACGAAACTTCATCTTTCTGGAAAGGTCCTGGAATGGACCCAAAGAAGGTTAAGACAGAAGTCTTTTTCTTGCCTTGCGCCTCATCGGTAGAAAAACAGGGAAGTATTACCAACTCAGGAAGGTTAGCCCAGTGGAGGTATAAAGCGGTTGAACCTCCCGGAAAGTGTTTACCTGATGCTGAAATTATAAATGAACTTTATTTAAAGATTAAACAACTTTACCAAAAACAGGGTGGGGTATTTCCTGACCCGATAGTTAAGCTTAATTGGAATTATGGAGAAAAACATGTAGATATAGAGAAAGTAGCTAAAGAAATAAACGGTTATTATACTCAAGATGTAGCTTCACATCCTATAGATAAAAAATCTTACAAGAAGGGACAACAAGTTGCTTCTTTTGTGTTTTTACTTGATGATGGTTCTACTGCTTGTGGTAATTGGATTTACTCTGCAGCTTTTACTGATGCAGGTAATATGATGAAAAGAAGAGGGAAAGAAGACCCAACAGGACTTGGTTTATATTCTAACTGGGCTTGGTGTTGGCCTGTTAACAGAAGGATCCTTTACAATAGGGCAAGTGTAGACCCGATGGGTACTCCATGGGATCCACAAAGACAGGTTATAAAATGGGATGCTCAAGCTAAGAAATGGGTAGGAGATATCCCTGATGGTCCACAACCACCTTTAGCCATGGAAGGTGGGGTCCTTCCTTTTATCATGAAGCCTCTTGGTGTGGGGACTATTTTTGGTTCTGGTTTAGCAGATGGCCCATTCCCCACCTATTATGAGCCGGTAGAGTCGCCTTTTAAGAACCTACTTTATCCTAAGGTCCATTTTAACCCGGTTGCTAGGACCTATGATAGCCCAGAGGATAAGTTTGTGGTAGGATTAGATCCCAAATATCCTTATGTAGGAACTACCTACAGGGTAACTGAACACTGGCAGACAGGTGTTATGACCAGACACACACCGTGGTTACTTGAGCTTGAACCACAAATTTTTGCGGAAATAGACCCAGAGCTTGCTAAAGAAAAAGGTATAAAAAGTGGGGATAGAGTAATTATATCAAGCCCAAGAGGAGAAATCTGGGCGATAGCTATCGTTACAGAAAGAATGAGGCCTCTTGTAGTACAGGGTAAAAAATGTCATGTTATAGGTATACCTTGGCATTATGGATGGAGATTTCCTGAGAATGGTAAAGGAGGAGACAGCGCTAACCTACTTACACCTAATGTAGTTGACCCAAATACTTTTATCCAAGAGACAAAGTGCTTTATCGTAAACATAAGAAAAGCTTAATTTGAAAATAGAGGGGAGGAGGGAGTTTCTCCCTACCTCCCTTAAAAAATCTAAAGGAGGAAAGGTATGGCACGCAAAGCTTTATTAATAACCCCAGACCTTTGTATAGGATGTAGAGGTTGTCAGGTAGCTTGTAAATCTTGGAACGACCTTCCAGCAGAAGAGACTAAAAACAATGGAACTCATGAGAACCCCCCAGACCTTACAGGTTATACTTATAACCGTATTCGGTTTATCGAAAAAGTAAACGAAAAAAACGAAGTCCAGTGGCTGTTTGTAAGCCACAGATGTTTACACTGTGGAGAACCTGCTTGTGTAGAAATCTGTCCTGTAAAAGCCTTGAAAAAAGACCCAGATACTGGGATAGTTTATTATGATAAGACCCAGTGTATAGGTTGTCAAGCTTGTCAAGCAGCTTGTCCTTTTAACATTCCGAGATACGATAAAAACGGTAAGATTTCAAAGTGTCATTTCTGTATAGACAGGGTAAAGGCAGGTCTTACCCCGGCTTGTGCGAAGACTTGTCCCACAGGTGCTATAAAGTATGGAGACCGTGATAGCTTGATAAAAGAAGCTAAGACAGAAGGTTATACTGTGCTTTATGGCGAGACAGACTTAGGAGGATTAGGGGTAGTATATGCTTTAAAGGCTTCTCCTAAAGAATATAATCTGGCTGAAAATCCGAAAAAACCTGAAAACTTGATTGCCATGGGACAGATGTTGAGAGCCCTTATAGAAAAGGGTGTAGCTCTTTCTCCTTCTGTGCTTAAGGATATCGGGTTGCTAAAAGGATAAAATAAAAACCGGTTTTTAAAACTTTTTTTATCCTTAAAAAAGGGGAGAAAAACTTTCTCCCCTTTTTTCTTTTTTATCTTAAGTTATTATAATAATGTAGTAAAAAAACAGTTTAAAGAGTCAACTATCAGAAAATAGGAATTAAACATGAGAGACCTCCAGAACAGGGAACTTAGAAAAAGCAGGATTAAAGAAAGTTTTTTTTCTACAAATTGCATAGATAACTCTTATAAGTTTGTTTACAACTGCTATCATAGCTTTCTTATAACTGCCAAAGTTTTTCTTCTTACGTATAAAATAGGATCTGAAGTAAAAATTCCATTTTACTACACCTACCGCCATCTGGAAAAGAACATTTCTGAGAAAGCTCGACCCTTGCTTAGATATGCTCATCTTAGCTTTATACTTACCAGATTGTTTTGTTACTGGGTCTGTGCCCGCAAACTTTATGAGCTTTTTGGCATTAGAAAATCTTTTTACGTCTCTGATTTCAGCCAAAAAGAGACTTGCAAGTTTAGAGGAAATACCTTTTATAGAGGAAATGAGCTTAATTTGTTCTTGCTGGTCTTCATCCATTTTCTCTACAAGCATCTCTTCAAGCTTTTTTATTCTTGGCTCAAGGAAAAAGAGTTTTTCGATGTAGATGATAAGAGTTTGAGAGAGATAAGGATTGTCAACCCCGATAGAGTTTTTAGCAAGGTTTATGACTTCATCGGGAGAAAAGGAAGGGGTTTTACCTTTAGGAACAGAGGATTTAATAATTTCGGAAATTTCATTTGGTTTAGCTTTTTTAAGGGTTTTAGCAGAGGGGAATTTAAGGAGTATGTTAAGGAAGGAGTGGGAGTAAATATTAAAGTGCTTTTCAGCTTCTGGGAAAAGAACAGTGAGGGCGTATTTGATTTGAGTTTTAGCTTCAGCAAGTTCATGTTTAAGTTTTTGGATAAGACGAGAAGCACTACGGAGTTCAGAGTTTTCAGGATAGGATTTAAGGAATTCAGGGTTATTAAGAGCGAAGAGTGCAAGGATTTTGGCATCTTTTGTGTCGTATTTAGAGGGGTTGTTAGCGGAGATAAATTCAAAGAATCTGTGGACGATTTTAGGGTTAAGGATGAAGGTTTGGATATCTTTTTCAACGAGGAAGCAGTAAAGGGGGATGTGGAACCTACCAGAGGATTCCATAACAACGATAGGGTCAGAGAGGGTTTTGAGAAGGTTAAAGAAATCAGAGAAGCCTTGAAGAGACATAGAGAGTTTGCCGGAGGAGAGGGTTTTAGCTTCATGGTTAAGGATGCAGAAGTGGAAGTTATCTTTAGAAATGTCAACACCGATGTAATGGGTCATGATGCTACCTCCTTTTTAAGATTTTTGTCCCTCACACCATCCTCCCGAGTAGCTGGGGCTTTGGTAGCCCAACCAACTTATCGGGTGTTGAGGGACAGAGGGACATACTCCTTAAGAGGCTCAAAGGCCTACCAAAAATGGAGTCCCTGTCCCTCTCTAACTTATAAGCTTTTGTTTTATTATACAAAACAAAATGTGTTAAACAAACCTTAACATAAAAATTGCAGGAGGTGTAAAAATGGAATTAAAGGTTTGGATAGATCAGCTTAAGATGGAAAGACCTCATTTAGAAGGAGTTTTAAGCTTGTATGAAAAGGTAGTTAGGTTTAATAAGGATTGTGAAAAAATTCTTGAAAACAGTGCCCCCACTGAAAGTTTGGATAAACTTTTAGAAAGTTTTGGCATAACCTTTGAAGTACCTTATGAGTTTATTTCTTATTTAAAGGAGATTTTAGGTAATAAAGGGGAAGAGGTGTTAAATAACCCAAGAGAATTATGGGACCTAAACTTATCTGAGGAAAAAGAAGTCCCTGAGGAAGAGATAAAAAGAATGCTTTTTTTGTTGAGCCTTCCTCTTTTTAGAAAACTTGCTTCAGAAAGAAGACCTAACCTTAGTCCAAAAGTAAACAATAGATGTCCTATTTGTGGAGAACCTTATTCTTTATCCTTAATAGACGAAAACAATAAACGTCATTTTCTTTGTTCTATTTGTGGGTATAAAGAAGAGGGATTTAGGATTGGTTGTAGTTATTGTGGGCATAGAGAGTGCGACAAAATAGACCTTTTAGTAGACGAAGATGAGATAAGGGTTGAACTTTGTAAAGATTGCAAGAGCTATATTAAGAGTTTTAAGGAAACCATCCCTATTTATCTTAAACATCCTGACCCTTATCTTATAGATTTAATCAGCCTTCCTTTAGAGGTGATTGCTCAAGAGCGTGATTTTATTAGAAGGTCCCCCAATATTTTGGGTATAAGGGAGATAAAGTAATGGGGAAAAAAGTTTTTCATGAGGTATTAAGTCTTACTGAGGCTATTAATAGGTTGATTAAAGTTTTTAAACAAAAGGTAGTTTATCCTCTTGAGGCTGAGAAGATAAAAGTAAAAGAGGCGTTAGGTAGGGTTACTGCTGAGCCTGTTTTTGCTAAGTGGTCGTCTCCTTATTTTCATTCGGCTGCGATGGATGGTTATGCAGTTAGGTCTAAGGATACTTTTACTGCTACAGAAAAAGACCCGGTGCCCCTAAAAATAGGGACTCAGGCTGTTTGGATAGAAACAGGAGACCCTTTACCTGAAGGGTTTGACACGGTTATTCCTATAGAAGAAGTAAATTTAAAAGGAGATTCTATAGAAATATACAAGGCTTATCCACCTTATCATGACGTTCGTCCTGTTGGGGAAGACATCGTGGCTACGGAGATGATCATTCCTGAAAATCATTTTATAAGGCCCTTTGAAGTGGGGGCTATGCTTGCAAGTGGGATATTAGAGGTTTTGGTAAGAAGAAAACCTAAGGTAGGCGTTATTCCTACTGGGTCTGAGTTAATTCCTCCTGAAGAAGCTGAAAAAGAGGGGCTCACCCCCCCATTTCTTATAGAGTATAATTCTTCGGTTTTAAAAGGGCTTTTAGAACAAGATGGGGCAGAGGTTAAGGTTTATCCTATAGCTAAAGATGAAGAACATTCTATAAAGTCTGCTATAGAAAAAGCTTTAGAAGAAAACGATTTAGTACTTTTAAACGCTGGATCAGGTTATGGAAAAGAAGACTTTACTTACAAGGTTCTAAACGATTTAGGGGAGATAATAATAAACGGTGTAGCCATCAAGCCTGGCAAACCTTTTATCGCAGCCTTTTGTAAAGATAAACCGGTTTTAGGAATACCAGGTTATCCTGTATCGGCTATTTTTTGTTATCAGCTTTTTGTAAGGCCCCTTCTTGAGCTTTATCTGGGAACTTCTCTTACCAAAGAAGAAAAAATAAAAGGGCTTCTTTCCCGTCAGCTTGCATCTCCTGTTGGGGTAGATGAGTTTGTGAGGGTTAAAGTGGGTAAAGTAGGAGATAAATACATAGTTTCTCCTTTAGGGAGAGGGGCTGGACTTCTTATGTCGGTGGTTAGAGCAGATGGTTATCTTTGGATACCTGCAGGTTCTGAAGGATTGTCTCCTGGCAAAGAGGTAGAGGTGTTTCTTTGGAGAAACAAAAAAGAGATAGACTATACCTTGGTATGTATAGGTAGCCATGACAATACCTTAGATATAGTCTACAACTTTTTGCGGAAAAGATATCCGCATATTTCTCTATCCTCAGCCCATGTAGGCTCTATGGGAGGACTAATAGCTATTAAAAAGAGAGAAGCCCATCTTGCAGGAACCCATCTCTTAGACGAGGCTACCGGAGAATATAACGTACCTTTTATAAAGAAAATTTTACCAGAACGTCCGGTAGTACTGATAAACCTTGTATACAGAGTGCAAGGGTTTATCGTAAAAAAGGGGAATCCTAAAAATATTCTCAGTTTTTCTGACCTTACACGAGAGGATGTGGTTTTCATCAATAGACAGGCTGGTTCCGGAACAAGGCTTCTATTGGATAAGCATCTAAAAGACCTTGGTATAGACCCCTCTCAGATAAGAGGTTATGACCAAGACGAGTATACACATATGGGGATTGCACAGGCGGTTGCCAGTGGAAGGGCAGATGTAGGGCTTGGTATTTATGCAGCGGCTAAGGCTCTGGATTTAGATTTTATCCCCGTTGCCGAAGAACGCTATGATATAGTTATTCCCAAAGAGTTTTTAGATTTGGAAATAATCCAGGCTTTTTTAGATATTGTAAGACACGATGAAGGGTTTAGAAATATGGTTTTAAGTCTTGGTGGTTATGATGTAAGGGATATGGGAAAAGTTATGTATGAAAGTTAAAAACAAAAGATAATAAAAGGAGGTAGGTAAGGTGGAGGTAAACTTTTGGGACCAAAAAGCAGAAACTTTACCTCAGGAAGAGTTAAGGGTGCTTCAGTTAGAGAAACTTAAAAAAGTGATAAGGTTAGTTTATGAGAGGGTACCCCATTACCGTAAAAAATTTGAAGAAGCCAAGGTAAAACCTGAAGATATAAAAAGTTTAGAGGATGTGGTGCGTTTACCTTTTACTACTAAAGAAGACCTTTTTGTAGACTATCCTTATGGCCTTTTAGCTGTGCCTTTAGAAGAGGTGGTGAGATTACACACCTCAAGTGGGACTACTGGAAAACCCAAGGCTTTATTTTTTACCAAAAAAGACATAGACGCCCAGGCAGAGTTGATAGCAAGGGCCTTGGTGATGACAGGAACTACCAGAGGCGATGTCCTTCAGAATTCTATGACCTATGGTCTCTTTACCGGAGCTTTGGTGATGCATTATGGAGCTGAAAAGGTAGGGGTTTTGGTAATACCTGCTGGGCCGGGGAACACAGAAAGGCAGATAGAACTTATGAAGACCTTTGGGACCACCTGTTTTCATATGACCCCCAGCTATGCCCTTTATGTAGCCTCGGTGCTTCTAAACAAAGGAATAGATCCTAAAAAAGATTTAAACCTTAAAAGGGCATACTTAGGGGCAGAACCTTATACTGAGGAAACCAGAAAGAAGATAGAGGAACTTTTAAGGATAGACGTTTACAACTGCTATGGGTTGTCTGAAATGGGAGGTCCTGGGGTAGGGTTTGAGTGTGTGTTTAAACAGGGTCTTCATATCTGGGAGGATGCCTTTTTGGCAGAAATAGTCAACCCTGAAACAGGAGAGCCTGTTAAAGAAGGCGAGGTGGGAGAGCTGGTTTTAACCTCACTTAACCGTGAAGGAATGCCGCTTATTCGTTATCGTACAAGGGACCTTACCTTCTTTTACACAGAACCTTGTTCCTGTGGAAGGACCCATAGAAGAATAAGTAGGATTTTAGGAAGGGCAGACGACATGTTTATCGTCAGAGGGGTAAACATCTTTCCGCAGCAAATAGAGGCGGTTTTGATGGGTATCAAAGGGGTAGCGCAAAACTATCAGATCGTCCTTGAAAACTATGATGAGATG
The DNA here is from genome assembly GCF_008630935.1 of Thermodesulfobacterium sp. TA1. Taxonomy (NCBI): domain Bacteria; kingdom Pseudomonadati; phylum Thermodesulfobacteriota; class Thermodesulfobacteria; order Thermodesulfobacteriales; family Thermodesulfobacteriaceae; genus Thermodesulfobacterium; species Thermodesulfobacterium sp. TA1. The sequence continues at coordinate 1,575,055 of NZ_CP043908.1, forward strand.
GTAGTAAGGGTAGAGATAGACCGAGAGTTTTTCGACGGAAGAATAGAAAGACTGCTTAAACTTAAAGAAGAAATTATAGAAAAACTGAGAGAGGCTATACTGGTAAAGCCTAAAGTAGAGTTGTTAGAACCTGGGACCTTGCCTGTAAGTGAGGGTAAAGCCAAAAGGGTAATAGATAAAAGAACCTTATAAGGAGGTTTTTATGTATAAAGTAGAAATAATCTCTATTTTTGTAGAAAATAAACCTGGTAAGCTTGAAAAAATAACCAAACTACTGGCAGAAGCCCAGATAAACATTCTTGGTTTTTCTATCACCGATGCCAGAGATTTTGGGATTATAAAGTTTTTGGTAGATAAACCTCAAGAGGCTTACGAACTTTTTAAAAACCATGGCTTTGTGGTAGCTTTAAATCCTGCGTTAGGTATAGAGATGAAAGACCAGCCAGGCGGGCTTTATGAAGTAGTAAAGTTTATCTCGTCTAAAGGAATAAATATAGAAAACGCCTTGGTATATGTGGCAGAAAGTAGAGAAAAAGCTTATTTTATCTTTGAGGTAGAAGACTTTGAGGAGGCCCTGAAGAAATTAAAAGATAATGGGTTTAATCTTTTAAAATTAGTTTAAGAAAAAGTCCTTTAAAGGAGGTAAGGTAATGTTTTGGGATCAACGGTTAGAGTGTATGGGAAGGGAAGAATTAAGAGAAATTCAACTTCAAAGACTTAAAGAGGTGGTAAAGAGGGTTTATGAGCGGGTTCCTTTTTACCGTAAAAAGTTTGACGAAGCTGGGATCAAACCAGAAGATATAAGGACTTTGGAAGACATAAAGTATATTCCTTTTACCAGCAAAACAGACATGAGAGAGGCTTATCCTTTTGGTTTGTTTGCTGTCCCCCTTTCTGAGGTGGTTGAAATCCATACGTCAAGTGGTACCACTGGAAAACCGGTAGTAGCAGGATATACGGTTAAAGACTTAACCCTTTGGGCTGAGGTGATGGCTCGGTCTCTTGCTATGATAGGAGTTACTAAAGATGATGTCGTGCAGATAGCCTATGGATATGGGCTCTTTACCGGAGGTTTAGGGTTTCACTATGGTGCTCAGAAGATTGGGGCAACGGTGGTTCCTGCTTCAGCTGGTAACACCAGACGGCAAATAGAGTTGATGAAAGATTTTGGGACCACTTTTATAGCCTGCACCCCTTCTTATGCGCTTTACTTGGCTGAATATGCTAAGGAAGAGATGGGTATAGACCTTTCAACCTTAAAATTAAGGTTAGGAAGTTTTGGGGCTGAAATGTGGACAGAGGAAATGAGAAAAGAGATAGAAAACAGAATGGGTGTTAAAGCTTATAATGTTTATGGATTAACCGAGATCATCGGCCCAGGGGTAGCCCATGAGTGTCCTGCTCAGCAAGGGCTTCACGTGTGGGAAGACCATTTTTATCCAGAAATCATAGACCCTGAGACCGGAGAACCTCTTCCTGAAGGTACTGAGGGGGAACTTGTCTTAACCAGCCTAACCAGAGAAGGTATGCCGATGATAAGGTTTAGAACCAGAGACATCACCACCCTTCATACAGAAAAATGTGCCTGCGGAAGGACTTTGGTTAGGATTGAGCGTATTAAGGGACGGTCTGATGACATGATAAAAGTAAGAGGGGTTATGATCTTTCCTTATCAGATAGAACAGGCTATACTTGAGGTACAAGGAGTAGAACCCCATTACCAAATAGTACTTACCCGTCCACATTATCTTGATGAGGTAGAAGTCCAGGTAGAAATGTCTAAGGAGATTTTCTCTGACGACGTAAAAACCATAGAAAATCTAAGGAAACGTTTAGAAAAGAGGATAGAAGAGACCGTAGGAGTAAGGGTTAAAGTAACCTTGGTTGAGCCCAAATCTATTCCGAGAAGTGAGGGTAAGGCTAAAAGGATTATAGATAAACGCAATCTCAAATAAAAAGGAGGGAAAACATGAAAATCAAACAAATATCTGTTTTTTTAGAGAATAAAAAGGGCAGGCTTTATGAAGCTTTAAAGGCTATAGCAGACCACGGGATTAACATAAGGGCCTTGTCTATAGCCGACACCTCTGAGTTTGGGATACTTAGGATGATAGTCCCTCAGCCTGAAGAGGCTAAAAAGGTTTTGGAAGAAGCAGGTTTTACCACAAAGATAACCAACGTGGTAGCCGTAGGCGTAAAAGATGAGCCTGGAGGTTTAGCAGGGGTGCTTAAGTATCTTTATGACGCAGATATAAACGTAGAGTACCTCTACGCTTTTGTAGAAAAATCTGGAGAAAAGGCTGTAGTAGTTTTAAGGACCAACAATCTGGATAAAACCATATCTATCTTACAAGAAAAAGGAGTACACCTTTTAACCTGGGAGGAAATCAAAGACCTCTAAAATATTTAGGTAGTGTCTCATTAATTGTCTAAAGCCTTGAAGGAAAGGGAAGGGTATGGTAGCTTCCCCAATGCATAATAACCAAAACTACCAGAAAGGAGGGGAAGCTACCGTGAAAGAAAAAACTAAAACTTTAACAAAACAACCTATAGAAGAAATTCTAAACTTTTTTCAGCAAGAAGTCAACAATCTTATTAAAAACCTTTTAGAAAACCTTATGCTTGAAGAAAGAAGGATTTATTTAGAAGAGCAAGAAGATTATGCAAACGGTTTTTATACCAGAGATTTACTTTTCGTGCCTTCCTACTTCCTGAAAGAAGGAGGGCTGAAAAGCATTTCCCGGTTAATAAAGGTGACTGAAGATGAAGTTAAAGAACTTATTTGTCTATTCGTCGAAATGAGGTAGCAAAGGAGCCAGTATATTTAGCTTTAGGGATAAAGCCTGATGGGAGAAGAGAGATACTTGGATTTTGGATATTTGGGTCTGAAGGGAAGGGGGTTAGCAAAGGAGATAAAAAGGAGGATAAAGGTAATAGAAGTATTTCCGGATGAAGGCTCTGTTGAGAGGTTGTTATATTTAATCTTGAAAGAACTGAATGAGAGGTTAAACTCAAGGAAGTTAAGAGGGTTTAATGAAATTGAATTGGGGAACTACCATGCCTTTCCCGGAAAAATTTTTACACAATAAAAGGGACACTATGTTTTTGTGGCTCTTTTAAGGCATGATCATTGGTTTTTTATTATAAAACTATAACAGGTTAATTGATATGAAAAAAATTTGTGTCTAGACCAAGATTACCCCCAAAGAGATGGGTTATATCTTCGTATATTTGTTTTTTGTAAGTATTTGCTAAAGATGGATTTGACATTATCATATCAGCCTGTCTGGTATGCATCAAAAGATAACCAAGCACCTTTAACCTCTGATAAAGGTCTTCTGCTGGATTTTTCTCTATATGCGCAAAAAGTGCATCCAATCTTATTACTGTGTAAAATCCGATTTTTTCAAGTATTTCAGAAATAAACTCTATTCTTAATAATCTTCTTTCTGGGTCAGCTCCTCCTCCTTTATAGTAGAAATAAATATAATTCTCTGAGATAAACTCTCCTATGTAAGCTTCTACTGTGGTATAGTGATAGCCTAATTTCATCCCAAGATGACAAAAGTTTTTTGATACCATTACATAATTTTTCTCTCTAGGCTCAAAAGCTAAAGCTGGGTCCAATTCAGGTCTCATCGTTGACCAGAAGAAAACACTGCCTAAGCCTTTGAAGTCTAAAGGGGGAGGTCCTTCCCAGGGTTTAGCTATCATACCCTCCCAAATAGCTTTCATAGGAATACTCTCGATCTCTTCTAAAGTAATTTTCTTTTTTTTGGGGTCAAAGGTTTCTTTAAAACCATCTTTTAAGTTTATTATCCACCAACTTCCAGGAGTTTTACTAACCAATCTTTTTGCCTTTTTTTCAGTTAAATCTAAATCTATCCCTAACGAAAACATTGCATCTACAGCTTTTTCGTGACAAAATCTGATAATGTCATGAAGGGTTTTACAGTATCGTGGCTTAAAAAAAGGAGAATCTGGGTCGGTAAGGTTCAAAGGAAGAATCAAATCAGTTATCTTTTTAAAGATTTTATAAACAGGACTATGGATCATAAAATTAGACTGTGGAATCTGGGTTTTCAGCAAGCTCTCACAACAGCCTAAATAGATTTTTTTACGAGTACAATCAACCGTAATCAAGGTCTCATTTTTAAGTTTAGTAGTTATGTCTTTTACTCCAAATAAAGAAGGAATTTTAAGTTCTCTTGCCACTATAGCTAAATGGGTAGCAGGATGTCCTTTCTCACAAATCAAGGCACAAGCTTTCTTTAAAAGCGTAGCCCATTTAGGCAAAGGTTCTAAAACCACTAAAACCGCTCCCTCAGGAAAAGTAAGAATGTCAAGGTCTGTCCTAACAATAAAAGCCTTACCACAAGCTACCCCTTTATAAATAGAAATACCACTTTCTGCCAAAACCTCTTTTCCTTCGATTTCAAGACAAATATCTTCCTCGGTTTCTTCTTCATAAAGCAAAAGAGGTCTGCTTTGTAAGATAAACAACCTATCATCTTGGGTTATTCCCCATTCTATTTCCTGAGGACACCCAAAATGTTTTTCTATCTTTAAAATTTGTTCTCGTAGTTTTTTTATTTCTTTTTCCGTAAGGACTGGTTGATTTTCTTGAACCAACCTTTTTTCTATCACCTTTTCGGTGGTTTTACATATCTTATAATAGTCTGCCTCTTGTTTGCCTTGTACGATGTTTTCAGCCAGCCCTTTAGTAGCGTATATTTCTAAACAAGGAGTTTTAGGTTCATAAGGGCTACAGGAAAAGGCTACTCCACTTACTCGAGTATCTACCATCACCATGCATCCCACACACATCACTATATCTTCGTCTCTCAAACCTTTTTGTGTCCGATAAACCACGGCTGAAGCATGATATTTACTGGCTAAAATTTTTTTATATGTATCTAATAATGCCTCTGCAGAAACTTTTAACTGAGTTTTATACTGTCCAGCAAAAGAAAAATGAATAGAATCTTCACCTATAGCGCTAGAACGCATGGCAACCAACACCTCAGGACCATATTTTTCTCTAATCTTTTTATAGTGCCTCATGATTTCTTCTTCTAATTCCTTAGGGATAGAAGCCCTTAGGATAAGCTTTTCTATCCGAGCACAAGTCTTATATAAACTTTCTAAATCCTCTACCCCTTCTAAAAGAGTAAATAAACGGTCTATCTCTCTATCAAGATTATTTTTTTTTTAGAAAATACATCGTAGCAGAAGAAGTAATTACAAAACCTTCTGGTACGTCCAAACCTAATTTATTCTTAATCTCTCCTAAAGTTGCCATCTTTTGCCCAACTAAGTCTATGTCTTTTAGAGTAATCTCTGAAAGGTCTAATACAAAAGATTTCTCTAAAGGATTTTCTTTACGTGAGGCTAAAATTTCCTCAATTTCAGAAGAAAGACGGTTAAAAACCACTTCTAAATCTTTATAACGCCCTCCTGTAAGATTGATTAAAGCCTGAATCATTTTGTAAACATTTACCAATAATGTAGTGCACCTACTTTTTAGATAATTAAGGTTAAAAGGCTTGTTCAAGCTTAAGATTTCTTCAAATTCTGCCATGATTTCTAAGGTTTGATTGTTGGCTAAAATAATCTCGCGAAAAAGCTTATACCGTTTTTTAAACTCTTCTTCTAAACAAAAAGACTGGGGTAGTTTTGAACAGGATGTTTTTCTTTTAAATAAAGAAGTAAACTTGGTTATCAAATTCACCAAGATCTCCTAACACGGCCCTTCTGGGATTTTAAGCACAAACCCAGAAGGACCCAATTTTTAAATTATTTTACCAACACTACTGGAACATTAGAATTTTCTACTACCCTTTCAGCTACACTACCAATCAATATCTTTTCTAAACCTGTTTTACCTTTACATCCCATAATTATAAGATTAACTTCCTTCTGAGAAGAAACTTCCAAAATTTTTTCAAAAGGCTCTCCTTTAACCACTAAAGTTTCCACTTTTACACCCTGATTTTTAGCCTTTTCTTCTACAGTTTTAACACACTCTTCTGCAAAAGAAACCTCATTATCTATTTTAGCTACCGATACTACATAAAGAGCAATATCTAATTTCTTACAAAAATCAACCGTCCAAAAGGCAGCCCTTTGGCTATAAACCGAACCATCGGTGGCAAGAAGCACTTTTTCTAAGGTTAAACAAGCCTCTGCTGGCACCACCGTAACAGGAACGCTTGCCTTACCGATGATGGTTCTGCTAACCCTTCCTAAAGTATGTTTTCTTCCCATCATAAGAAGCGAAATTCCCAGCTCTTCCAGTTTAGATAAAATTATTTCTGAAGGGTCTGAACTGGTTAATACAAAGGTTTCGCAAGAGATACCTTCCTTTTCAGCCTCTGCCTTGATAAATCCTACGGCCTCAAAGGCTTTTCTTTCCAAAACCTCTACTAACTTAGGATAAATTTCCATTAATTCAGGCCCAACGGGTATAACCTCTGCTATGCTTAAGCCATAAACCTTGCTGTTGAAAGTTTTTGCAAATTTTAAACCCAACTTGGCAGCCTTTTCAGACGCCTGAGACCCATCGGTAGCGATAAGTATCTTTTCCATTTTTTATACCTCCTTCTTTTTACCTTTTTTGGTAGAAAGACCAAGACCTTCCATAAGATACATTATCGCAAAACCCCACCAAACAGTATAAAACACATAAAAAACCAAAAGGCCTGCCAAAAGCCCATATTTGGTTTTTACACTTTCAGGAGCAATTCCATAAAAGTTGTAAGCAGGCTCTATAGCCTTAGTAACGACGGTATTAACAATTTGAGCCATTTCTGTCTTTTTTTGTAAAGTAAGTTTTTTATTGATAGCACCCAAACTGTTATGCCACTGTCTAAACATCTTTTTCTCGTCTTCAACCCCATACTTTTGTTTAATAATTTCTCCTTTATTCCAATACATAGCCTCTGAGTCTTCCAAAGCAGAACTTAGGATCTGTCCCAAATCCCCTACTATTCTAATTTTACCGTCTCCTTTATCCTCTACCTGTGCTCCTGCCGTAGTGTAAAGTTTTATATTTAAAGCTATTCTGGATTGAAGTTTTTCCGGTGTATCGTCAGGCTTTTTAAGGTTAATCTCTATATCTAAAATCTCACCTTTAAACTTTTCTACAGTAGGTTTTATCTTAGGTATAAAATAAGCAGAACCTTTGGCTAAGCTGTTAAAAAGATCATCTGCATAGGCTAAAAAGTTTTGGCCTCTACCAAAATAAGGCTGAAACACAATAACCAAAATACCTATAAACACCAAAGTAAAAATTATTCCAAGTGTTAACTCTTTCTTTTTTATAGCTCCCATGGTTATCCCTCCTCTCTTAAAGTTTTGATGTTTTTTAGAAAACTAAATACGACCCAAAAACCAAATAAACCTATAGCTCCCCAGAACAAGATGTTCCCAACAAAAATGATAATATCACAAACATCCTTTGAAATAGTAATCAGGTTTAAAGACCTAAATTTATCAGGTAAAACAGAAACCCTGTTAAAAAATCCTGCCATAATGGTTAAGGCATAAAAAGCCCTTATGGTAATCCCAGGAACTACTTTAGTAGTAAGCGCTCCTATTTGGATACCTATCAAAGAACCTATCAAAAGACCCATGGCCAAGGTATAAAAAACATATCCGTAGATAGCATACTGAGTAAGAGAAGAATATCCTGCGGTAAAAATAATCTGGAAAATGTCTGTTCCGACTGTAGTAGAGGTTGACACACCAAATATATAAACAAACATCGGAAAGGTAACAAAACCACCACCTACACCCATGATGGCTGCCAAAAAGCCTACTACAAAACCACCTGCGATGATAAACCAGGCTGAAATCTGTCTTCCACCGAAGTCTTCATCAAACTTAATTATAGGAGGAATAGGCACCTGCTGGAGCCTTATGGCTAATTTGGTAGTACCGATAGGCCCACTGTGAGCCCCTTGAGAGGCTGAGGTTGCACCAGTCTTTATCTTTCTCCTAGTGCTAAAGTAATCATACATAGCATAAAAGCCTAAAAAACCTAAAATTACCGCATAAATTATACTGATAAAGGCATCGCTAAGCACTGGGTCTTTAGAGTAAAGTAATCTGTTGATATAACCACCGGTGGTAGCACCTATGATAGACCCTATAATGAAAAATAAGGCCAAAGCTACCGATACATTACCTAATTTTTTATGTAACACCGTTCCCATGATAGCTTTAGCAAAGATGTGAAACTGGTCGGTTCCTACTGCCATGATACCTTTCACTCCTGCAGACATAAGGGCTGGAGCAATGATAAAACCTCCTCCTGCACCTATACATCCTGTAATAAGTCCAGCAGCAAACCCTACCACTGTAGACGCCCAAAAAACTATCGGGGTGTAGTGAGAAGGTGCATAAGCCTTTTTACCTCCAAGAATATCAGCCGCCCCTAAAAGGGATGTAACTAAGATTGGAGACAATAACACCAAAAGAAGTAATAACCGTTTTTTGTTTCGAAAAATATTGTCTGCCATTTCCTTTTCCCAACGTGCTTGAGCTACACTTGCAGCCATCATAAACTCGTAAAGCGTTCTTAATTTCCCCATCTTCTCCCCCCTCTTAATTTTTGTTTGAAGTTGTCGTTTTTACCTTTTTATAAAATTACGATTTTTGTTGGTATTACTAAAAGTAATTTTTTACTCTTTATCACATAAATATCACCCCCCAAGTCTTTAAAACAATTCTAATTTTCTTTCTCATTTTTCTCTACCTTTTTCAAAGTTTCTTTTCTTTTTTCTTTAGTTCTCACAAGCTTCCTTCTATCGACAAAGTTTAACGCCCTTAAACTTTTTTGTAGATTTGAAAAAAATCCTTCTTTTTTCTCTTTTTCTGCTGACTTCAACAAAGATTTAAGCCTGTTTTTTAATTGTTTTACCTCTATAGGAAAAAAAATCTCTTCAGTAATTCCTACTTTCATCACTAAGATCGAAGACTTAATATTGTTTTTACAAGTTACGATCATCACCTTTAACCTCTGGTTTACTTTCTTGACCTCATTGATAAACTCAAACAACCATTCATCTGATATTTCACGAGTATCAAGGATTAGCACATCTATTTTTCTAAAATCAACCTCAGATATATCATTAACCTCAACCACCTTAGCCCCCATCTCCAACATAATTCCTTTCATAATTTCTTCTAATTCCTTATCCTCAGTTTTTATAAACACTTGTACATTCTTTAAACTCATATGTTTAATTTTTTATAATATTTTCTAAAAATACTCCATAAATACAAAAGTTGGTATAATTCCTTTAACATCCATAACCTTTTTAACCATAACACTTTTTATCCTCATAAACTTCCTCGCTTTATCAAATTCACCTATCTCGTTAAACATAATAGCTGCCCGGTTGTTCTCCCAAGTATTAATAAACAAGTATTAACAAATCTATGAGTAATTTCTTATTTCTCTTTTACTCCTTTTGGTTTTATTAAATAGTTATCAATAACCGTGCCTAATGCTTTACTCTTTTCAAATTAGATTTCATCACAAGTTTTAAAAACTGAAAACTTTTTAACGTTTTAAAACGTTTCAAAATGTTTCTAAAAATTTAATAATGTTAAATTTTTAAAATATATCTGAAAAATAAAAAATATGATTTAAAACTACAAAGACACTCTCAGTAATATTTCGTGAATCGTATAAAAAGGTTTAAAGAATAAAAAAGCTGGTAGCTTTCTCAAAAGCTAACATACAAAAATTACTGCAGGTTTTCCTTTCCATTTCTTATAAAAAGGTAAGCACAAGAAAGATTTTCCAGTTTTTAGAATGGATCTTTTGATTTATTTAGTTATAATAGGAAGGGTCCTCTTGTTAGGATAAAACTTGAAACAAATCTTTTTTATGGCAATTATTACCTAAGCAGGGTATATATCCGGTTTGTTGTAGGTTGATTTTTGGTAAAAAAATTTTTAAATTCAATTTTTAGATGAAAAAACAAACTTTTATTTTCCAGGTATTATATAAAATATGAAAAGTAAAACCGATGATATTAGTATAGGTCTTAGAGAAATTTTAGAAGCCGTTCCTTATGGGGCTGCGTTTTTAGATGACCGATTAAGGATAGTACGTATAAATTCTCTCTTAGAGGCTTTAACCGGTTATCAATCTGAAGAAGTACAAGGGTTAGAGGTAAATCAGGTTATAAGGATTAATGTGTTTAAAGAGCTACTAAATGAGGTTAAAAAAGGAGAAAGGTTTACGATAGAAGGAGACATCATAGATGTTAATCGAAGAAGATTGCCTGTAAAAATTTTCGGAAAAGTTATTTATCAGGAAGACAAAAGGTGGGTTTTACTGATAATAGAGGACCTTTCTCTGCTAAAAGGAAAAGCAATCTTTTTGCCCCAAACCAGAGAAGACTTAATTTTGGGTAACAGCCCGGCTATTTTAAAAATAAAGGATATGCTGCCTGTTTTTGCTGCGTCTGATGCTACTCTTTTGATAGAAGGAGAAACCGGCACAGGAAAAGATTTGTTAGCTGAGGTAATACACAAACTTTCTCCCAGAGCAGACCATCCTTTTATCAAGGTAAACTGTGGAGCCCTTCCAGAGACCCTTTTAGAATCAGAGCTTTTTGGTCATGTAAAAGGGGCTTTTACAGGAGCTAACACTGACAAACCAGGAATGATTAAATTAGCCAACGGTGGAACCCTTTTTCTTACCGAAATAGGAGACTTACCATTGACCCTTCAAGTAAAGCTACTGACTTTTTTAGACGATAAAGAGTTTTATCCCCTTGGTAGTTCCAAAAAGATAAAAGTAGACATAAGGGTTATAGTAGCTACCAATAAAAACCTAAGGCAGATGGTTAAAGAGGGAAAGTTTAGGGAAGACTTATTTTATAGATTAAACGTTCTAAAAATACAACTTCCTCCACTTAGAGAAAGAGGGGAGGATATTCTAATTCTGGCCGACTATTTTTTAAGGGAATTTAGCGAAAAGGCCCATAAAAAAATTAAGGGATTTTCTGAACAGGCTTTAAAGGTGCTTAAATCTTACAAATACCCTGGGAATATAAGAGAGTTGAGAAACATAGTAGAATATGCCGTGCATGTCTGTCCAGATGGATTGATAACAGAAAAGCACCTTCCAGATTATTTATGGCATAGCCTAAAAGAAGAGACAGAACAACCGCAGAAACCAGTCTCAGATTTTAAGAATAACAAGGAAGAGAATTTTAATTGGTCTGAATTTGAAAAACAAAGAATTATAGAAGCTTTGATAAGCTGTGGAGGTAAAAAAAGTGAAGCAGCTAAAAAACTGTGTTGGTCAAGAAGCACTCTTTGGAGAAAATTAAAAAAATATGGGTTAGAATAAGATGAAAATATTAATAACGGTAGAAAAGGACAAGGTAGCCCCAAGGTTTGACCTTACAAGGGAGGTACTTATTGCTGAAAACAAAGGAGAAAAAGTAAGGACTGTTATCCTTCCTCGTTCCTCAGCCGAGGAGCTTTGTAGTTTTATTTTAGCAGAAAACGTAGATTTGGTGGTTTGTGGAGGAATAGAAGAAACTTACTACCAGTATTTGTTGTGGAAAAAAATTAAAGTAATAGACAGGGTTATAGGCCCGGTAAAGGAGGTGCTAAAAAAGGCGATTCAACACCAATTGAAGGAAGGAGAAATCATAAAGTGAATAGGTTAGAATTAAAAAACTTAGGGCTCCGGTTTAAAAATTTTCAGACTATTTTTACGTTGCTTTTTTTACTCCTTTCTCTAACCCCAATTTTTCTTTTAACCATGGTAAGTTATTATAAATATAAAAGTCTAATTCAAGAAGATTCTTTAAAACAAGCCCATCTTTATACCTATAACGTTAAGCAAACCATCGAATCCTACTTAGCTCAACTTAAAAATACTATAGTCTTAATTGCTGAGGTTTATTCTTTTGAAGAGCTTTCTAATCAAGACACTTTAGACCATATTTTTGAGCAACTCAAAAAAAAGCATAAAGGTTTGGTAGACTTAAGCGTAATAGGACCTGATGGAATTCAAGTAGCCTATTCAGGTCCGTTTATTAATTTAGTCGGTAAAGACTACAAGAATATACCTTGGTATCAAAAAGTCTTAAGCAAAAAAGTTTATATAAGTGAGGTAGTATTAGGCTATAGAAACATCCCTCATTTTATCATAGCTGTTAGCCAAAATATAAAAGGGAAACAGAAGTACTGGGTTTTAAGGGCAAGCATCGATAAAGAAACTTTAAATTGGTTTTTATGTAATATTAAAACCGATGAAGTTTATAATGCCTTTCTGCTAAACGAAAAAAAGGAAGTACAAAGTTCTATTTTAGACTTAAAATTTAACCAGGGCTATATTAATATAGAGGATTTCCCTTACAATGAAAAAGAGGTGGTAGTACAAGAGCTAAAAATTGAGAACAAATATTTAATAAGGTCTATAGTAAACATCCAAGAGACCCCATGGTTCTTAGTAATAGATCGATATAACTATCAACACAAATCATCTTGGAATCTTTTTTTACAGGCCCTTTTAGCTATCTGTACGCTTAACATTTTGATTTTAATTCCGGTAAGTATTTACCTTGGAATATGGATAACTAAAATGATTAAAAAATTTGAAAACGAAAGGGAAGCTGCCTTAATCAAGGCTGAGCATGCCAATAGATTAGCCTCTTTAGGAAGACTTTCTGCAGGAGTAGCCCATGAAATAAACAATCCTTTGGCTATTATTAACGAAAAAGTGGGTCTTATCAAAGATTTAGTAAATAAAGTAGGGGAAATACCTTATAAGAACAAACTTTTAAAACAAATAGAGGGAATAGAAAAAGCAGTAGAAAGGGCTAAATCTATTATCTATCGCTTGCTTGGTTTTGCAAGAAAAATGTCCCACAAATTAGATTTGGTAAATCTAAACGAGGTAATAAATGAGTGTCTGAGTTTTTTAGAAAAAGAAGCAAGTTATCATAATATCCGTTTTGAAAAAGAGTTGCAACCTGATTTATCCCCTATATTAGCAGATTGTGGACAAATGCAGCAGGTACTTTTTAACCTGATAAACAATGCTATAGACGCCATAGTTGAGGCTAAAAGACAAGAGGGAATAATCAAAATTAAAACTTCTCAACTTGATGAAAATTGGATAGAAATTGTAGTACAAGATAACGGTATAGGTATGCCTCCAGAAAGGGTCAAAAAGATTTTTGAGCCTTTTTTTACTACTAAGTTGGATAAAGAGAAAAAAGGCACAGGACTTGGGTTATTTATTACCTATAAAATTATTAAAAAGTTTGAAGGGACCATTTCTGTAGAAAGTGAAATTAACAAAGGTACTACTTTTAGGATTGTTTTGCCTATAAAGACTGAGGGAGGCGGTTTTTTATGAAGATAAAGCCTAAAGTTTTAATCATAGACGATGAGGTAGACTTTGGTGAAACCTTAGCTGAAAGGCTTGAATTAAGAGATTTTGAGAGCAGGTTTACAGAAAGTATCGAAGAAGCTTTGGCTTTATTAGAACAAAACTGGATACCAGATATTATCTTGTTAGACCTAAAAATGCCTAAAATAGACGGAATTAAAGGGATAGAAATTTTAAGAAAAGTCGCTCCCTATGCTTCTATATTAATGATTACAGGACATGGCTCGGTTAGTGTAGCAATAGAAAGTATGAAAAAAGGGATTTGTGATTACTTATTTAAACCTATTGAACTCGAAGAATTGATATCTAAAATTAACGAATGTTTAAAAAATAAAAAAGATTAAAAAATAAAGAAAACACATAATCCAAAAGTGAGGTCTTCCCATGGAAGAAAAAATATCGTTACTAATCATCGATGACGAAGAAGATTTTTTAGACATTATGTTTAAAAGACTTTCTAAAAGAGGGTTTACCGTATTTACTTCAATAAGTTGTAATAACGGGTTGGAGGTGTTAAAACAAAATCAAGTAGATGTAATCGTTCTTGATGTTTTAATGCCTGACAAAGACGGAATTGAATGCTTAAAAGAGATTAAAAAACTTTATAACATCCCAGTGATTTTACTTACCGGACATGCATCTGCTAAGGTAGGTTTAGAAAGTATAAAATTAGGGGCAAAGGATTACTGTTTAAAACCTATAGATTTAGAGGAATTGATAGAAAAAATTAGGATTGTTTACAGAGATTCTAAAATTCAATAAAATTATATGGACTTTCTAAAAAAACTTTTTCAACATTTTTCTAAAAATAAAGTCTCACAAAATTATAGACAAATACTTAAAGAAAAATACAGTCATTTTAAAAACTTGTTAAACGCTAATAATCAAATTTTAAAAACGATAGCTGAGCTTGAAGAAAAAAAAGCAACCGGTAAGCCTTTTGACAGAAAATATCTTATTTTAAAGACAAATGAAATTTTATCAAATACCGAAAAAATTATCTTCCATCTCAACGCCCTTTCCCAAAACAAATACTCCTCCCTTTATCAAACATACCAGACCTTAAAAGAACAGATAGAAAGTCTTCTTTATCCTAAATTAGAGATTGTCAAAACTGAGTTTGTCTATCCTTTAACCGAAATTACTAGGGCAAACGTCAATTGTGCTGGAAGAAAAATGGCTAATTTAGGAGAGCTAAAAAACGTCTTAAAACTACCTACTCCAGAAGGTTTTGTCCTCACTACTTCAGCCTTTTTATATTTTATAAAACAAAACCGGTTAGAAGAAAAAATAAACTCTCTTCTTGTTAAAGCCTATAATACCGAAGACCTAAAGACTTTAGAAAAACTTTCTTCTGACCTTCAAGCCTTGGTATTAGAATCCAAAGTTCCTGAAAATTTAGAAGCCTTTATCTTTAAAGCTTATGATCGCTTAGTAAAACAAATAGGCTATTTACCTAAATTAGCGGTAAGAAGTAGCGCTGTTTTAGAAGATACAGAACTTACTTTTGGTGGACAGTTTAGTTCCTTCTTAGATGTAACCAAAGAAGAGTTGATCGAAAAATATAAAGAAGTGATAGCCAGCTTGTTTAACACCCATGCGCTTTTTGGATATAGGTCTAAAGGGGTCCCTAAAGATTTCTTAGTAATGGCTGTAGGGTTTTTATGTATGGTTGAAGCAAAGGTAAGTGGAGTAGCTTACTCGATTGATCCTAACAACCCAGCAGGGGATTATCTGCTAATTACTGCGGTAAAGGGAAAAGGGGATGTTTTAGTTTCTGGTTTAACCTCTGCTGAGACTTATTTAGTCCAAAAATCCTCCTTAAAAATTTTAGAAGTTAAAACCTCTAACCATTCTTCCCCTTTATTAACCGAGGAAGAAATCTTTGACTTAGCCGAAAAAACCTTAAAATTAGAGAAACATTTCCAAACCCCCCGAGATATAGAATGGAGTATAGACCAGCAAGGTAAATTATACTTTCTTCAAACAAGACGCTTAAAATTAAACCAAGAACTAAACTGGGAAACAAAGTTAACCTTTAATCCTGAAGGTTACAAAGTTCTTCTTGAAGGTGGGACAATTGCCTCTAAAGGGGTAGGTTATGGAAAAGCTTTCTTGTTAGAAGAAGATAAAAACTTAACTGATTTTAAAAAAGGGGAGGTTTTGATTGTTCGGCACACCAGACCTCAATATGCAGTAGTTATGGAAAAAGCCTCGGCAGTAGTAACCGATATAGGAAGCCCTACAGGGCATATGGCTTCTATTGCGAGAGAATATGGGGTTCCTATGATAGTTAATACAAAAATCGCTACCCAGATTTTAAAACCTGGTCAAGAGATAACCGTTGACGCTATCCATGGAAAGATTTATGAAGGTAAAGTAGAAGAACTTTTAAACGAATACCAAAGGTTAAAAAATTTAGGATTTAAAAACTCTTCTCTTTACCATTCCCTAACTGAATTATTAAAACTCATAACCCCTTTAAACCTCACCCTTCCCTCACACTCTGACTTTAAACTGGAAAACTGTCGAACCATCCACGACATTACCCGTTTTGCCCATGAAATGGCCATGCAAGAATTTTTTAGTCTAGGGGAAACCTATCAAAACAAAGATTTAGAACCCTCGGTTTTGCAAATAGGTTTACCTATCCAAATCTTGATTTTAGACATAGAAGATGGTCTAAAAGACCCTCAAAAAAAACATATCACTTTAGAAGATATACAATCTAAACCTTTGCTTGCTGTGTTAAAGGGTATGTTAAACATAAAATGGCCAGAACCACCTCCTATAGATGCTAAAGGATTTTTAGGTCTGATTTTTACCACCACCATTACCCCTGAAGAAGAACTTTTAGCTATGGGAGAAAAAAGTTTTTGTATCATCACCCAAAATTATCTTAACCTCAGTATTAGAATGGGTTATCACTTTTCTATAATAGAGACTTACATCGGAGAAAACATAAACGATAATTATATAAAATTTTTCTTCAAGGGTGGTGGGGCTGAAGGTTTAAGAAGGTTAAGAAGACTAAAAATTTTTGAAGAAGTCCTTAAAAGATTAGGTTTTTGTGTAAAGATTGAGGAGGATGTGTTAGAAGCAAGATTAACTAAATACGAAGAAAGAGAAATTTTAGAAACCTTAGAGGTTTTAGGCAAGCTAACCGCATATACTAAACAATTAGACGTAGCTCTTTATGCCGACTTAATAACCCAGAAATACATAGAAGATTTTATCAAAGACCATTTACCAAAGCAATAAAATTCTAAACAATTTAACAGTCTTTATAAATAACTTATAACGTTTCTCTCCCATCTAAAAGAAAATTTCTATTTTCTACTCAAAATGGCAAGGAAACTTCTTCTTAAATAGATCTCTCAAAACCTTTTTTAAGAATTTTCTCTTCGAGCTAAATGTTTTATCCTTTTTTCCCTTCTTTTTTCTACCTGTTTTTTAAAAAAACAAAAATCTTCTTCAGTTAACCCAGGAAAAAACCTTTTATATACCTCCCAAATCCTTTTTACTGCATCGTTCATACCTCTCCATTCTAATGTCATAGCAAGGGAGGCCAAATCTCGCAAGCGTTTCTTTTTATCAAGCGGCTTTGAATACACCTTTACCCCATCAAGGTCAAAAATCTTAAAGCCCTCTTCTTCGGTATGATAAAAATTATAAAACTTAGTATCCCTTACAAAAACCCCTTTTTGATGCAGGCTAAACAAAAAAACAACCAAATCATCTAAAAGGTTGGGGTTTTCTGTAAAGGCTTTAAAATTTAAAAAACCCTTTGAAAAAAAAGGAAAAATCACCCCACCATAAAAAGACTCTTTTTTTAAATAAGCCCACTGAGGATTTTTCCAGAAAAGAAAGTAAGGTTCAACCAAAGGAACCTTACATCTTTTTAAGGCTTTTATCACTTTTAAATAGGCTTTAACCCGGTTCTTTTTAAAGAATCTGGGAACAAAAGCCTTGAGAAAAAATTCAGGGTTTTCTGAGGCACCAAAACTTATACTAAAATTTTTATGAGAAGGTGTAGTTTTTGTGTTTTTAAAAGTCAAAGGTACGGTTATAAGCTGGTTTAAAACCTCTTTAGCCTTTTCGTTAAAAAAATAATATTTAAAGGATTCCCAGTTGGGAAATAAGACAGTCCACATAACCATCCCAAGTAAGATGACTAATCGTTTGATAAACCTTTTCAGGGTCGAACCTAAGGACTAAAGCCTTTAAAATCGCCTTTTTAAAAGTCTCTTCTGTCCTTTCTACCACAAACCCGTTTATCCCTTCTCTCACAAACTCGCTTGTTCCATCATAGGGAGTTGTGACAACAGGGGTTCCTGTGGCTAAAGCTTCTAAGGTTGCAAGGGCTCCTGGATCATACAAAGTAGGGAGGGCAAACAAATCAGCCATAGCATAGTATTTTTCTATCTCTTTTACCTTACCTAAATAAACCACCCTTGACGTAGACCTTCCTTCTATACCTATAACCAAAAGTTTAACCCTTTCTGGAAGGTCTGACAAAATTTTAAGTAAAAGGGGTAACCCTTTCCTTTTGGCATCATAACCTACAAAAAGTATTAAAAAATCTTCTTTAGAGAAACCCAATTCTTTTCTAAAAACCTCTTTAAACTTCTTTAGCTCAGGATTAAATCTTTTAAAATCCATTCCTCTATAACAAACTATTGTTTTCTCATATATTTCTGGATAAAACTCCTTCACAAGATCTTTCCCTAAAGAAAAAAGTGAGACCACCTTTTTGGCCTTAGAAAGGGCTTCCTTTTCAAGGCTTAAAAGGATTTTATAACGAAAGCTAAAATTTTTTAAAATCGACCTCTTTTGTTTTTGTAGAAAGGCAACTAATGGGTCACAAAGAATAAAAAGGTCTGAAGGATATGGATAACGGAAAAAGCTTATAAGTCGGTAGTCAGAAAGGTTATCCAAGATTTTTTTTGCCTGATAAATAAACAAAAGCTGTTTTGGAACTGAACCAAAACCTCTCCATCTAACTTTATAAACCTCAAGCTTTTTTAAGATTTCTTCGGGGAAAACTATAGTATGAGCAACCACCCCTACTTTAAATCCTCGCTCTAAAAGTTTTACTACAACCATTCCAGCATGAGACTCTGCCCCTCCAATCCCAAACCCGATTTTAGGTCTTAAGAGAATTAGTTTTTCCATCGATAAAATCTTAAAGGACGTAAACTTTAACGCCTAAAGCTTCTAAGGTTTGTTTTAAAATTAGGGTTTTATCTTTAAAAACCTCCTTTTCTAACACCGCAACCTTATAGCCTTTAGAGGTTATATAGTTTACCACCTCATCAACAGGCTTTTTCCCAAGTTTTACATAAATTTCTTTGCTTTCTATCGCAGGGCACAAAATAAATCCTGTATGGTTTGCTATATAAAAGAGAATCCTTCCTTCTCGGGTAAAAACCAAGTTTTTACAAGCCTTTTCTGAACAGTCTTTTAGTTCTTCATCTGGAATAACCTTAGCTATGTCTAAAGCCACTTGTTTAAGCCACAATTTATCTACCCTTTCTGGCTGAAAAACCTTAAGGCTTGAGAAAAGAACAATATAAACTATAAGTAAAACCCCAACTTTCTTAGAAGATAGCCCAAATCTTTGCTCTAAATAATTTTTAACATTAGCTATTCCTAAGGCAACTATGGGACTTACAAAATAAAGAAGGGGTAACATATATCTTTTTTCCATATACCATTTGGTAAAAGTAAAATACCAAAGCCCTAAGAAATAGCCCACAAAAAGAACTAAAAAATATACGACTAAAGGTTTTTCTTTAATAAAGTTTTTTAGATTTTTAAACCCGGCTAAAAATAAAAGAAAATTTGGGAAATGTAAGGCTGGTATAAACTTATAAAAAAAAGTAGTGCCAAAAGCAACAAGCCAAAGGTTTTGTTTGAGTATATCCCAAAAATAAGGAGAAGGCATAGGGATGTCGAGGTACCTAAAATTTTTTAGAGCCTTGGCAAAGGGTTGTTCAAAAGGGTTTAACCAAGCTACTTTCCCTTTTAGTTCAATCAATAAAAATCCTTTATAAAAGCTTACATACCATATAATGCCTAAAAGCAAGATAAAAGGTATCACAGAAAAACTAAACAAATTAGCCAAAGAGGATTTTTTGTCTTGAGAAAAAATAAGAGAACCTAAAATATATAAAAAAGAAAGGACTATTAAAAATATCCCTTCAACCCTTACCCAAGAGGATAAAACCCAAAAAAGGTTTGCCAAAACAAAAAAGAAAATTCTTCTTTTATCCCAGCTTTGATAACCTTTGATAAACAACCAAACACCCAATAAAACCAAAACGGTAAAAAAAGACTCTCTCATCACCTCTGCAGATTCTTTTATTAGAGTGGGATTTAAGCCATAGACCAGCAAAACCAAATAAAGGATAGGTTTTTCAAAAAACTTTCGCAAAATAAGATAAAGTAAAACTAAGGATAAAGAACTTGAGATTAAAGAAACCACCTTCCCTGCTATTTCCCAATCTTTAAAAAGATAATAAAAGGGAACCATAGCTACGGAGAAAAGGTTTATTTCTTTTATCCTTGAGGAAAGGCCGCAAAGGTCTAAAAGACTTAAATTACCTGTAGCAAGAACCATGGCCTGATAAAGATAAAGAGGTGAATCTCGTTGGATGATAGGGAGGTTAAAAAATTCGATTAATCTTAAAATAAATCCCAAAAATAGAATTATTAATAAAACAAACCTATCCTTTCTTTCCTTGGGAAAAATTCCATCGTTTGCTTTCATGATTAAGCACCTGTAAATTTTTAAACCTCTCTTCCCATTGTTTTAAAATTTCTTTTGGCATAAAAATTCTAACCTTTTTTAGGTTCCCACCTAATTTAATTTGCTCAATTCACTAACACTTTCTTTATCTAAGGAGGTTCTTTAAAACTCTATCGCCTGAAAACAATATATTTTACTTTCTAAGTCTTCTGTTTTGTTTTTTCTCTATTTATAAATTATAATTTTTTACCTTTTAATCTTGCTCGTTTAGTTCTTCTTCTGATTAGCCAAATTTTAAACTCTACTAAGAATTTTACAAGCCATGCGGGCTTAGACTTAGAAAGTTCCAGATAACGAGATAAAAATTTTTGAAAAAGAAAAGCCCCTTTTTCTCCAAAGTATTCCTCAAAGGAATATCCAAGTTGTGCGAGGTCTTTAATTTGATATTTTAAAGAAAATCGCGGATTTGATAAAACCCTTGATACGTCCAAAAATCCGAGGATTTCAGTTTCTTCTTCCCAAAAAAAATGATTTAAATAACAATCTTGATGGTAAAGCCTCTTTAAATGTAAGGCTGAAAGTAGCTCAGCAAGTTTATAGATAAGATTAGCTTGCAATTCTTTATTTTTTAGTAATTCCGAAAGAGGTTTTCCTTTTAACTCAAAAGTTGCTATTTCTAGCTTATCAGGCCTTTTTCGTATAAAAAAAGGTTCTGGCACAGAAAATCCTAACTCCCTTAACCTTAAGAGATTTCTCCACTCAGAGTTTGCTTCTTCAAAACAGTTACTATATTTTTTTATATAAAACCTCTGACCGTCTACCTCATAACCTTTAACCTTTCGATATCTTTTTTCTCGTTCAAAAAAAGGTTTAGGAAGAAATAAATTTTGAGATTTTTTATCAAAAATTTTATAAAAAAAAGAAAGATGTTCTATAACCACTTCAAAACCAAACACCAATGTGATAGACATCATCTATTTTTAATTTTCTAATAACTTTTTAACCGCTAAAACAATTTCTTCGGAAGTTACTAAATTAATACAATCTTTACTATTGTATTTACAAAAACTTGTAGTTTTAAAAACAAAACTACAAGGCATACAACTTAACCTATGAAAAATGGATATCATTCTACTTTCAACAGGACGTTGTTCAGAAGTATCTATAGGTCCAGGTATATAAACTATAGGCACTTTTAAAGCATCTGCCATGTAAGTTATTCCTGTATCAACCCCTATAAAAACTGAAAGTTTTTTAATTAGAGCCGGTAATTCCCCTAAATTAAACCTTCCGGTTGAATCTAAAATCCTTTCTTTAACCTTTACCAAACTTAAAACCTCTTGTGCTTTTAACTTATCTTGAGCAGACCCTATCAAAACAATATAAGCATCTATCTCTTTTAAAATTTGATCTATGATTTCTGCAATTTTTTTAGAAGCTATCTCTTTAAGTTTATTACCACTACTCACTGCTATCCCAATAAGCGGTTTGTTTATTAATCCTAAAAATTCTGATACCCGCTTATCAGCTTCTATGCTTTGGTATACCTCTTTAGCTATATTATCGGTTTTTATATCTATATGGTTTAAAAGTTTTAAATAAGTTTCCACAACCAATCTTCCGGAAGCATGTGGTTCAAGCTTGGTAAAAAATTTAGAGGCAAGCCTAAAGGTTAATCCACAAAAATTAGGCATTACCGTAAGTCTTATAGGTATTAATCCCCATAACATCCCTATAGTAAAAGGTAGGTTAGGATTAAGAGTAATACCAACATCGTATCGTCCTTTCCTTATCAAATTAGCAAGTCTAATTTTTCCTAAAAACCCTTTATATCCTTTTGAGGAAATAGGGATAACCTCATCTATATAGGGATTAAGTTCAGCAATTTCTTTTACTATAGGATTTACCATAACGGTTAAACGAGAATTAGGGTAAGTTTTTTTAATTTCCCTAAACAGATGAGTAGAACAAATAAAATCACCTATTTTAGCCGCTTGAATAACTAAAATCTTTTTAAAAGGTTTGTCTTTTCCTCTTAATAAACTTAAAAGTTTAATCAAGGGAAAAAATAGATAACTAAGAAAAAGATAAATCATAAATCGTTCCTTAAAACTTCTTCAAAAACTTTTTCAACTTCTTTTACGTACCTCTCCATCGCAAACCTTTCTAAAATCCTTTTTCTCCCGCGTTCCCCTAAAGTTCTTCTTAATTCAGGGTCATTTATCAATGTTAAGATTTTTTCTGCAAAAGCTTGCGGGTTTTTAGGAGGAACAAGAAATCCCGTCTCACCTTCGATTACCTGTTCAACCACCCCTGGTATCTTAGAAGCCACAACCGGTTTCCCCATTAACATAGCCTCTAAAATCACACGAGGTAAGCCCTCTCTTTCTGAGGCTAATACAAAAATATCAAAAAAGTTTATATAAGAAATCGCATCAGATTGGAAACCAGTAAAAATAACTTCCTTTTCTAAACCCCTTTTTTGAACTAATTCTATTAAATAATTTCTTTCAGGTCCATCCCCTACCACCACTAATTTTATCGGTTTATCGGTTTTGGGTTTAACTAAAAAAATCGCCTCTATCAGGTCATCCATCCTTTTTATTTTACGCAAAGTTCCTACGGTACCGATGATAATTTCTTTTTCTGAAAGCTTTAAGCCTTGTTTTATCTCTTCTGAAGACTTAGATGGTATAAGATTTATATCTATTCCGTCATAAACTACCACACATTTTTCTGGTATAACCCCTTTTTCCAATAAAAAATCTTTCAAATTTTTTGAAACACAAATGATTTTTTCTAACCCCCCATTAATCTGGTTAATTAAAAATCGGTTCAACTTAGGCATCGTTCTACAATGAAGGACTGCAGGAATACCTGTAATCTTAGCGGCTAAAATTCCTTCAAGGTTAGTAGCAGGTTGATTGTTCATGTATATTAAATCTATGTTTAATTCTTTTATGATCTGAGCGATGATTTTAGCCTTAGGTTTTACACGAAAAAAGTAATCTACCCAAAATATTGCATATTGTCTTAAAGCTTTACTAAAGAAAAAGAAGATTCGAAGCGCCTCTTTGACTATTTTATACTTTATAGATTTAGGCCTTGGAGGAAGTAAAATAAAATTTATCCCTAAATTTTCTAACTCCTTTTTAATATTAGATTCAGTACCTTTGTTATAATTATGATAAAATAGAGCAGTAAATGCGTATCTATTTTTGTCGATACGTTTCAAAAGTTCGATTAAAGATACTGTACCCCCACCCCATTCCTTTCCGGTATCAAGAATTAAGATCTTATGACTCATACTTCTAAATCCTAAACCATTTCCTCAGTTTTAGGTCAAATTATAGCTTAAAAAAGACTTTTTAAAAGTGTTGTAAAACCTTTTATACATTTAGCCTCTAAAATAAGACTCCTTTGAGTTGTAATTTACTTTAAAGGAAGAAAAAATGGGGGTTGCAAATTTTTTAAATAGGTATTAACTAATTTTTTAGATTAAAAGTCTTAAAAACTTACAGGAGGAGTTTAGTATGATTATCATCATGGAACCTCATGTCACCCAGGAAAGTCCTGAATTTCAATCCTTACTAAAATATCTTGAACGATTTCCTCACTTGCAGATAAAAGTTATAGAAAACAAAGGGGTTACTCGTACTCTGCTTGAAGTACATCTGATAGGAGAGGACTATATGGTATCTCAAGAGGAAATAGAAAGTTTACCTGGTGTTGAAAAGGCAATAAAGGTTACGGCTAAATATAGACTAATCGGAAGACATGGGGTCCTTACAGATTTAGGCTTTACCTATAAAGACCTAAAGTTTAGTCAAGAGTCTTTTCATGTTTTTGCGGGACTTTGTGCTGTAGATACTTATGAAAACGCCGAAGCTATTTTTAAGGTCTTAAAAGAAAATGGGGTATGTTGTGCCAGAATGGGGGCTTATAAACCAAGGACTTCACCTTATGATTTCCAAGGGCTTGGAAAAGAATGTCTTCCTTGGTTGTTTGACTTGGCAGGAAAGTATGGAATTAAGGTAATAGTGATGGAGGTACTTTCTCCTCATCATATAGATGAAATTAGAGAGGCTTTGGACCTCACAGGACATCCTTGTGGGGTTATTTTACAAATAGGCACCAGAAACGCCCAAAACTTTGAACTTTTAAAAGCTGTAGGCAGACAATTAGACTTTCCTGTGCTTTACAAAAGAGGATATGGACTTTCTTTAGAAGAAAGCCTTAATGCTGCAGAATACATAGCCTCCGAAGGCAACACTCACATCATCTTTTGTTTAAGAGGCGTAAGGACCCACTTGGGAGATCCTCATAGAAACCTGGTAGACTTTTCCCATGTACCGGTAGTAAAAAGGCTTACCAGAATGCCTGTATGTATAGACCCCTCTCATCCTATAGGGTCAAGGGTAAAGGCTCCAGACGGCATAAGGGACATCTACCATGTCACCGCACAAGGGGTTATTGCCGGAGCCAATACCATTTTGGTAGAGTTTCATCCTTGCCCTGAAAAGGCTTTATGCGATGGTCCCCAGGCCTTACCTTTAACCGAACTTCCTCTTTATCTTGAATATGTATATAAAGTAAGAGAAACCTATTTAGAGCTTAAAAAAATGGTTAACCAAAAAAGTGTTTAAAAACTGGTTTTTACCCTCCTTTGATTGGATACAGGTAGAGGTTTCAGGCCTTTGTAACGCTAAATGTTTGTACTGCCCTCATACGGTATGGCAAAAAAATTGGTTAGGCACCAACCTAAGTTTGGACCTCTTTAAATCTTTTCTTCCTTATTTAAAAAAGACCCGACTGGTTTATTTGCAAGGCTGGGGAGAACCCCTTCTTAATCCAAATTTTTTTGAGATGGTAAGACTTGCTAAGTCTCAAGGGGCTATGGTTGGTTTTACCACCAACGGAACCCTAATCGATGACAATCTTGCAGAAAAATTAATACTTTCCGGAGTAGACATCATAGCCTTTTCTTTAGCCGGAATCGAGACCAACGACCGTCTAAGAAAAGGTACTTCTCTAACACGGGTTTTAAATGCTATAGAAAAAATAAACGCCGCTAAGAAAATTTTAAAACAAGAAAAACCTCAAGTTCATATAGCTTACATGCTGCTTAAATCAAACGAACACGAGCTTGAAAAACTACCTAATTTTTTAACTGGTCTTGGGATAAAAGAAATAGTGGTAAGTCTGCTTGATTTAGTCCCTGATGAGGAATTACAAAAGGAATGTCTTGTTCCTCAAACAGAAGACGAATTTAAGGTTTTAAAATCGCGAGCAGAGAAAGTAGCAGAAGAAGCTAAATCCTTAGGCTTAAGGATGGTCTTTAACCTTCCTTCTCCTTCTTTCCAAAGGGAGGTCTGCAGTGAAAATCCGATAAAAACTCTTTTTATTAACTCTCTTGGGATGGTCTCTCCTTGTGTTTTTACAGGAATTCCAGCTGCCTATAAAAAAAATCTTTATTTTGGCAACATAAAAGACGAAAGCCTTAAAACCATTTGGAACAAAAAGGAATACCAAAAGTTTAGGAACACCCATCCATCGTCTTCTAAACCTTCAGTTTGTATAACCTGCCCAAAGACCAGAACTATAGAAATTCCTTTTAATTTTTAAACCTTCCTCGACAATTAAAGCAATTAGCTAAAAAGCTTAAACACAAAGGAAACTAAGACAAGACAGGGTTAGATAAAGGGTTTAAAAAACTATACAGTTTTTTCCCCGTTTTTTGGCTTCATAAAGTTTCTTATCTGCAGAAGTCAACATATCTTTTAACCTATCCTTAATCTCAAGCTCAACACCGATAGAAACAGTATACTTTATCAAGTCTCCTTCTTTTAAGTCTAACGGGGTAGAGGCAACCTTTTTCCTAAAATATTCTATAAAATCAATCAAAGCCTGTTTTTCTGAATAAACAACCAAAACTATAAACTCCTCACCTCCAAACCTGGCCACGATATCTTCCTTTCTCTTAAAGGTGTTTTTAAGTTTTTCTGCCAAGTCTTTTAAAACTAAATCCCCCACCTCATGCCCGTAAGTATCGTTAATCTTTTTAAAATCATCGATGTCAATCATTAAGCAGGCAAGTTTTAAATTTTTTCTCTTAGCTATGCTTAAAAACTTAGGAGCTTCTTCCATGAAGTATCGCCGGTTATAAAGACCTGTTAATGGATCATGATAAGCAAGAAATTCCAATTCCTGAATTAATTCGATAAGCTCTAAAGTATTGTACACCCTTACCATGAACTCTTCTTGACTAAAAGGCTTTTTAAGAAAATCATTTGCTCCAGCTTTTAGTAAAACGGGTATCATCTTTGTTTTAACCATACCTGAAACAACGATAATACCTAAATCACTTTTAGGATAGGTCTTCCTAATTTCATACAAAAACTCTAATGCATCCTCTTCCGGAAAATAATAGTCTAATATCATAAGTTTAATCTGAGGTTCTTTTTTAAAGACTTCCTTAGCTTCTTTAAGAGTTGAAGTTTCTAAAACCTGAAAAAGCATCTTTTTTAAAATGTCTGAAATTATCCTCCGATCAACAGGCATATCCTCTACTACTAAAACCTTAGTTTTAAAGGTTTTTAAAGCCCTCTTTATGCTAACGATAATGTGTTCGCTAACGTTAGGAATACCTTTGACTAAATAATCTACTACTCCTTTATCAAGAATAGTATCTCTAAGTTTTTCGTCATAAGATGCGGTTAAAACTATCGTAGGTACCCCTTTAGATAATAAAAAATCTATAGCCTCTCCTTTTTCTGCATCTGGAAGATGGTAATCGCACACTGCAAGAGCAAGTTCTTTTTCTTTTTCTAAACATGTTTTAAGTTCTGCTAAGCTTTCTGCAGTAAGGACTTCCAAAGAAAGCCTTTGAGAAATAAGCTTGGTTAAAGCTTTCAAAATAAAACGGTCGTCATCTACCAAAAGAATTTTAGTATTTTCTGCTTCTTGCATAGTTTTTATCAATAAAAATTTTTCTAATCCTCTAAATATTTTGACAATTTAATAATTTTAAAAAACGAAAGTGGGTTGTCAAGGGTTAAAACTTGTTTTAAAAACTTTAGCAAAGAAAAGTTTGGAATATAGGCCTTAATTAAAAGGCTTTTTTCTTTCAATTCTATCTCTATTCCTTCAGGAAAAGAAAGGTTTGACAGTCGGTTTAACCAAAAATCTTTTTCTGCAAGAGGAATAATTTGATAAACCTTTTGTTCTCTTTGAAACGTAGGCTTAAAGGGTCTTTCAAACACCTCAATAATACGTAAACCTGGATAAATTTCTAAATCTTTAAGCTTGAAAGAAAGTCCTGGTTCATACATGGCAACCCCTATAGCTTCTTTTTCAGAAAAAACACCTATAGGAAGGGCGTCTTCTACCACGATTTTAGGGTGAGGATGAAACCCTGAAGTATATACTAAAGGAAACCCAAGCTTATTAAGGACCAATACAAAAAGCCTGATTACTTCAAGCTGAGAAAGAAAAACCGCCTTGTCTTTTTTGGTATAATAAATCTCATACCAGTATTCCTTAGGATTTTCAGAAGAGCGCTCAGATTTAATCTCTAAATCTGAGACCAAGTATAAAGAAGACTCTTCGGCATTATTCAATAAATTTTTTATCCCTTTCTGACAAACTCCGCATTTGCTACATTTTTCAAACCTACAGTCTTTAGTAATCTCTCCTTGGTAAGCTTTTTTTCTCTCTTTTATCAGATACTCTTTAGAAATTCTTAAATCTATATGGTCCCAAGGGAGGTCCTCTTCCAAAGACCTTTCTCTTAAATAAACGTTTAAGTCAATACCTAATTCTTTAGCCGCCTCAACCCATAGGTTAAAATTAAAAAAGTCTTTCCAGCTATCAAACCGGGCTCCCTTTTGATAGGCTCGTTCTATTAAAAAAGACAAACCTCTATCTCCTCTCCCAATAACCCCCTCAAGAAAACTTTGTTCTGGCTGATGATAACGAAGATTTTTACCTAATCTTTCTTTTAAATATCTAATCTTTTTATAGGTTTCATCTATAGAAATCTGTCTTTCCCACTGAAAAGGGGTGTGAGGCTTAGGAATAAAAGTAGAAACTGAAACGGTTATTCCGATTTGAGGAACTTCTTTTTTTATCAAACGATATAGCTGATAAATCCCTTCTAAATCCTCCTCTTCTTCGGTAGGAAGGCCTATCATAAAATAAAGTTTTATCTTGGTCCAGCCATGCTTTTTAGCAAGCCTTATGTCTTCTATCAACTGGTTGATGTCTATGTCTTTGTTGATAACCCTTCTCAATCTTTCTGTCCCTGCCTCAGGGGCAAAGGTAAGCCCTGTTTTTCTTCCAAGCTTGATAAACTCTAAAAGTTCAGCGTCTATACTACCTACCCTTAAAGATGGCAAAGAAAAGGCATATTTCCTATAAGATGTTTTTAAATAAAACTCTTCTTTTAGTTTATTGATTAAAGGTTTTAAAACGGTATAATCTCCTGCAGAAAGACTCATTAAAGAGGCCTCGGTAAGTCCTGTGCCTTCAAAATTTTTCTTTATTTGGTTTATTATATAATTTGGGCTTTTTTCTCTTACAGGACGATAATAAAAACTTGCCTCACAAAACCTACAGCCTCTGGTACAACCTCTGGAGATTTCCATCGGGACCCTGTCATGAGAAAGTTCTATCAAAGGTGTCCCAAACTCCCAACTCAAAGTTTCCAGGTTTAAATCCTTTAAAATCCGTCTTTTAGTCCTGTTTTTAATCTCGGGAACATAAACTCCTTCTATTTGAGCCAGCTCCTCCCAAAGGGATTGGCGAGATTTTTGGGTTGATTTCCAGCGTTTATAAATCTCTAAAACCTCAAAAATAACCTCTTCTGCCTCTCCTATAATAAGGGCGTCAAAAAACTCGGCTATAGGCTCTGGGTTTCCACAACTTGGACCACCTCCCAAAATTAAAGGGACCTTTCTATCTCTGTGGTTTGCCCTTAAAGGAATTACTGAAAGGTCTAAAACCTGTAAAATACCGGTAACAGAAAGCTCATAAGCATAACTTATTCCTATCACATCAAAGGCCTTAAGAGGTTTTCGGTAATTTAAACTTAATAAAGGATACCCTTGTGTTTTTAGCGCTTCTTCTAAATCTGGAGCAACTGCAAAAGCTAAATCTGCTAACCAGGTTTTTTGCTGATTTATCAAATAAGCCAAAATGTTTATCCCCAAATGAGAACGACCTATTTCATAAAGGTCTGGATAACATAAACAAACCTTAAGCTCTGCTTTTTCCCAATCTTTTTTCTTAAAAAAGGGTTCTTCCCCCAAATAACGAGACGGTTTCCTAACGGTTATCAAAAGTTGATAAGGATAGTCAGTTGTTTCAGGTTTTTCCATCAATATTTCTCTGAACTTTAGTTTTTTTTAAGCTTACCACAAACTTTTAATTTTCAAAAAAGGTTTTAAAATTTAGAAAACTAAAAATTAAGAGGTAAAAAGATGTTAAGTAAATTTTTTAGCTTATTCTCTAAAGATATGGCTATAGACTTAGGAACAGCCAATACCCTCATTTATTTAAAAGGAAAAGGAATTATCCTTAGCGAACCTTCTGTAGTTGCGGTTAAAGAGGACGGAAGGTTTAAAAAAGTAATAGCGGTAGGAGACGAAGCAAAAAAAATGGTAGGTAAAACTCCTGGCAGTATCAAAGCTATAAGACCATTAAGGGAGGGAGTGATAGCAGATTTTGAAGTAACCGAAGCCATGATAAGATACTTTATCCAAAAGGTACATAACAGAGGCTACTTTGTAAAGCCAAGGATTATCATAAGTGTGCCTTCTGGGACCACTCAAGTAGAAAGAAGGGCGGTAAAAGAAAGCGCAGAAACCGCTGGGGCAAGAGAGGTTTATCTGATAGAAGAACCTATGGCAGCCGCGATAGGAGCAGGACTGCCGGTAACCGAGCCTGTAGCTAACATGATCGTAGACATCGGGGGAGGCACCACCGAGGTTGCGGTTATTTCTCTCGGAGGGATAGTGGTTAGCCATTCCCTTAAGGTAGCAGGAGACAAAATAGACGAAGCCATAGCGGTTTACATCAAGAAAAAATACAACCTTTTGATAGGGGAAGCAACCGCAGAACAGATTAAGATCAACATAGGAGATGTGTTACCTGAAGAACCTTATGCTACGATGGAAATAAAAGGAAGAGATTTAGTAACAGGAATCCCCAAAACCATAACGATTACCTCCAAAGAAATACAAGAGGCCATCAAAGAACCTGTAGACATGATAATCCAAGTAATTAAACAGGTCCTTGAGGAGACCCCTCCTGAATTAGCAGCCGACATGGTAGACAGAGGTATTGTCTTAAGCGGTGGAGGAGCCTTGCTTAAAAATTTAGACAAACTAATCCAAAAAGAAACAGGATTAAACGTTTTCGTAGCAGAAAACCCCCTCCATTGTGTAGCCTTAGGAGCAGGCAAAGCCCTGGATGAAATAGATAGGCTGAAAGAAGTAATGGTACAGGCTTAATAACGACCTTCTAATTTCTCTAAAAACTTTTGAAGACAAGTTTTAGAACAGAAATAATAAGTCTTTCCTTGAATTTCTATCTTTAATGCCTCTTCTTTTCTTATATAAGTCTGGCAAGCCTCATCCAAAACCAGGTCTGCTACCTCTGGTTTGTTCTTTTGTTTTATCAAGTTTTTTCTTTTTCTA
This sequence comes from Thermodesulfobacterium sp. TA1, assembly GCF_008630935.1. Classification (NCBI taxonomy): domain Bacteria; kingdom Pseudomonadati; phylum Thermodesulfobacteriota; class Thermodesulfobacteria; order Thermodesulfobacteriales; family Thermodesulfobacteriaceae; genus Thermodesulfobacterium; species Thermodesulfobacterium sp. TA1. The sequence continues at coordinate 1,605,935 of NZ_CP043908.1, forward strand.
AAATAAAAATAATAAACTAGAAAAATCAAAACCAAAAGTAAAAAAAGCTTCATAACAAAGGGCCTATTTTTTTAAGTTTTTTGGATAAAAAAAGACGAGTTTTCTCTTCAAAAAGGTTCTGAGTAGTTTTTTTTAATATTGGATGGACCCAATCTGGAATAACCTCTAAAGCCGGCACTAAAACAAAGTCTCTTAAATGGGCTAAAGGATGAGGTAAGGTTAAAACCTTGGTATCTAAGACTAAGTCCTCATAAAAAATAAGGTCTATGTCTATCAATCGATCCTGATAATCGCCCTTTAAAAGTTTAGGTATTTTACCCATAGAAGCTTCTATCTTCTTTATCTCAAAAAGCAAAGCCCAAGGAGAAAGAGAAGTTTCGACTAAGGCTATCAAATTATAAAAAGAATTGGGGGTTTTAAACCCCCAAGGAGAGGTTTCATAAACATTAGAAAGAGCTTTTACTTTTAAACCTGTCTGCTGTAAAAAAAATAAACCTTTTTTTAAGTTTTCCTTACGATTACCTAAGTTTGACCCCAAACTAAGGACCGCCTTTTTTAAACCTTGAGGGTAGCCAAACGCCTTACTGCCTCCTTCATTCTTTCTATGTCAACTGTAAGGGCTATTCTAAAATAACCTTCCCCAGCCGCACCAAACCCTACCCCTGGGGTTACCACTATGGCTAAATCTTGCAAAACTTTTTTACAAAATTCTTTTGAATTCATTCCTCCTGGGACCTTTACCCAAAGGTAAAAGGTGGCTGAAGGTTTTTTAAACTGATAGCCCAAACGTTCAAGTTCAGCACACAAAAAGTCTCTTCTCTCTTTAAAAACCTTAATTAAAGGTGGGGTTATTTTCTCGAGGTTGTTTAAGGCATAGGCTCCTGCCTCTTGAATGGCAGTAAAAGCACCTGAATCCATGTTGCTTTTTACCTTGGCTAAAGCAGAAACTAAAGATGCATTACCTACTGCAAAACCTATCCTCCAACCGGTCATGCAAAAGGTCTTAGACAGGCTGTGAAACTCTATGGCTACCTCTTTAGCCCCCTCAACCTCAAAGATGCTAATAGGTGGTTCTTCATAATACATCTCTATATAAGCCGCATCATGAGCTATGATAAACCCATATTTTTTGGCAAGGGCTACTACCTCTTTAAAAAATTCCTTAGGAGAGGTAGCTCCGGTAGGGTTGTTAGGATAGTTTAACCATAAAATCTTGGTTTTTTCTAAAATTTCTGTAGGAACCTTACTAAAATCAGGTAAAAAGTCGTTTTCCCATGTAAGAGGAAGATAAAAAGGCTCTCCATCAGTAAAAATAGCCCCTAAATGATAAACAGGATAACCTGGGTCAGGACAAAGGACTACATCTCCTGGATTGATAAAGGCTATCGGAAAATGAGCTATTCCTTCTTTAGACCCTATAAGGGTAGTTACCTCGGTATCTGGGTCAAAATCAAGCCCAAATCTTCTTTTCATATAGTCTGCACAGGCCTTACGATAAAAAAAGGCGCCTGCATTAGAAGGATACTTATGGTTTTCTGGTTTTTCTAAGGCCCTTTTAGCCACTTCTATGATTTCAGCTGGGGTAGGTAAATCAGGGTCTCCTATCCCTAAATCTATAACGTCTGCCCCTTCTTTAAGTTTTTCAGATTTTAAACGGTCTATCTCTACAAAGAGATAGGGAGGCACTTTTTTTAATCTGTTAGAAAGTTCCATCTAATCCTCCTCCTTTATCTTTCTCTTTTTCCTTCGATAAATTCTAAAACCATTTGTCTGGCTAAATGATCAGGAAACTGCTTAGGGGGATGTTTCATCGTATAAGCTGAAATAGAAATCAACGGACCACCTATACCCCTATCTTTGGCAAGCTTAGCACATCTTATCGCATCTAAAGCAGACCCTGCAGAATTAGGAGAATCCTCGACCTCTAACTTAACCTCTACTGAAAGAGGCACACCTCCAAAATGTTCCCCCTCAAGCCGAATATAAGCAATTTTTTTATCCTTTAACCAAGGCACCCAGTCTGAAGGACCTATGTGCACATTTTCCCAGCCGATATCATAGGGAAGAATGCTGGTTACTGCCTCGGTCTTAGAAACCTTTTTGGTTTTTAAACGGTCTCTTTCTAACATGTTTAAAAAGTCTGTATTTCCACCAAAGTTTAATTGATAGGTTCTTTTTAGAGGAATTCCTCTGTCTACAAAAAGTTGAACTAAGGTCCGATGTAAAATGGTAGCACCAAGTTGAGACTTAATGTCATCCCCTACCGCTGGAATACCATCTTTTTCAAATCTTTCTCCCCATTCAGGGTCAGAAACTATAAAAGTAGGCATAGCGTTTACAAAAGCAACCCCTGCTCTTAAACAGGCTTCAGCATAAAATCTGGCTGCTTGCTCAGACCCAACCGGAACATAGTTTATCAAAACGTCTGCCTGTGTTTCTTTAAGAATTGATACAACATCTTCCAATGCGTCTTCCTTTTCCGAGGATATCTGAAAGCTTTTATCTTCAGGGAAATTAGACATATGTTTAGCTACACCGTCTAAAACCTTACCCTTTCTTACCTTTACTTTAAGCCTGGGAACCTCTCTGTAAAATATGGTAGTGCAGTTAGGGGGACTAAAAATAGCCTCAGATAAGTCTTTTCCTACTTTTCTTGCATCTATATCCCAAGCAGCTACAAACTCAATGTCTGAAGGCTTGTATCCACCTATCTCAGGAAACATTATTCCTTGAATGTTTGAAAGGTCTGCTTCTTTATAGTAGAAAACCCCTTGAACTAAAGAACTGGCACAGTTACCTACCCCTGCGATGGCTACCCTTACCTTGTTAGACATTATAGATCCTCCCAAACAATTTTTCAAAATTATAAAAATATCATAAACCTTGATAATATCAATCTAAAATAAAGATCCTTTGTAAAATTTTTTGTTTTTTCAATCCTTTTACCTCTCTTTCTTCTTACCTCTTAGGTTTATACTTACGTCTACTTAGTTTCTCTAATCCTCTTTAATTTTTTCTTCTATTTTAATTTTAGTGATCCCAACCACTACTTCTCCGGGTAAAAGGGTTATTATCCTTACCCCTTTAGTAGCTCTACCTTGCTGAGGTATATCTTGAGAGGAAATCCTTATCGCCTTACCTGAGCTGGAAAAAACCACAAAATCTTCTTTCTCAAAAGCAGCCGCTCCACCTGCTAACCTTCCTGTTTTTTCGTTTATCCCATGTGCAATGATACCTTTTCCTCCTCTTCCCTGCATCCTATACTCTGAAAAAGGAGTTTTTTTGCCAAAACCTTTTTCTGTAATCGTAAAAAGATACCCTTGTTGAGAAGTCTTTATCAAATCTAAAACCTCGTCGTCTTCTTCTAACCTAACACCTATCACCCCTTCTGCCTGCCTTTTGGTTACACTAAGTTCTTTTTCCTCAAAATGAAGGCTCATCCCTTTATTAGTAAGTAAAATTAAACGGTCTTCGCCAAAGGTTATTACACCTTTACAAAGTCTATCTCCTTTTTTTAACCCTATTACAATAAGTCCATTTTTTCTTAAATTCTTTAACTCCTCTACCTCAATTTTTTTTACAATACCTTTAGCTGTAACTAAAACTAAATAACCCTCTTCAGTGGCAGGAAGCACAAAAGCAACAGGACTTTCTATATTAGGTATTAAATTTTTAATATGAGTTCCCTTACCGGTTTTTCCAGAAAAAGAAATATCCTTAAGGTCTAAAGGATATACCTTACCTTCTTCGGTAAAAACCCACAGAAGAGTCGTTGTATCTGTTTGGATGGCTACCTTTAACTTTTCATCAGTGCTAAAAGCTAAACTTCCTTTTCCTCCTCTTTTTTGAGGGCTAAAGAGGTCTAAAGGTAGTTTTCTTACATATCCCTCCTCGCTTATCAGAAACAAGACCTCTTCTGAAGGTAGCTTTTCTTCTTGTAAAATCTCCTCTGGTTCTTCTTCAGAGATAATCTTAGTTCTTCTTGGGTCTCCGTATTTTTCTTTTATCTCCTTTAATTCCTCTTCTATCACCGCTAAAAGCGTAGGCTCATGGGTTAAAATTTTTTCGTAATAGCTGATAGCTCTTTTGATGTCCTCATATTCAAGAAGGATTTTTTCTCTTTCTAAAGCGGTCAATCTTTGCAGCCTTAGGTTTAAAATTTCTTGAGCCTGAATATCGCTAAAACCAAACCTTTTAATAAGGGCTTCCTTGGCTTCCTTAGGAGTTTGAGACTTTTTTATAAGTTCTATAATTTCATCTATATGAGAAAGAGCCTTTAAAAATCCTTCTAAAATATGAAGCCTTTCTTTGGATTTTCTAAGGTCATACTGGGTCCTTCTTATAACAACGGTTTTACGCCAGTTTAAAAAGTTTAACAAAATATCCTTAAGAGTAAGCACCTCAGGTTTGCCGTTTACTAAAGCCAACATAATAACCCCAAAGGTCGTCTGAAGCGGGGTCATATCATAAATCTTTTTAAGTATGGTATAAGGGGCGTTTGCCCACTCCTTTTTTAGCTCAACTACAATCCTTATTCCTTCTCTATCAGACTCGTCTCTCACTTCTGCTATACCTTCTATCTTTTTGTCTTTAGCCAGTTGAGCTATCTTTTCTACCACTTTAGCTTTGCTTACCTGATAGGGAATTTCATCAAAAACAATCCTAACCTTATCCTTTTCCCGTTCTATCTTATATCTTGCCTTAAGTTTTAGAATCCCTCTTCCTGTGGTATAGGCCTGTTTAATTCCTTCTGTACCTACGATGTAAGCCCCGGTAGGAAAGTCCGGACCTTTTATATACTGCATAAGGTCTTCTACCGAAGCCTCTTGATTCCTTAAAAGAAAAATCAGTCCGTCTATTACCTCAGAAAGATTATGAGGGGGGATGTTGGTTGCCATTCCCACAGCAATACCTGCAGAACCGTTTATCAAAAGATTAGGAATTTTAGAAGGCAAAACTAAAGGTTCTTTTAAGGTATTATCATAGTTAGGAGTAAACTCTACGGTCTCTTTTTCTATGTCTGCTAAAAGCTCATGGGCGATCCTGGCAAGCCTTACCTCAGTATACCTCATCGCAGCAGGGGAATCTCCGTCTACAGACCCAAAGTTTCCTTGCCCGTCTATCAGAGGATATCTCATGCTAAAGTCTTGGGCCATCCTTACTATAGCTTCATATACAGGCATGTCTCCATGAGGATGATACTTACCGATCACCTCTCCTACTATTCTTGCACTTTTCTTATAAGGTTTGTTCCAGTCGTTTCCTGTCTCATACATAGCATAGAGAATCCTTCTTTGCACCGGCTTCAACCCATCTCTTACGTCAGGAAGGGCTCTACCTACAATAACACTCATCGCATAGTCTAAATAAGACTCTTTTAACTCCTCTTCTAAAGGAACAGCAATAATCTCCGCCATACCTTACTCAACCTCCTTCTTAAGGCGTTCTATCCCTTGTAAAATCGCTTCTCTTACCTTTTGGGATAGAAGGTGTTTATCTCTTAAAGTTAGACCGGTAGTGTCTATAGGCTCTCCTAAGTAAACCCCTATCCTCCTTTTTCTTCCTACCCTTAACCAAAGAGACCCTTTAGGTAAAACCTCTTTGGTTCCCCAAATAGCTACCGGTATTACTTTTGCTTGCGCTTTAATCGGGATTAAAAAACCACCTAACTTAAAAGGCAAAACCTCCCCATCTTTACTTCTCGTGCCTTCAGGGAAAACCACCAAAGAAACACCCTCTTTAATCTTTTCTACACAAGCTAATATACTTTTAAACCCCTCCTTAGGGTCCTCCCTTTCTACAGGCACATACCCTAAGACCTTTAATCCCCAACCAAAAAAAGGAATGTTAAAAAGGCTTTTTTTGGCTAAAAATCTTATGTTGTAATCTTCAAGCACTTTTTCTAAAACAGGAATATCAAGTTGACTTTGATGGTTGGCCATAAAAATATAGATTCCTTTAGGAAGGTCAACCTCCTTATAAACCTTTATTTCTACTCCCAAAACCTTTAACAACCCTTTACACCAAACCCTTGCCCAAAAATGCTTTCTTATCACCAAGACTAAACTTCCAAACAGAGGAACAGTAATCACACAGTAAATCCAGCAAAAAAAGTTTCTTAAAATCTCCCCCAGCCTTTCCATCATAGCACTAATAAGCAGTTAAAAAGTTTCTCAAAAGTATCACCCCTTCTGGAAGGTCATCTTTAGAAAAATCCCAATCTTTTGGGGGAAAAGAATATTTCATCCATCTTTCAAGAGAAGTACCGATAGATTCTGGATGAAACTGCACACCTTCTATAGGCCATTCTTTGTGTCTTATACCCATAATCTCTCCATCCTCAGCCTGAGCGGTAATCTCAAAAAAATTTGGTAAGGTATCTGGGTCCACGGCTAAGGAATGATATCGCATAGCCTGAAAGGGATTAGGTAAATCTTTAAAAATACCTTTCCCGTCATGAAAAACCTGAGAAACCTTACCATGCATAAGCCTCTTAGCCTTAACTATTTTTGCCCCAAAGGCATAAGCTATACTTTGATGTCCAAGACAAACCCCTAAGATAGGAATCTTTCCTGCCGCCTTTTTGATAAGCTCAACCGAAATCCCTGCCTCCTTAGGAGTACAAGGACCTGGAGAAATCAGCAAATAATCTGGTTTTAGACTAAGCACCTCTTCCACAGTAATCGTATCGTTTCTGAAAACCTTTATTTCCCCTCCCCAGATTTTCTCAAGCATAATCCCGATAAGCTGAACCAGATTATAGGTAAAAGAATCATAATTATCTATTACTACCACCCGTTTCATGGTTTAAACCAGCTCTCTTAAGATTTCTATAGCTTTAAACATAGCTTTAGCCTTGTTTAAAGTTTCTTCGTATTCTTTTTCAGGGTCAGAATCAGCCACTATCCCTGCTCCTGCTTGAAGATAACAAACCTCTCCTTTTTGGAAAATAGTCCTTATAGTAATACAAAAATCCATATTACCTGAAAAACCAAAATATCCTACAGCACCTGCATAAGGACCTCTTTCCTTCTTTTCAATTTCAGCGATAATCTCCATCGCCCGTATTTTGGGAGCACCAGAAACCGTCCCTGCAGGGAAAGTAGCGGCAAAGACGTCAAACATGTCTAACCCTGGAATAACCTCACCTTTAACCCCTGAAACAAGATGCATCACATGAGAATAACGTTCAACCACCATCAACTCATAAACCTCAACCGTCCCATATTTACAAATCCTACCAAGGTCATTTCTCCCAAGGTCAACCAGCATGATATGTTCAGCTAATTCCTTCTTATCTCCTTTTAAATCCTTTTCCAACTCCTTATCTTCTTGTTCTGTTTTTCCCCTCTTTCGTGTGCCTGCGATAGGTCTTGTCTCAACCAAACTGCCTTCCATTCTTACTAAAATTTCTGGAGAAGAACCGATAAGCACCTCATCGTCAAGTTTTAAAAAAAATAGATAAGGCGAAGGATTTACCTTCCTTAAAGCCCTGTAAAAAAGAAAAGGAGGAACCTTAGATTTAAAAGAAAACCGCTGAGAAAGGACTACCTGAATGATATCTCCTTCTTCAATATATTTTTTTGCTCTTTCTACCATGGAGCAAAACTTTTCTTTAGTAATCTCTGGTTGAGGAGAAGCGATAGAGGTTATTTCGAAAGGCTGATAAACAATTTTAGAAAAAAAGATAAGGTCTTTTATCTCACAAACCTTAGCTACCGCCTCTTGATAAACCTTAGAAACCTTCTCTTTTTGGTCAATCCTTACATTATAGACGATCTTTAGGGCATGCTTAAACCTATCGTAAACTAAAACCACCTCTGGAAACATAAAATGTAGGTCAGAAAACCCTAAAATCTCTTCTCCTACAGGAATTTTTTCGAAAAATCTTACCGTTTCATAACCTATAAAACCTACTGCCCCTCCGAAAAACCTTGGTAAACCATCAACCAACGCACAATCTACTCCTTTGATTAACTTTCTTAGCTCGTTAAAAGGGTTGGCGCTAAAAAAGTTATCTTTAAGGATAAGACCTTCATTTTGTCTCTCAAAAAGCCAGACCTGTTGGCCTTTACTTTTAAACACCAGATAAGGGTCTATCCCTATAAAACTATACCTTGCCCACTTTTCTCCTCCTTCTAAGCTCTCAAGTAAAAAGGCATATCTTTTCCCTTCCCCTAACTTGTAAAAAAGCGAAATAGGAGTGTCTAAATCACAAGGGACCTCTGTGTAAACAGGGATTAGATTATATGTTTGGGCAAGGTTTTCAAAAACCTCTTTGGTAGGGGAAATTTTTAAATCCATCCTTTTATCTCTTTAAACACCTTGTCTGCCAGGTCTTCTAAGTTTTCAAAACCTATCTCTTTTTGTGTACTCTGTCTCAAATCTCTAAAAACGACCTTTTTCTCCTCCCACTCTTTTTCTCCTAAAAGCAAAACATGCTTAGCTCCCAGTTTATCTGCATTTTTAAGCTGGGCTTTAAGTGATTTTTCTTCATAAGTAACTTCGCACCTTATACCTTTTTCTCTAAGTTTCTGAGAAAGAATAATCCCTTGTTTAATCAAGGGCTTACCCAAAAAAATTAAATACAGCTCAGGACAAAGCTTATTTGCCAAAGACTTTGGGTCAAGAAGACCTTGCTTTTCCTCATCCCCAAAAACAGAAATAGCCCATCTCTCAAGGCCTATAGCAAACCCTATGGCCGGAAGTTCAGGCCCACCCAGCTCTTTCAATAAATAATCATACCTACCACCTGCACAAACCGTATCTTGAGCCCCTAAGCCTTTAGCCTTAACCTCAAAAATAGTCCTTACGTAATAATCTAAACCTCTTACTAACCTGGGATTTAAAGAATATTCTATTCCTAAAAACTGTAAGGCTTCTCTAAGTTCTAAGAAATGAGCTTTACAAGCCTCACATAAAAACTCTGTAATCAAAGGACTTTCAGAAACTACCTGCCTACACCCTTCATTTTTACAATCAAGCACCCTTAAAGGGTTTCTGTCTATCCTTCCCTTACAGGTTTCACAAAGTCCTTCTTTATGTTGCTTTAGAAAAGATAACAAAACCTCCCTGTATTTGGGTCTACACTCAGGACAACCGAGGGTGTTTAACTCCAAAGTATAAAGGTCGTTTAACCTCTCAGAAACCTCAGACAAAGGACTTTTTAAAATGTTTAAGGCTAAAGCAAGAACCTCAGCCTCTAAATAAGGATTTAGGTCTGAAAAAACCTCAAGGTCTATCTGATAAAACTCTCTCAACCTACCTTTTTGAGGACGCTCATGCCTAAACATAGGACCTATGGTAAAAAACTTTAAAGGCTTAGGCCTTACATAAAGTCCATGCTCTATCAACATCCGGCAGATACCAGCCGTGGCTTCAGGACGTAAAGTGAGCCACTCTTTATTTCTGTCCTCAAAAGAATAGGTTTCCTTTTGGACTATATCTGTAACCTCTCCTATCGACCTTACAAAAAGCTCGGTTTTTTCAAGAATAGGTATTTTTATCTCTTTAAAGTTAAAAAGTTTACACCAAAAGCGTGCCTTATCTATTAAATATTCGTACTTTACAAAATCCTCTGGCAACCAGTCTTTAAAACCTCTTACTGCCTGCAGTCTCATCTAATATCTTCCCCCCATGATTTAGCAAGAACCACCCCTCCCATCGGCATAAAAACCCTTTCATATCCCTCAGCTTTTAACCATCTTACCACTTCATAAGACCTTGTCCCTACACTACAAACCACTACCAAATCTTTATCCTTGGGAAGGTCTTTTATCTTCTCTCGTGCGATTTGATAAGGAATGTTAATCCAATTTGGATATTTCTGAACCATCTCTTTGGCTTCTTCTGGGGTCCTAACATCTACTATCAACAAGCTTGGATCTTTTTCCTTAAGCCTTTTCAATACTTCATCCCATTCTATAGGGGTAAACCTTTCAAAAATCAAATTTTCCGCTACATGCCCTGTCATATTAATCGGGTCAAGGGCGGTGTTAAAAGGTGGAGAGTATGCAAGCTCAAGCTCTACTACATCTTGGATTGAAGGTCTTTCTAAAAGTAATGCTGACATAGCATGCACCCTTGCTAAAGTGCCATCTGTGTAAGGACCTATTGATTGGAAACCTAAAACCTTAGCGGTTCCTTTATCAAAAACCAGATGATAATAAGAACAACCTATAGAAAAGAAATGAGCTCTTTCGTGCTGGATGTTAAGGGCATAGGTGGCATCTACAAAACCTTCTGCCTTGGCTACCCCCAAACTAATCCCACAGCCCCCTATAGCCATATCAAAACATTTTAAAATAAAAGCTCCTATCGTCCCTCTAAACTTAGCATATCCTCCTGCGAGGTTAGTTCCGATAACCCTCCCTTGCTTATTAGCTAATGACCCTTGAGGCATAAGCATCTTTTTTCCGGTAATAAGATGTAATACCTCTACACAGTCTCCGCCTGCATAGATATCTGGGTCTGAAGTTTGCATCCTCTCATTAACCACTATCCCCCCAGTAATAGGAGAAACCAAAAGTCCTGCCTGCTTAGCCAAGTCTGTATTCGGGATTACTCCTGTAGCTAAAAGCACCAAGTCTGCTGGATAAAAACTGTCTTCTGTTCTAACCCCGACTACCTTGCCTCCTTCTCCCACTATTTCTTTAATCCGTGCGTTTAAAACCACTTTGACCCCTTTTGTCCTTAAATGATTTTCTACAATTTTTGAAAGAACAGGGTCTATAAGCCTTGGCAAAACCTGGGGAAAATATTCTAATAAAGTTACCGGAAGCCCCCAGGATTCCCCAAAAGCCTCTACCACCTCAAGCCCTATAAAACCAGCCCCTATGACTAAAGGGCTTTTTACCTCTCCTTTTACCAGCTTCTCTTTAATTTTTATCGCATCATGAAGGTTAGAAAGGGTATGCACCCCCTCAAGCTCAACCCCTGGAATAGGAGGAATTTTAGGTTTGGTGCCGGTAGCTATCACCAATTTATCATAAACTATCTCTTCAGTTTTTCCTGTATCTAACCATCTTACCTTAACGGTTTTTTTCTTTCGGTCTATTTCCTCTGCCTTGACCCTGGTTAAAACCTCTATACCTTTAGCTTCTTTAAAAAAACGTTCGTCTCTTATGGCATGAAAGGTGGTTCTTCTCAGCTCATCTATATGAGACACATCTCCAGTAAGATAATAGGGCATACCACATCCGCCATAAGAAATATACTGGTCTTGATCTATCATCAAGATTTCTGCGTCTGGACGCAACCTCTTAAGCCTACAAGCTGCCCTGGTTCCACAAGCTACAGCCCCTATTACCAAAACACGCATTTATCCCCCCTCAGTTGATTGTGTTTTATGCATTTTAACATAAAATGAATTATTTTAAACTAATCTAAAAACAAGAAAGCTAATCCACCATGCTAAAACAAAACTGTAGACTAAAAACCCTAAAGCAAACCTAAGATTACCTTCTCTTGCCATCGTGATAACCGTTGCCGCACAAGAGTTGTAAATCAACACAAAAACCAACAAAGAAAGAGCCTGCCTAAAATCTATAAGGCCTTTTATCCTTTCTTTAAGCCCTACTTCCTCTTCTTCTACCGAAAAAGAAGAAGGAAAAAAGCTTAAAAAGGAAGCAAAACTTTGCTTTAAAGCCTCTCCTAATTTTAAAAACTGTTCTTTAGCCTTCTCTTTTGGGTCTATCCTTTCAAAGGCTTTTTCCTTTTCTTCAGAAACTATAACCCCTAAATTACTTAAAATAGCCTCTCTGGCTAAAAATCCAGAAACGACAGAAGTGCTTATCCTCCAATCTCCAAGCCCTATAGGAGAAAGGACATAGCTTAGAGCCTTGCCAAGCTTTGCTGCATAGGTATTTTCTATGTTTTTCTCTCCAAAAGGAAGGTTTAAAAGCAACCACACCAAAAGAGAAACCGCAAAGATAACCGTCCCAGCCCTATAGATAAATTCTTTAACATAAACCTTGGTTATGTTAAACACAGTCTTCCAAGCAGGCATCCTATAAGGAGGAAGGTCCATCACAAAATGAGATAACTCTTTTTTCAAAAGGGTTTTTCTTAAAACAAACCCTGTTAATACTGAAAAAACAATACCCAGAAGATACAACCCAAAAATAAGCCCCACAGGGTTTTGAAAAAAGGTAAAGGCAAAGAAAGAAAAAACCACCAATCTTGCAGGACAAGAAATAAAGGGAATCATAGCCATAACCAGTAGTTTATCTTTAGTTTCTTGAAAAGTCCTGGTTGCAAGTATAGCAGGTACATTACACCCAAGCCCTAAGATAAGAGGAATAACACTTTGTCCATGAAGCCCTATCTTATGGGTAAACCTATCCATCAAAAAGGAAACCCTCGGAAGATAGCCTGAAGTTTCAAGAAGGGTTAAAAAGAAATACATCACCGCAACCAAAGGTAAAAAAGAAAGCACCACCCCTACCCCACCAAAAAACGCATTAGCTATAAAATCTCTGAAAAACTCTGAAACCCCCAACCCTTCCAAAAATTGATAACAAAGAGGAGCCAAAAAGTCTTGTAAAAATCCGTCTATCCAGTCTATGATAGGCTTAGAAAAATCAAAAGAGATTTTAAAAAAAAGATACATAATTAGGAAAAAAAACAAAAAACCAAAAACCGGGTGCAGTAAAATCCGATCTAAAGTTTCTGTAAAATTTTCTTTTGGGATAAGTTTGCGTTTAACTACCTCTTTAGCCACCCCTCTTGTCAAACTAAGCCTTTTGTCTTTTATCAAATCCGTTAGCTCTGGATATTGCTTTTCCAGCAAACGTAGCCTCTCAAACTTGGTTAAAGGTTCTTCTTCGGAAAAGCTTAAGGTTTTAAGCCTTTCTTCTATTTCTTGAGGATAAGAAATTTGAAAAGGTATGGTCTTTTTTTCATAAGCCTCAACCACCGCAGGTAAAAGGTCCTTTACCCCCTCTCCTGTCCTACCTATGGTCTTTATCACCCTAACCTTTAAGAGCTCTGACAACCTTTCTATGTCTATAGAAATCCCTAACTTTTGGGCCTCATCTATCATATTAAGGGCTAATACCATAGGTTTACCCAGGTCTAAAAGCTGACAGGTAAGATAAAGGTCTCTTTCTATTTTTGGGGTTTCTACTACGTTAAGGATAACGTCATACTCTCCTGAAAGCAAAAATTCAACCGCTACTTTTTCATCCTCAGAAACCGCCTGCTCTAAAGTATAAACCCCAGGAAGGTCTATAAAATAAACCTCATAGTCTTGAAAAAAAGTTTTCCCCTCTTTTTTCTCAACGGTTACCCCAGACCAGTTGCCTATCTTGAGGTTAGACCTTACCAAATGGTTTAAAATACTTGTTTTTCCTACGTTAGGATTACCTACCAAGGCTACCCTTATCGTTTTCATTTTAACCGTCCTTTTTACTTAATAATTATATAATTATTAAATCTAAAGGGACCTCAGAAACTACCTTTCCTCTTCCTTCTTCTACAAAAACCATGTTTTCAAGCCTTATACCAAAGTTATTAGGAAAATAAATCCCTGGCTCTATCGTAAAAACCATCCCTTCTTCTATCCTTAAGTTTGGATCTGCAGTATAAACCACCCTTGGTGCCTCGTGCACCTCAACCCCTATCCCATGCCCAGTAGCATGAATAAAATACTTAGCAAGCCCTTTTTCCCCTAAATATTCTCTTATCACCCGGTCTATCTCAGCAATCCTTTCTCCTACCCTTACTTTCTCAAAACCCAACCACCAAGCATCTCTAAGTATAGTATAAAGTTTTTTAAATTCAGCCGGAGGGTCTCCTAAGTAAACCGTACGGGTAAAATCGGTGGCATATCCTTTCCACATCATCCCAAAGTCTAAAAGCAAAACCCCTTCCTTAGAAAGGGAACTTTCCGAGGTCTCCCAATGAGGAACAGAGCTGTTTTTACCAAAAGCTATGATCGCAGGGAAACTTTCTCCTTTTCCCCCTAAGGAAAAAAGATGAGAAACCAAAACCCCTCTTAAGGTAAGCTCTGTAAAAACAAGCCCATCCGATAAGAAATTTTTTATCTCTTGTAAGGTTTTATAAAACAACTCATCTGTCTTTTTTACCCCTTCTTTTAAAACCTCAAGCTCCTTTTTAGACTTTATCATCCTTAGCTGGCTTAAAGGCTCAAACATCCCCACCAGTTTAACACCTCTGGTTCTAAGCCCCTCTTTAAAGGCACAGCTTACCTTGTCCTTTTCAAAACCTAACCTTTTAATCCCTATCCTTCGGATAGCATCTCTTAGAAATTTTAGTGTGTCCCCTTTTATCTCAACAACCTCCCAACCTGTAAGCTCCTTTTGTGCTTTTTCATAGTAGCGCGGGTCAGTCAAAAACCAAGCCTCTTCCTTAGTTAACAAGACATAAGCATTAGTTGACCTAAAATTAGAAAGATAAAATACATTGGCTTGCGAGGAGAAAAGAAACCCTTCTACCCCCCAATTTTCAAACTGTGCCCGAACTTTTGCCAACCTTTCCTTTATTTCTTCTTCCATTTTTTCCCTCTTTTATCAAATTCTGACTTCTTTTTGTCAAAATTGAAATTCAATCTAAATTTAGAAATTTACTGCAAATCATGATTTTTGCAAGATTTAAAAAAATTATGAAAAAACTGAAACGAAAGCAAGGGAATTTCCTATCTATTTTTAAATAATAACCATAATCTCAAAAATTTATGCTTGACAAATTTTTATAAATTATATAAAAAATATCACATAAAAAGATTGATATTTAAAAAAGCCGTATGAAAAAGATTAAGGCTTTGCCTTTATTTTTTGAATTAAACCAGCCTTTTCGCAAACATTTAGGCCTTATTCCTAATACCCTTCTCAAAAAATTAGACAAAGTCTATAACTGCCTTGGGAGTTCCAACCCTAAAAAAATCCGTCCTTGTATTTTTTGGAAAGAAGCCGAGACAGGTTACTATAAACTTGTATTTCTAACCGCCTCTTATATATCCCCTCTAAAAATCGATTTATCTCTATGTTTTCAGAAACAAAAAATTTGTTCCAAATTTCCTTTTTATAATACTTCTTATGTCATTTCTCCTTTAGGTAAACCCCTTTGTATATCCCTTAAATCTCCCGAAGACCTACTTTCTGATTTTATCTATTGTGGAAGCTGTGAAGATTTAGAAATATTAGACACACTTATTGTAAACCATTTTTACTCTTCTTCTGATACTACAAAACGATGAAAGATTATAAACCGATATTACAAAAATTATTAAACAACCAGTGTTCACCTAAAGATTTTGAATTACTAAAGAAAGACTTTAAGAAACTGCTCAAAAGAGCTTTTAAAACCCATTTTACCTCTTATATAGAAAAAGTTTTTGCTAAATATTATGGTCCTGATTATCTTGAAGCTTTATCCCAAGAGCTTTTTGTAAAAATCGTATATCAAAAAGATACCCTTCTTAGTCTAAACTTTATTCACGAAAACTATCTCTTTGCTATGGTTGTAAACTTGATATACTATCATCTTTCTTCAGGGTTTAGGGTATTGGAAAAAGAAGTAAACTTTGAGGACCTTTTTTCTCAAAAAGACCAAGAAGAAAAGGAACTAAAGCTTGAAGAAAGTATACCCCAAGTTTTTATTAATTACTTAGAAGACCAAACCCTTCTACATCTTAGTTTTTCTTTAAAACAATCTTTAACCAAAAAAGAACTTGAAACCTTATGCTGGTATATATTAAAGAATATCTATAAACATAAAAATCAAACCTCCGAAAAAAGAGATGCCTTTTATAAAAGATGGGAAAGATTAAAGCCTAAGCTTAAAGAAATTTTAGTAAGAGAATTGTTAGAGGACACAAATACCTATAAATTTTTTGAGGTTATTAAGTCAGAAATTTGTGAAAAACTTGATTTATTAAAAAGTAAGAAATAACTGTGCCTTTTTAAAATTTATAAAAGGATAAATTTTATGCCTTTGGAAGACCAGATAAAAAAAGATTTTGAGTTATACAGAACTATTTCATCCGAAGAAATTGAATTGCTACCTGTTAAGAATCCTCAACCTGTCAAGGTTGGGGACTTGAGGGTTATTCAAGCTATGCCACCCGTTTATTTTGTAATCGTAGAAGAAATGTCTTTTTATCAAGAAAAACTTTACAAAGCGGTCGTGCTAACTGAAGAGATTTCTTTAGGTTGGCTTTCAAAAGAAACCCCTCTTTTGAGAATTCCAGAGAGTAAAACTTTATTGGTAGCATTGCCGTTTTGGATTTATTTAGAAGATCTTTTCGTTAGCAAGTTCCTAAAGAAAATAGGGACATTGAAGATGGAAGATATAGAAAAGCTTCTATCTTACGCAGAAAAAACTAATATCCCTAAAACCCTTCAAGGAGAATACATTCGTTTAGTCATGCAACGGCTTGCACCTTTCAATACGGCAAGTCTTCTTAATTATCTCGAAAAACTTGAAGAATACGAAGAATCTCCTCAAATAATTAAGCTTTCTCCTTCTATAGAAGAAACTTTTAAAGAATATTGCTTTCAAAAAGCAGCTTCTTCTAAAGAAGTATTTAAAGGGAAAAACTTTTTGGCTTTAATAGAAAAACTTCAGTCTTATGCGAGACTAATTATTTATTTACCCCAAGAATTTATAGGAAAAAACGTTTCTATCTGGATAAAAGGCCAAAAGTTTTTTGAAGGAGAATTGAAAAAAGATAAACTTATTTTAGAGCCCCTTCCAGCCCTTCTTGATTATTCATTTCTTGAGGAGGAGCTTGATGTTCAGGTTTGAAGTCTTTGAAGAGGATCATCTTTTAAAGTTTCTTTGGCAGGGTCTGCTTGATGAATACATAGAGGATTTATTTTTAAGGTGGGACCTTTTTTCTCCTAAAATCCAATTTGAGTTAATACATTATGTAAAGACACGTTTAAAGGATGTTATTAGCCCCAAAATTATAGCTCGCGCCCTAAATATAAAAAACTCTGATGCCCAAAAAATACTTACAGCTAAAGAAAAAATCTTTGAAGTCTTGCTTGTAGAAAAAGAGGTAGAAAAGGCTAAAATTTCAGTAAAACCCTATAAAGGTTTGGCTATTCCTGAAACCTCTAAAATCATAACCAACCTTCCTGAATTAAGAAGTCCTCTATTAACGATAAAAAAATTTTTAGGAACAAGTTTTGCGGTTTTTTTTGAAACCTATTTTACCGGGAAAAGTTTTATGCTTCCTTTAGCGGTAGCACTTTCTATAGCTAAAATTCCAGAAGATTTAAGGTTTACAGGTGCTTTAAATTCCAAAGGAGACCTTTTAGAGGTAGACCACATTAAAGAAAAATTAAATTACACTAAACAAAATAACCTTAGACTAATAACTCCATTACAAGTAAAACATTTTAACGCCATTAAAACCTATCTTGAAAACGATAGATGGGATATTCCTTTTTATGTAACCTCATCAGGAAAAGAAGAGTTTAATATGTTTTTAAATTCCTATACAGGGACTAAAGTTTTAGCTGAGTTTGAAATCTTAAAAGGTCTTGAACTTTTTTATAATCTTCAAGAAGACAATTTTTATATAATCACAGGACAACTTAACTCTAAAGAAGACTGGGAAAAAACCTGTAAAACTTTTGCTGAAAAAATAGACCGTATAAAAACCTGCTTGCCTGGTATAAAAACCTATCATTTAGGCTTAAGAGGGCCTGTTTCCCTTGGTTTTGCTTTTGGGGTTCTTTTTTCTCATTTTGACCCCTTTGTTTTTTATCATTATCAAACGATAGAAGGAGAAACTAAATACCATCCTATAAAGGTCGAAGAGCCAAGATTCTTTAAAGAAAGGCTAAAGGTTTATCAATACTTAAAACCTTCTTTTGAAAAAAAGGGAGAAGATTTAGTGATTGTGCTCAACTTTTCTCACCATGAACCAACCGCAGATGTTAAAAAGTATGTTTCCTCAATTTTAAGAGAGCCATCTTTTCTTATTCTTGAAACGGAGTTTAAAGGAAATTTACCGATAGAAACTTTTCGTGAAGTGGCAAAAGAAGCTGCAAGCTTTATCCAAGATGTCAGAGAAAAATATTCTTTTAATAGTTATCACTTTTTCTTCTCATGTCCTGTTGTTGTAGCTTTTATGATAGGGCTTGCCTTTGGTCATTATGTAGATGGCCAGATTTACAACTTTCAAAAAGGTGAAAATTTATATCAACCGGTTATCGATTTTAAATTTTTAAGAAAAATTAGAGAAAAAAGGTCAGATTAGGTTAAAAATGCTGATTTTTATAAAACAAAAAGTAAAACAAAAAGTTTATTAAAAGGAGTAGTCTTATGAAAGATCCAATCCTTTATAAAACCATTTTAGCTGCACTACTTCATGACTTAGGTAAAGTTTATCAAAGAACAGGAGAAAAATTGCCCGCTGAATTTTTAGAAAAAAATCGTGACTTATATCAGCCTAGTTATAGTGGATATTACACCCACAACCATGTGCTATATACTGCTAAATTTATAGAAGATTTAAAAGAATTTATCCCCAATTATTTTTTACAAAAAGAAAACGCAGATTATTCGCTTATTAACTTAGCTGCTAAACATCATAAACCTGAGTCAATTTGGCAATTAATCATTAGTGAAGCCGATCAATTAAGTAGTGGATACGAAAGGAGAAGGTTTATAGAAGAAACCAATCCTGAAAAAGGAGAAACCTCAGCAGATGTCCCACTCCTAAGTCTTTTTGAGGATGTTAGTTTAGACAATAAATGGAAAGAAGGGAAATTAGAGAACTACAAATTTGCCTACAACCTTGATAAATTAAAACCTGAAAGTATTTTCCCAACCGATAGAATTGGGAAGATGGTTTCCAAAGAAAAATATAAAAATATCTGGGAAAACTTCATCCAAAAATTCAAACAGCTTTCTTCTCAAAAAGGTAGGCCTGAACTTTGGTTAGAAAGTTTAAATACTTTGATGTTAGAATATTTTTTATTTGTGCCTTCGGCAACGGTTGGAATCTCCTCTACTAATAAGTTCGAGAAAATCCCAACTGACATCTCGCTTTATGATCATGCTTATTTCACCGCAAGCCTTGCCTCAACGTTATATTTATATCATACAAAAACCAACACCCTTTCAGAAAGTCATGTCCAAAATAGAAAAGAAGAAAAATTTCTATTTATAGAAGGCAATTTCTATGGTATCCAAAAATTTATTTTTGCCTCTGGAGGAGAAACAAGAAAATGGGCTGCCAAAATTTTAAGAGGCCGCTCTTTTATGGTATCTCTTTACACAGAATTAGTAGCTGATTACCTTTTGAGAGAATTAGGTTTGCCTTTTGTCAATTTACTTTTTTCTGCTGCCGGCAAATTTTTACTTTTAGTCCCTAATATAGAAGAAATAAAAACTAAACTTAAAGAATTAGAGCTAAAAATCAACGATTGGTTTTACGACCATTATTTTGGAGAAGCCTCCATAGGTTTAGTATATACAGAGGCTAAACCTGAAGAGTTATTATATGAAAATGGATACAATAACCTCATGAAACGTTTAGGTCGCAAATCCGAAGAAAAGAAGTACCAAAAATTTGACCTTTTAAGATATGGTGGCGTGATAAAAAATTATTTTGAAAAATTTTCAGGAGCAGGTGTTTGTAAGATTTGTGATAAGAGACCTGCTGAAATTCAAGAAAAATTCATAAAAGATGAACAAGAGGAAATTATTCACGTTTGTCGTTTATGTAATGACCATAAAAAATTAGGTGAGTCTTTAGTAAAAAAGAAATATATCTTAGTTTTTACTGAAAAAAATAAAAACATGTTAAATTCTATTCCTATTTTTAATAAATACTGGATAACCTTTGAAGACAACCCTGATGTTATTCGAGGTTTACTCTCAGAAAAAGGCCTTATTCATATCTGGGATTTATCTTTACCTAAGGATAAAAAAGAAAACAATAAAGACATCTTTGCTAAAAAGTTTATTAATGCTTATGTACCCTACGATGAAGAAAGCAAAGAAATTTTAACCTTAGAGGAACTTGCTAAAAAATCATTAACCAAAGGGGACGATAATAAGATTTACGGAATAGAAGCACTTGGAGTAATTAAAGCAGATGTAGATAATCTGGGAACAATTTTCTATCGCGGACTGCCTGAAAGCAAACGTACTTTTTCTCGTTATTTAACTCTATCTCGTATGTTAAACCTATTCTTTGCCTATTATTTACCTTATCTTTGTCAAACCCAATACAAATTAATATATAATGTATTCTCCGGAGGAGACGACCTATTTTTTATAGGCCCATGGAAAGAGTGCTATGCTTTTGCTTTAAAAGTTAACGAGCTTTTTAAGAAGTATGTTTGTAATAATTCTGCTTTTACCATATCAGCCGGATATGTTCTTACCAAACCTAACCTCCCGATTATTGAACTTGCAGAAAAAACAGAAAACGCACTTTCCCAAGCCAAAAAAGATGGGAAAAATAGATTAAACATTTTTAGAAAAAGTATATCCTGGGAAGACATTCCCGAGTTAGAAAATCTCAAAGATTATCTTATATCTCTTTGTAGCAACCAAAAAGAAATTTTGAGTAGAAGTTATTTGTACAAACTCAACCAAATCCTTGAAATGGTTGAAGAAGCTAAAAGAATGATAAGTATGGCAGATAAAAACACAAATTCAAAGATTGACTTAAAGGAGTTAGAAAATCTTTTATGGCCGAGTTTATTTTATTATTTTACTGTCAGAAATTTTGATAAAAAAAGGTTATTAAAAAAAGAGGAAAGAGCACAAAAGATGGAAGATTTTATAATAAAAATTAAAAACGCTTTAGAAAAACACGGAGAGGCTTTTAGATTGCCTCTCTGGCAAATACTATACTCTACAAGGAGGGCAGGATATGACTCAAAGTAAATTTAGAAACAATCAAAGTTTCAATCAAAGACAGAACTTAGACAGAAGGCAACAAGAAAATACCCAACCGTTGCCTGAAATAAAATTTTGGGAAAACAAAAAAGAAGGATTGGTAAACCCTTTACTTTTTTCTGATATAGCCTACCAATGTTCTGAAATTATTAGTAAAGATACAAAACGCAATAAACGGTCTCAATTACGTAAGTTCTATGATGAAATTTTATTATTTTACGACCGTTTAAAGGTAACAAAAGAAAGTTTTCCTCAATTTTTACCTTATATAAAATTACTGAGAGCTAAAGCTTACTATTCCTTAGGAAGAAAACATATAAACGACGCCTTTAAAGACATGATAGAAAAATGTCTAAATCAAATTGAAACTTGGGAAGATTTTGAAGTGTTTAAAAACTTCTTTGAGGCTTTTATGGGATTTTATCGTTATCATAGAAAGGATGATTAACACAAGATTATAATTAGAAAAAAAGGAGGTTAAGCATGGAAAAAACACTTCAACTTCAAAAAATTTATCAAATTAAAGGTAAAATTAAACTTTTAACCGGTTTGCACATCGGTTCAGGTAATACTGAAATGCATATCGGTGGGGTTGATAACTTAGTAGTTAAAAATCCCCTCACAAACGAGCCCTATATACCTGGGTCAAGCTTAAAAGGAAAAATTAGAAGTTTACTTGAATATTATCTTGGACTTCCTACTTATTCTGAAAATGTCGATCCTAATAGTGGTGGTATAACCTCTCATAAACTCTTAAACAATAATTCCATCCCAAACGAAATTAAAGAAAAAGCAACGCTCATTTTAAAACTTTTTGGGCTTTCAGGTTCAGGAGAAGATGTTCTTAAAAAGATAGGTCCAACAAGGGTTGCCTTTGCTGATTGTTTCTTCACCGAAGATTTTAAGAAAAAAATTACCAATGAATGTTTACCGTTTACAGAAATAAAAGCCGAAAACCGTATAAACAGAATAACCGGAACCGCAGAACATCCTCGTTTTATAGAAAGAGTGCCTGCTGGAGCAGAGTTTGATTTTCAGATTACTTTAAAGATCTATAATACAGAGGATGAAAAACTTCTTGAGGCTCTATTAAAAGGGTTGAAACTTCTTGAACTTGATTACCTTGGTGGTTGTGGCTCAAGAGGATATGGGAGAATAAAATTTGAGTTTGAAGATGAAAAAATAAAAGAAAAATTCGATAAAATTCAACTTTTTACTTAAATAATGTTAAAGTGTTCTTAGGAGGGGTAAGTTGAGAACTTATCAAATAAACATTAAACCCTTAACCGGCTTTGGAACTCCTTTAAAAGGTGACACCCTATTTGGTCAGCTTTGTTGGCAAATTCTTTATGATAAAACCTTGCTGGGTAAAGATTTAGATACCTTACTTAGTGAATATTCAACAAATCCATTTTGCATCATTTCTTCAGCTTTTCCCTACACGGATGGCAAAATATATCTCAAAAAACCGTCATTACCGTTACACTATTTATACGATCTATCCGAAGATGACTTAATAAGCAAAAGAAAAGACTTAAAAAATCAAAAATATTTCGTTTACCAACCACCTCTCCCTCCTCTTAACAAAATCGAATATATATCCCCCTTGGATACAATTTTGAGTGAAGATGAACAGGTTAGGTGTACGATTAATAGATTTTCTGGCACAACAAGTAGAAGTGGTTTTGCTCCCTTTGTTGTGCCTAAAACCTGGTATATGACAGAGCTTGCAATTTTTGTTGGTGTAAGAGAAGACCTTCCTATTGAAGGAGTAGTTGAGGCTCTAAGAAGAATAGGAAGTTTTGGGTTTGGAAAAGATGCTACGGCTGGTTGGGGAAAATTTGAAGTTGTAAACTATAAAGAAATAAATTTTTATTCTCAAATTAAAAACACTGAAAACGCTTACTATACGCTATCACCTGTCCTTCCTGAGGAAAAGGTTAGATATATTCAAATATTTTATGAGCCTTTTTTACGTTTTGGAAGACATGGTGATGTGTTGAGCTCCTCTGCTAATCCCTTTAAAGCTCCGGTTTTATTAGCCGATGAAGGAGCTATACTAATTCCTGAAAATTTTGAAAAGAAAGCCTACATAGGAAGGGCTATATTTAACGTCTCCTCTATATTAGAAGAGGCAGTAACACAAGGATACTCTTTGGTTATACCTGTGGAGGTAAATCATGGAAAAATATAAAATAACCATCGAAGTTTTAAGCCCTATTCATATAGGATGTGATGAAGTATTTTCTCCTCTTGAATTTGTAATAGACAGCCAGAAACAAATTTTAATAAAGTTTAATCTTTTCGACTTATTAGAAAAGTTATCTCCAGAAGAAAGGACTGAGCTTAACAAAATCTCAAACAAAAAAGATGTATCTGCTTTAGTGGATTTATATAAATTTTATGCCTATCGGATAAAAGATAGAGTTAAAAGACTCTCTAACATTAAACAATATGCTATACCTTCTGAGCTTGCTAAAAGATATGAAGAAGTCTTAAAATTACCTCAAAAAGATATTATTCAAAATTTTAACAATTTTGAAATCCCAAGAACTTATTTTAACCCTTACACAGACCAACCTATAATACCAGGAAGCTCCCTCAAAGGCACTTTAAGAACAGGTTATTTAGAGGCTTTACTAAGACAAAAGATAGAAGAAAAAAGCATAAAAGATTTAGCCCAAAAGATATCCCAGATCAACGTAAACACTCGTCCTAAAGAAATAAACGGATTATTCAATGAATTAGAAAAAAATTTGTTAAAATATAACAACCCTTCAGAAGACCCCTTTGGGTCGTTAAAAATTTCTGACTTAAATCTTAAAAACCCGATAGATACTAAAATTTTATATAAAGTAAACGTTAGTAAAGAAAAAGGAGAACCTAAGGGGAGACTTACCCTTCCTATAGAGGTTATTCCTCCAGGGGCTTATTTTGAAGGCACTATGGAAATAACACAAGCTACAAATAGAGATAAAATTAATTTTGATGAACTTAAAAACAGTATACATAAACATTTTATATCTATCTTAGAAAAAGAGTATAAGCTTCATAAAAACTTAAACTTTAAAATGTTTGTGTTAAACCCTTTTCATAAAACCCAAATTAAAGAAAAGAAAGCTGTTTTTATCAAACTTGGTAAACATTCCGGTGCAGAGGCTATGACCATAGAGGGTATAAGAAAAATCCTAATCAAAAAAGCTGGAGGGAGAAAAGAATATAGCACATCACCAACGACCATCTGGCTTGCAAGTGAAAGAAAACAAGATATATCAAATGCTATGCCCTTTGGATGGGCTATTCTTTATTTTGAGAAGATTGTATGATAGTAGAAATACCCTATAAAATTTTAAACCTTGACTGTGAGCCGGAAGATGAACTTTATTTACCCTCTTTTAAAGGGTCCTCTTTTAGAGGGGTTATAGGAAGGACTTTAAGAAAAGCTCTTTGTGTGTTAAAAACCTACAAAGATTGTCGTCAATGTCCTCTTTATCTAAATTGCTACTATGCCTATATTTTTGAAACCATACCTAATCCTGAGAAGCCTCTACCTTTTAATTTGCACAAATATCCTTCTATACCTCATCCCTTTGTTATAAAACCACCAGAAGAAAAAAAAACTTTATACAAAAAAGGCGAAACCTTTTCTATTAAAATCGTTCTAATTGGAAAGGCTACAGCTTACGAACCTCATTTTATTCTTGCTATGCGTTTAGCAGGAGAACATGGAATAGGAAAAGGCAATAGGAAATTTTTTATTACTAACTATTCCTCTACGGGTATCTTTAAACAGTCTATAACCTTTGACCTTAACAGTAACCATCCGTCTATTTCTGAGCTTACTTTGCAACTTCTTACACCTTTAAGACTAATCTACGGAAAAAAATTGGTAAAAAACTTAGAATTTCATCATATTATAAGAGCGCTTTTAAGAAGGATTACCATTTTATACTATTTTCATGTTTCTGAAAACATACCAGAGATACCGGTTAAAGGGTTAATAAATCTTGCGGAAAAGATAAAAACAGTTCAATCAAACCTTAAATGGTTTGATTGGGAGCGATATTCTTATAGACAGAACCGTAGGATGGTTCTCGGGGGCCTAATAGGAGATATAACCTTTGCTGGAGAACTTAGCCCTTTTTATACCTTGCTTAAGGCAGGGGAGATATTCCATGCAGGTAAAAATACCTCCTTTGGGCTTGGAAAATATAAAATCCTAACCTCAGGAGAGTAGTATGAAGCTAATTTATCAGATAGGAAGGCTTGATGCAAAAAGTTTTGAAAACATTAATTTTTTTTATAAAGATAAAGAATATTCTGCTCAGCTTAGCTCTTTTGTTTTAAAAGAACATTTTGAAGAAAATAAAGAAAAATCTAAGGTAATTCTTATTTATCCAGTAAGTCTTTTAATAAACAAATCTTTTCTTAACAATACCCAATTTCCTGAGGTTTTAAAAAATACAATAAACAATATTTTAACTAACCCAGAAAATTATTTCGTAAATCCTCGTAAATACTTTATGGAACATCCTCATTCAAAAATAGCTGATGATTTTATAATAATTCACAGCATAGGACAATATGAAGGGATTAACTTTTTCGCCACTTTAGAAGACCTTATCCTTGAAATTTTTATAGACTTGGTTTCTCGCTATCAAAAAGAGCCTTTTTCAGAGCTTTACCTTGATATTTCAAGCGGACATAATATATATGTTTCAGCCCTTCTTGAAGCAGGGAGATTATTTTTCACCTTTTACAAACTCCAGAACTTTCATTCTAAGAACGACGATCTTCAAGTTTATATAACTTTCTCTGACCCGATTTTACCTCCATATGATAGAAAGTTTATGATTCGCGAAAAATTCCCTTTAAAGGTAAAAGCGTTTTTCCATTATCCAGAAACTCCTCATAATAACAGCCTTAATGATGGATACGGTGCTTTTGCTAAACTTTTGACCGGAGAAGCTAAAGAATTACGAAAAAAGAAAAATTTATTAAACGAACTTTTTTCTTATGGTTATTTCTTTTACTCAGCTATCAAAAACAATACCCCACTTGTACTCTATACCTGGGAATACCATCCAGAAGAAAAAATTGAAGAAGGTATCTCTGTTATATCAACTTTAGTAAAAGACCGATTGACTGCAAACTACCAAACGACACCAAACTTAGATTTCAACCTATTTAGTAGTGCTTTTCTTATGTTATCTCTTTATAAAGGAATAGTTAGAGTTTTACAAACTTATAACATTTTTAAAAAAGAAGAAGTTTCCCTTACCGAAATTAAAAGTAAGTTTTTAGGTAATGATAGCCTTTATCGATGCTTTGGATTAATTCAAAACATCCCATATCTCTCTCATGAAATAAACAATACCTTTGAAAAGGAACCGGAAAGAGGAGGAATAAACCACTTGATTACCGAAGACTACAAACTCCTGCGAGAATTTATTAAAGGAGAAAGCGACAAAATAAACGACCGCAATTTTCTTGCTCATTGCGGTTTTGAAAGAAATTGTGTTTATGTCAGAAAAAATGAAGAAACCCTATTTATAAAATATAATAAAACGGAACTGCAAAAGATAGAAGAAATTTTAATTAAAAATTAGGGGGGTGTTTATGAGAAACAGAGGTTTTTCTAAATTTATCAGTCTTTTGTTAATCTTATTCTTTATTTTTCAACTTACAGGTTGTGCAACCATTCCTGAAGCTATTGAGTATCGCAACCTTTACACCAACTACAAAATGAGCGATACCATTTTTCTTGACGTAACAAAAAAATTGCAGTACAGGAATGTTTTTGTTGACGTAAGAAATACTTCTCAACTACAGGAAGTCGATACTAATGTTTTAAAAGAAGCTATTGCTCAAAACTTAGCAAGCAAGGGATATAATGTAGTAAACGATCCTGCTCAAGCAGATTATATCCTCCAGACAAACGTGCTTTACTTTGACTATTACAGGAAAACAGCGGCAAAAGATGGGGCAACCAGTGGTGCTTTGGCAGGTGCTGTTGCAGGAGGTCTTGCTGGAGGAAGGGATGTTGATGCGTTAATCCTTGCTGCTATTGGTGCAGGTGTTGGTTATGTTGGAGGTGCTTTGATCGGTTCTGCGATAAAGATTGAAACCTTTGCAGGAGTAGTAGACATTCAAATAATGGAAAGGACAGATAAACCAGTTGTAGGTAAAGTCGTAACCAATGCTTCTCAAGGAACTTCTACGGTTATTACTACAGAACAAGAGTATAAGAAAAACTATCAGATTTACAGAACAAAACTTGCCGTAACGGCTACTCAAACTAACTTAAAAAGGGACGAGGCTGCAAGAGAAGTAACGAGAATGCTTGCATTGCAAATAGCAGGAATTTTCTAAGCACTGATTAGACTACGGATTAAGACTACAGAATAAAAGGAAGGAGGCAAGTAAGGTTATGAAGAAGCAAGTATTCATTGCGTTTATGTTTAGCTTTTTTCTTTTCTTTGTTTCTTTTTCAAAGAGTTTTGCTTGGTTTTTTAAAAGTGAAAATAAAGAGGAAATAAGTTTAGAGGATTGTACGGCGGCGGTTGGAGGAACTGCAGATTTAATTTTAAAAAACATAGACAAACCTTTTAAGTATTTAAGCGAAGAAGACAAAAATCTTTATTATACGCTTTACAAAAAAGTGGAAAATTGTCGTAACAAGTATCTTGAGGCTAACAAAATTGTTTTTAGAAAAAAAGATTGGTATGAAGGCAAGATATTTCGTATTTATCCTAAAACTCCTTTAGAAAAAGCAAATCCAAACAAATTTACCTTGTTGTTTTTAGATGGCAACGTAAAAGAAGTAGCAGTATTAAAGAGAATTTACGGTGATGGGTTAGGATTTTTAATGTTTCATGAAATGTATGTTTACCAAAGTGGTAAGTCTAATAGAGACAAAATAATTAAAATTTTAGACCGAGAAGAGAAGCAACCTTTTTGTTATGTAGAAGGGTTTACAGGGTATATGAAAATTGTCTGTCCTCCTTATCATCTTGAGAAGAATTTTTCATCGTTGATAATAAAAGATTATAAAGAAAACACCAGCAAAGAGGAAATTGTTTCTTCTTTAGAAAATATGACAGGATTCTTAAATGAAGAACTTAACCAAAAGGTTGCGATTGATTACCGTGTTCTTTTATATGAAAACATAAGAAACTTAATCATTTGGATCGAAAAAGAATTTGGACCTAAAGGAAGAAATCTAATTCCGAGTGTTTTAGAAAAAAAGCCTAATTAAGCAGGTTGAGCTTCCTGAAAAATACTCTTTAAAGGGGGCAAAAGATGGAAAAAAGGCTTTCTAATGCAAAAATACTTGGTGTTATTAGTTCTATACTTTTAGCGTTAACAGCCTTTTTGCCTGAAGTTGAGATAATTTTATGGATTGTTGGTTCTGTGCTTTTACTAATTTCTTTAAATATAATGTCAGATATTTTCAATGATAAACGCCTTTTTAAAAATATTTTAAAATCCTTTGTAATAATACTTGCAGGGATAACATTAGCGCTATTGGTTTTATTAATCGCAGGGGTCATCACAGGGACATCTCTGTCATCTTTGTTTACTGAGTTAATGGAAATTTCTTTGGAAGAAAAGCCTACTATAAATAACATACCGATAATTTTTATAATAGTTTTATATCTTTCTTATCTTTATAGTTCATATTACTTTAAAAAGGCAATGGATTTACTTTATGAATATACTAAGATAAAACTGTTTCGGTATGGTGGGCTTCTTTATTTTATTAGTGCAATTTTATTTGTTGTAGTTTTTCTTAGTACTTTAGCTGATTTAATAGCTTTTGTATTGATTGCCATCGGTTTCTTTACAATACCTGAAGACATAACTTCAAAATCCTTGTCGGAAAAAACCTAAACCCTGATAAAATAGGTTAAAAATGATTTTATTTTTATTTTATTTCAAATCTAACCCAAAACACATCTCAGGTGCTATAGGTAGTCTATCTACCATAACCACAGCACTTAAAAAATCTTTAGTTAAATCCTTTAGCTTGGTATATTATGGCAAAAGAATTATTGCAGAAAATCCTTATTGCTTGATTAAAAAGAGTCTTAATCCAGTTATCAATG
This sequence comes from Thermodesulfobacterium sp. TA1, assembly GCF_008630935.1. Classification (NCBI taxonomy): domain Bacteria; kingdom Pseudomonadati; phylum Thermodesulfobacteriota; class Thermodesulfobacteria; order Thermodesulfobacteriales; family Thermodesulfobacteriaceae; genus Thermodesulfobacterium; species Thermodesulfobacterium sp. TA1. The sequence continues at coordinate 1,634,932 of NZ_CP043908.1, forward strand.
TTAAGGTTATAGTGTCTTTTTTACCTTTCTTCTTCCTCCTACCCTCCACACACAATCATTAAAACCCAACCACCCCTCTTTGCTAAATACGAGATAAAAAGTTGAAACCTCTATATTTGGTTAAAAATTCTGTCAGATTTCATCAATTTTACTCATTTTTAATTAATTAAGAACCCAAAAAAAAAAGCCTAAAGATGAAGGGAAAAGTAATCGTATACTATGGGCAGAAGGTAGAGTTTTCCCATGAAGTAATTTCTATTATAAGTTTTACTAAAGATATAGTTAATGTAGGGAAAAGGCAAATAATTGTTATAAACAAAGAAGAAAAATATTTCAGATATTATTTAAATTTTAAACGATCTCCGGAGATTGAAAATTCTTTAATGGCAAAATATCTTAAAAACCGCGAAAAAATAAGAGAAGAAATCAGAACGATTTCTATCTTAGGCCTCAAATATAGAGAACATAAACTTTACGGTAAAACCTTTAATGAATTTATACCTTTTAAAGCTCTTATTAAAGAGGTTTCTCTCTTAATTGAGGCATATTATAAATATTACAGTATTGCTTGTGCCATATTAACCACCTTGTTTTTTACAAAAATCGGGATTCCATCTTCTTTACCTAAGATCATAGACTATATTTATGGACAGGATTTTTTGGATGACTTCTTTTTTGCCCCTGCCTTTATTTTTACTATCTTTGAATCTACTACAGACTTACTCTTAGGGGAAAGACTTGTAGATGAAGCTTGTATAGCAAGAAGCTTTCTTTCTTTTCTACTTTGGAAACATGCTAAACCATTATTAAAAATTCCTTACTTTAACTTAATTCAAACCGGGGTTAGCAGGGACTTAATATGGGTTATCTTATAGTTTATGACATCTCAGAGCACAAGAAAAGATTAAAAGTTGCAAGAATTTTACAAAAATTTGGCTATCGCATTCAATACAGCGCATTTTATCTACCTGAAGCAGACGAAAACCTGATAGGTTTCCTTTACGAAGAGATTTCAAAACTGGTAGATAAAACTACAGATAGAGTCTTTTTTTATCCTGTTGACCCCCCAGAAGTTTTTAAAGGCTATCCACTTGAGCCCTGGAAAATTTTTGTTTTTTAAGGGTTTTTTATGAAGCAAACAGTTATTATATACAACCACTATGTAGAACTAAGTAGAAAGGCTGAGAGACTATTTATTAAAACCGCTCATACAGAAAGTAGTATCCCTCTTTCTAATATAGATGGCATTCTTATTTTTGGCAAAGTAAAGCTTACCTCCGATGCCATATCTCTTTGTATGAAAAAACAAATTCCTATCCTTTTGCTCACTATATACGGTCAAATAAAAGCCCAGATTTTACCTCCTATCGGCAGTGAAACAACAAAAAGAAGATTAAAACAGGTTGGACTTTATTTTTTAAAAAGACTTGATATTGCAAAGTATTTGATTAAGAGAAAATGTCTGGAAATAGAATATACTTTTGATATTAATCTTGAGCATTTTAAAGTAAAAGTGGAGAAGGTAAGTGATTATGCAGTTTTACTGGGTTTAGAAGGTCAGGTCTCTAAACTGATGTTTCAAAAATTTGAAGAAATGATTAGACCTACCTCATTCACTTTTAGAGAAAGGAACTATCATCCACCCAAGGATGAAGTAAACGCACTATTAAGTTTTATTTATACCCTTGGATACAATTTATCAACCGCCCTTATTCTCTTAAAAGGTTTTGATCCGTATATTTCTTTTCTTCATTCTAAAAGAGGTTCTCATGCTGCTTTTTCTTCCGACCTTATGGAAATAATCCGGCCTAAGCTTACCCATTTTTGCGGAGAAATTTTACTAAACAAACTTATAACTTCGGATGATTTTATGAAAAAAGACGATTGTATAATGTTAAAAAAATCATCTATTGCAAAAGTGCTAACTGAATTTAGCAACATAAAAGAAAACCTCTTAGAGCTTTTAAAAGAGTTTTTAATAGAGTTTGAAGGGGTTGAATTTTAAACGGTATAAATGGGGGTTATATGTGAGAGTAATCCTTTATGATTATGAAACTGAAAAAGTAAGAAATAAAGTTAGAAAAAACCTGAAAAAAGTTGGAGTTCATGTCCAGTGGAGTGTATTCGAAAGTTTAGAACATTTTGAAAAATTAATAAAGATTTTACAAGAGGAAGAGGAAAAAAATTTTAGAATTTCTGTGTTTAGAATAAATTCTAAGGGTAAAATACTAAAAATCGGGACAGATTGGGAAAAAATGAGGTTTGTTTTTTAAAAATTTTTGTGTTAATATTTAAACAATAAAGGTTGTTCTTTGACAATAGAATAGCCGGGCAGGGCAGGTGAAAAGGCAAAAGTTTCAAGGGAAAATTATGGGGCTGGTGTGGTTTGGTTAAGGGTGTATGTAAGTATATTTAGTAAACAACTATATGAAAAACAGGCTACCTTACAAGCAAGTAATTATGTGGATTACAAAAGGTGGTTTTAAAGGCTGTGTTTTTGAGTTTCAATCGCAGTTAGAAGAGGTAAAAGGTATATTTATAAGTTATTGATTTTATGTAAGAAAAAGTTTGTATCGCTGGCTCTGGAGGTTAGAATTCATGCGGGTTGCGAGGGGCTGTTTTGTAAAAATTAGTTTTATACTAAATTTTAAAAACCTTGATAAAATCAAGGTTTTAAGTAGTTAGGGTTGAAACCTGCCCTACTTAAAAAGGGATTGCGACTTCATTTCTTACCTCCTCCTCCTTAAATTTTTTTGTTTTGTTGAAACCTGCCCTACTTAAAAAGGGATTGCGACTAGAAATTCTTATCTTAAATCTAAAGTTCCTGTTCTTGTTTATTGTTGAAACCTGCCCTACTTAAAAAGGGATTGCGACTCGACTTTGTATTTCATTTTTATTGTATTTAGTATTTCTGGTTGAAACCTGCCCTACTTAAAAAGGGATTGCGACACCTACTGGGGGCTTTAATTTTTTAAACCCCTAAAATGTTGAAACCTGCCCTACTTAAAAAGGGATTGCGACAAAAAGATTATTGATATTTGATATTTTAGAATTTTTGATGTTGAAACCTGCCCTACTTAAAAAGGGATTGCGACTTAGCAATAGTGCTTAGTGTTTGATTGGGTACAAAAGTTGAAACCTGCCCTACTTAAAAAGGGATTGCGACACATAATAACCTTTCATTTTACACCTCCTCCTTTTTTTAGGTTGAAACCTGCCCTACTTAAAAAGGGATTGCGACACATAATAACCTTTCATTTTACACCTCCTCCTTTTTTTAGGTTGAAACCTGCCCTACTTAAAAAGGGATTGCGACTATATTTTTTATTTTTTTTTAATTTTTTTCAAGTCATTGTTGAAACCTGCCCTACTTAAAAAGGGATTGCGACTCAATATTTCATTTATTGGTATTTCTATCTCTTTTATGTTGAAACCTGCCCTACTTAAAAAGGGATTGCGACCGAGTATTTCTTTTATTTTAAATAAATATGGATTATTGTTGAAACCTGCCCTACTTAAAAAGGGATTGCGACAATGGTATACTATACTTTTCTTTTTTTATTAGCTTAAAGGTTGAAACCTGCCCTACTTAAAAAGGGATTGCGACAAGCTTTTTTGATGTAAGACTTCATCTTTTGGGACTTTTCAGTGTTGAAACCTGCCCTACTTAAAAAGGGATTGCGACAAGTCTATATCTTTTAATATTACAAAATTATATTTTAATAGTTGAAACCTGCCCTACTTAAAAAGGGATTGCGACTAGATCTCTTCTATATACCATATACCAACCTAAACCATATATATGTTGAAACCTGCCCTACTTAAAAAGGGATTGCGACTTATATTTTTTATTCTTTTTATTTTTTATTTTTTAAAAGTTGAAACCTGCCCTACTTAAAAAGGGATTGCGACATTTAAACTTTTGATAAATTGATCATCTATTTCTATTTCAGGTTGAAACCTGCCCTACTTAAAAAGGGATTGCGACATTATAAACAATAAAGCTTATCAAAAAGTTATCTAATTTGTTGAAACCTGCCCTACTTAAAAAGGGATTGCGACACTTTTTCTCAAAAGTTACGAAAAGAGAGTCTTTTAGTTGAAACCTGCCCTACTTAAAAAGGGATTGCGACGTAAAGAAAGCTTTTCATTTTATTGGCTTTCTCAAAGTTGAAACCTGCCCTACTTAAAAAGGGATTGCGACAAAAAACTATCAAGATATAACCATAACGGAGTAGCTAGTTGAAACCTGCCCTACTTAAAAAGGGATTGCGACTAAAATCCTCTCATAACTTACCTCCTTTTTTTTTGATTTGTTGAAACCTGCCCTACTTAAAAAGGGATTGCGACTTTTCAGAAATCTTTTTAACTCAAAGCTATTTAACCGGTTGAAACCTGCCCTACTTAAAAAGGGATTGCGACAATTTTTCTTTTTCTATTAGCATTTTTCAATCTCTATATTATTGTTGAAACCTGCCCTACTTAAAAAGGGATTGCGACTATCGAGGTTCAAAGTTCGATAAAGAAAGTCTTTCATCTGTTGAAACCTGCCCTACTTAAAAAGGGATTGCGACTTAAGGTTATTCAAGGTTTCAGGTTTAGTAAAAAGTTGAAACCTGCCCTACTTAAAAAGGGATTGCGACATTAAAAAAAGATTAAGAGGCAAGCTTAATGGCTTGCCTCTGTTGAAACCTGCCCTACTTAAAAAGGGATTGCGACATGTCTACACCTCCTCTTATTTTAATTTTTTTTATTTTTCTATTTGGGTTGAAACCTGCCCTACTTAAAAAGGGATTGCGACTGGTATAGACTTAATACAAGATTTTTTTAATATAGAAATGTTGAAACCTGCCCTACTTAAAAAGGGATTGCGACCCATGTTATTTGCGGTATATATTAGTTTTAGATCTCTTCTATAGTTGAAACCTGCCCTACTTAAAAAGGGATTGCGACATTCAAAACTAAAATATCTGTTATCTATTATCCTGTACAGTTGAAACCTGCCCTACTTAAAAAGGGATTGCGACTAATTAGAGATACATTATTTGTAAACTTTGAGAAAAGAGTTGAAACCTGCCCTACTTAAAAAGGGATTGCGACTGGCTTTTTTCGCTACCTTTTAATGATAGCCTTTTTTCAAAGCTTATGTTGAAACCTGCCCTACTTAAAAAGGGATTGCGACAATAAAATCCTTTCATTTTAAACCTCCTTTTTTTAGTTTGTTGAAACCTGCCCTACTTAAAAAGGGATTGCGACTTATGAATAAACTACCATTAATTAAAATGTAAAATCCTTTGTTGAAACCTGCCCTACTTAAAAAGGGATTGCGACTAAAAAATAATTTTTCTTTTTCTATAATCATTTTTTATACCTGTTGAAACCTGCCCTACTTAAAAAGGGATTGCGACAAATAGTTTTTTTGCTATTTCAAAAAATATGTCGTTATTATCGGGTTGAAACCTGCCCTACTTAAAAAGGGATTGCGACAAGACATTCTTGCATTAATTTAGAATAGTGACTAGCAGTAAGAGTTGAAACCTGCCCTACTTAAAAAGGGATTGCGACAAGTTGTTTAGTGGTAATATCTTTGTAAAGCATTATCATTTTTAGTTGAAACCTGCCCTACTTAAAAAGGGATTGCGACAAATAGTATCCTTTAATGTCAGAGAAATCATATCCACATGTTGAAACCTGCCCTACTTAAAAAGGGATTGCGACGCGGCTAGCTTCTTAGAGATAGAACATGCGAGAGACTATAAAGTTGAAACCTGCCCTACTTAAAAAGGGATTGCGACAAGTTGTTTAGTGGTAATATCTTTGTAAAGCATTATCATTTTTAGTTGAAACCTGCCCTACTTAAAAAGGGATTGCGACAAATAGTATCCTTTAATGTCAGAGAAATCATATCCACATGTTGAAACCTGCCCTACTTAAAAAGGGATTGCGACTCTTCCTGTAAAGTCTTCCTTACTCTTAAATTTTCTTGTTGAAACCTGCCCTACTTAAAAAGGGATTGCGACAAAACCTTCCTTCCCTCTTCTTCCAGTCCTTCCATGATACGTGTTGAAACCTGCCCTACTTAAAAAGGGATTGCGACCCCCCTTTTTTATCTTTTTTAGCAGCTTTTCTAGATTTTTTAAGTTGAAACCTGCCCTACTTAAAAAGGGATTGCGACGCGAGAAAACATATCTTAAAAAAATTTGCTTTTCTTCTGGTTGAAACCTGCCCTACTTAAAAAGGGATTGCGACTAAAGGAGATATTATCATCTTAAAAATAATCCCAAACATGTTGAAACCTGCCCTACTTAAAAAGGGATTGCGACCTTAAGATTAAAGCTTTTCCTTCTTTGCTATAAGAATAATGTTGAAACCTGCCCTACTTAAAAAGGGATTGCGACAAGTCTCTTTAGCCTTTTTTTCTAAATCCTGAATAATTTGTACAGTTGAAACCTGCCCTACTTAAAAAGGGATTGCGACTTTTGCTTTTCCATTTTTTTATCTCCTCCTGCAATTTTTATGTTAAGGTTTGTTTAACACATTTTGTTTTGTATAATAAAACAAAAGCTTATAAGTTAGAGAGGGACAGGGACTCCATTTTTGGTAGGCCTTTGAGCCTCTTAAGGAGTATGTCCCTCTGTCCCTCAACACCCGATAAGTTGGTTGGGCTACCAAAGCCCCAGCTACTCGGGAGGATGGTGTGAGGGACAAAAATCTTAAAAAGGAGGTAGCATCATGACCCATTACATCGGTGTTGACATTTCTAAAGATAACTTCCACTTCTGCATCCTTAACCATGAAGCTAAAACCCTCTCCTCCGGCAAACTCTCTATGTCTCTTCAAGGCTTCTCTGATTTCTTTAACCTTCTCAAAACCCTCTCTGACCCTATCGTTGTTATGGAATCCTCTGGTAGGTTCCACATCCCCCTTTACTGCTTCCTCGTTGAAAAAGATATCCAAACCTTCATCCTTAACCCTAAAATCGTCCACAGATTCTTTGAATTTATCTCCGCTAACAACCCCTCTAAATACGACACAAAAGATGCCAAAATCCTTGCACTCTTCGCTCTTAATAACCCTGAATTCCTTAAATCCTATCCTGAAAACTCTGAACTCCGTAGTGCTTCTCGTCTTATCCAAAAACTTAAACATGAACTTGCTGAAGCTAAAACTCAAATCAAATACGCCCTCACTGTTCTTTTCCCAGAAGCTGAAAAGCACTTTAATATTTACTCCCACTCCTTCCTTAACATACTCCTTAAATTCCCCTCTGCTAAAACCCTTAAAAAAGCTAAACCAAATGAAATTTCCGAAATTATTAAATCCTCTGTTCCTAAAGGTAAAACCCCTTCCTTTTCTCCCGATGAAGTCATAAACCTTGCTAAAAACTCTATCGGGGTTGACAATCCTTATCTCTCTCAAACTCTTATCATCTACATCGAAAAACTCTTTTTCCTTGAGCCAAGAATAAAAAAGCTTGAAGAGATGCTTGTAGAGAAAATGGATGAAGACCAGCAAGAACAAATTAAGCTCATTTCCTCTATAAAAGGTATTTCCTCTAAACTTGCAAGTCTCTTTTTGGCTGAAATCAGAGACGTAAAAAGATTTTCTAATGCCAAAAAGCTCATAAAGTTTGCGGGCACAGACCCAGTAACAAAACAATCTGGTAAGTATAAAGCTAAGATGAGCATATCTAAGCAAGGGTCGAGCTTTCTCAGAAATGTTCTTTTCCAGATGGCGGTAGGTGTAGTAAAATGGAATTTTTACTTCAGATCCTATTTTATACGTAAGAAGAAAAACTTTGGCAGTTATAAGAAAGCTATGATAGCAGTTGTAAACAAACTTATAAGAGTTATCTATGCAATTTGTAGAAAAAAAACTTTCTTTAATCCTGCTTTTTCTAAGTTCCCTGTTCTGGAGGTCTCTCATGTTTAATTCCTATTTTCTGATAGTTGACTCCTTTTAAATTTTTTTCTAATTGTTGAAACCTGCCCTACTTAAAAAGGGATTGCGACTTAGGGATTGCAAACTTTTTCTTTTAAAGGTTTTCCGTAGATGTCTAAATGAAAGGACTTAAGGCTTAAGCCTGTTTTAAAAAGGTTAAAATGGGGGTAAAAGAGTTGCAAAATTTTTAAGTCAGGCTATTATTTCTTTAAATCCTTTAAAAGGTGAGGCCTAATGAACCATAATAAAATAGTAAACTTAGAAAACAAAACTAAATCCTTAGAAGATTTAAAACTTTCCCCTTTAGATGAGATTACTCTCAAAACCACAAAAGAAATAGTCATTAAATTTATAGAAATGGGACGCTGTTCTCCCGCTACGTTTGAAGAAGTTTTTAGCCAAGTTTTCTCTGTGATAAAAAAAACCCTTACCAAATAAATATAAATGTATCTTCTTGCCGTCCATGCAAGCCCAAGAAAACAAGGCAATTCAGAAATCTTACTAAATTCCTTTTTATCAGGACTTAACCCACCTAAAATAAACGCTGAAAAAATTAGATTAGCTGAGCTAAAGTTTATGCCCTGTATTGAATGTGGAGGTTGTGAAAAAGACGGAACCTGTATCTTAGAAGATGCCCTGACAGAGGTCTATTCTAAGGTGCTAAAAACTAATTTTTTGGTAATAGCAACCCCTATCTTTTTCTATACCTATCCTTCTTTTCTCCAAGCTTTTTTTGAAAGGTTTCAAGCTTTTTGGGTGTCTAAATATCTTCTTAAAAATCCTGCCCCCTCTCAAAAACCTAAAGGAATTCTTTTAGCTTTAGGGGCAACCAAAGGAAAAAAAATTTTTGAATGCTTAGTAAGAAGTTTTAAGTATGTTCTTGATACGATAGACGGGGAATATATAGGAGGCATTTTTATAAGAGGGATTGATAAAAAAGGAGAAATTTTAAACCACCCAGAGTTTTTAGAAAAAGCTAAGGTCTTAGGGCAAAAGGTTTGCCTTCTGGAAAAAAAAGACTTGGCTAAACCAAAAGATGAGTTAGCACGTTTTTTAGGACTTAATTTAGACCCAGTTCCTTAGACATAATTAAAAAGTTTAGCATAAGCTCTTGCTTTTTCTTCTATGTCCTCTGACTTCCAAAGGTCGCTTATCACTGCTATCATGTCTGCCCCTAATTTTACCAACTCATACGCCTGTTCTAAGGTTATTCCTCCTATTGCACAAACAGGGATTTTTAAGATTTTTTTAGCCATGGGAATTATATTTTTATCTACTATCTTAGCGTTAGGTTTGGTAGGAGATGGATAAAAACTACCAAAAGCTACGTAGGTAGCCCCTTGTTTTTCAGCCTCTACTGCTCTTTTTATGTCTCCATAGCAAGAAACCCCTATGATAGGACCTTTAAAAAACTTTTTAACCTCAGCAAGTGAGGCGTCGTCTTTTCCTATATGGACTCCATCGGCTGAAACACGAGCACCTAATTCTACCCTATCGTTAACGATAAAATAGGCGTTAAACTTATGACAAAGTTTCTTTAATTCTAAAGCTAAGTATATTAAATTTTCTAAAGGTGTGGTCTTATCCCTAAGTTGAATAAACTTAGCCCCTCCTCTCAGGGCTTTTTCTACCATAAGAAAGACCTTTCCGTCTTGATAAGGAGTTAAGACCTCATCGGTTATCGCGTAAAAACCTCTTATGTCCATAAACCTAAAACCTTTTTATCAGAGAAACCTCAGGGAGTCTTTCTCTTAAAAACTCTGCTACCTTGTGGTAAAAACTCGGATTGACCGGACCAAGAGCTTCTTGTTTAAGGGTGTGTTCTGGCACAAACTTTTGCAAAGCAATCCTTTTAAACCAAGATAAATAAGGCACCATCTCTTCTAAATCTTCTTCTGTTAAAAGGGGAGGATAAAGGGTAATCCTTATTTCAACTTGGTCGGCAACCTCTTTTAACACCTTAAAAGTTTCTTCTACTAACCTAAAATCTCCTTCAAGTTCAAAATACCTTGCAGGGGAGGTTTTAAAATCTACCGCCCAAAAATCTATCAATCTATCCTCTACCAAACTTTTAACCAACTCAGGCTGGCTTCCGTTGGTATCCAGTTTAACAGGAAGACCGGTCTCTATCCGGATTTCTTCCACAAACCTTATCAACTTCTTACCCCAAAGAGTAGGCTCTCCTCCGGTAATAACCACCCCTTTGATAAACCCCTTTCTTCTTTTGATTTCCTCTATAACCCAGGACTCAGGTAAATTTTTTAACTTTTTATATCTTTCAGGCAAAACCAAATCTATGTTATAACAAAAAGGACACCTAAAATTGCAACCATACGTAAAAACCACCGAAGAAATCCTTCCAGGATAGTCTACCAGACTTGTACCTATAAACCCTTTAATCATTTTTTCCTCACCGCCATCCTAAATCTATCGAAAATATAAACCTTTATTAAAAATCAGGCAAGATATTAAATTTATGCTAAAGTAGAGCAAAAGACCTCTTGCTTTTGCCGGATAGAGAAATAAAAGCCTTTAAAGTAGGTTGACCTCTTTTTAATTAAATTATAAAATTTTAGCGATGGTAGAGGTAATCTTTCTGGGGACTGCCGGTGGTCGTTATGTGGTTGCTAAACAGCTTAGGGCCTCAGCCGGAACGGTCATCAGGATTGATAACTCTTATCTTCTTCTTGACCCTGGTCCAGGAACTTTAGTTTACCTTGCTAAAAAGAGAATCCCGATAGAGAAAATCCAAACCATAGTGGTGTCTCATCAACATCTGGACCACTCGGCAGACTTAAACATAGTTGTTGACGCTGTTGTAGAAGGTGGTCTTAAAAAAAGAGGAAGTGTGTTTTTAACTGAAAGCACCTTAAACGAAGGGATTTTGCTGTCCTACCTTAAACCCTATCTTAAAAGATTAGAAATCTTGAGACCTCATACCGTTTACGAAGACCCGCCTTTTAGGTTAAAAACCACTTGTTTGCTTAGACATAATGCGGAAAACCACGGTCTGATTTTTTATTTACCAGAAGGCAAAACCATAGGTTTTCTCACCGATACGGCTTATTTTGAGGGACTGGCAGAAGAATTTTCTGAGGCTAACATACTGGTTATTAATACCGTAAGATATACCCCTAAGGAGGGGGTTTTACACCTTAGCATACCTGATGTAAAAAGGCTTTTAACCCAAATCAGGCCTGAAGAAGTTATCCTTACCCATTTTGGGATGACCATGCTTAGGGCTAACCCTTTTAAAGTCGCCCAACAGCTAAGCCAAGAGTTAGGTTTACCCATCAAAGCTTGTTATGATGGAATGAGTCTTAAAATTTAAACTAAGTTAAAAAGCTTAGGAAGTCTCCTAAACATTTCAAGTTTTTCTGTTTCGCCTAACTTGGCCTTTCTTAATATTTCTTCTAACTCCTGTATGGTGTTATCATAGAGTTTTTTGTTTAGTCTATAAGGATGCCCGTCTTTTCCTCCATGGGCATAGCTATAAACCACCGGATCTTCTCTTGAAGCCTTCACCTCATAAATCAGCTCTGAGGCTAAGGTTAAAGCCCTTAAAGCCTTGGCCCCCATCCCTTGGCTTAAAATCAAATCCTTAAAATCAGCAGGAGGGTTCTCGTAAACCTTTTCCCAAATTTTTCTAAGAGACTTAAAAGATAAATCCTGCGGGGTTAAGGCATGTTCTTTTTTAAAGATTAGATGCACCTTAGGGGTCAGTTCCTTCATCACTAAACTAAAGTCTTCTTTAACCAGATTTACTAAACAACTTTGCACCGGTTTACTTTCTTTAGCTACCAAGTTAAGCACATCTTGTTTTTTTATCTGAGATACAATCCCTGCATGAGGGTTTTCGCAAAGGTCGATGATTTTTTGGCTGTACCATTGATAACGCCTGGCATAAGAAGTCTTTTCATCCATTCCCTGCTGTATAACCCCCCAATCTCCTTCCTTAGAAAAGATAAAAAGATGAAAATAAAGCTGAAAACCATCCTGGATGGCGTTATTGTCAATCCTTGCGGTAAGTCTGCTTAGAGTTACCAGTTTGGAGGCCTCTTGAGGGAGCCCCTCTTTTTCGCCCCAAAAGATGATTTCTTGAGGGGTATTTAAAGCCCTCTTAGCCTTTCCTCCGCAGACATAAACTCCAAGGTCTCTAAAATAAGGTTTTAAAGCCTCTTTTACAGCCCCTCCTACCGTAGTGGTTAATCCTGAGGAATGCCAATCAAAACCAAGCAAACAACCCAAAGCCTGAAACCAAAAAGGGTCGGTAAGCCTTTTAATCAACTCCTTTGGACCAAACTCCTGATAGACCAGCAACAAAAACGCTCTGCTTAGCCTAATCATTCTTTCAAAAAGCCAAGGAGGGCACTTTCCTCCATGTAAAGGTAAATCCACCACGCTTCTGCTTACCATTTGTCTCCCCTGTCTAAAGAGCTTTTTTAGGCACTACCTCACATCCTGGACAACCGTTGTATTCAAACTGGACGGTCACATGGTTAATACCTAATTTTTGCAACTTATCTTTTATCTTTTGGTAAACCTGCATCGTCTGGGTTACGGTTAGGTCTGATTTTAGGTTAACATGTCCTTCAAAAAAATGGTTTTTATCATCAAGGCTCCATAGATGAACATGATGCACATCTTTTATTTCTTGGATTTTCATCAACTCCTCAACCACTTTAGTAGGTTCTACATGAGTCGGGGTTGATTGCATAATAATGTTGACGGATTTTAACAAAACCTCTAAACTTTCTTTGGCTATGTAAACCGCTATCAATATACTTATAAGCGGGTCAATCCTTACCATACCCCAAAAATAGATAAAAAGCGCTCCTATAATCACCGCTATAGAAGATAAAGCATCTCCTAAAATATGAAGATAAGCCGACTTTACGTTAAGGTCCTTTTTGGCAGCTCCCTTTAAAAACAGCAAACTTAAAAGGTTGCCTAAGAGTCCTATACCACCTATAATAAACACCGTCTTAATCTCTATAGGATGAGTATTAATCAGCCTTTCAACCGCCTCTTTTACCAAAAAAATGCATATTACCAGCAGGGTAACCGAATTAAAAAGACTGGCTAAGATGGTTATCCGTTTGTAGCCAAAAGTCTTTTTCTCATCTGGCCCTTTTAGAGAAAACTTATAGGCAAAATACGTAATGGTTATAGACATGGCATCGCTTAGATTATGAAAGGCATCAGACAAAAGAGACATACTTCCTGAAACCAACCCACCGACAAACTCAACCAAGGTTATCACTAAGTTAAAGACCACTACATAAAAAAGATTTTTTCCGCTAATCTCAGAATGATCAGAGTGATGATGGTGAGGGTGCATCCTCTATATCCTGTTTAGTTTTATACCAAATTTGTCTCTTTTTTCCTTTTTGTCAAGCATACACTCCTCTATCTAAAAGAACTCTTTCGTTTTTAAGACAAAAACGAAAGGCTATTTTGTTTTCTTCTTTAAAAAAGCCTCTTTCTTTTATCAATTACCACAGGCTTTTCTCTTAGGTTTTACAATTTACAAATTTTAGGTTAAGCTAAAAGTTGATGGGGAAAAACGATAAACTCAGACGTTATCTTAAAACCTCGGTTTTATCTTGGGTGTTTTTAGGGGTTTCTCTAATAGCCGGATTTTTGTTTTTCATCGCAGGGGTTTACAACTACAAAAACATAGAAAAAACCTTAGAAAACGCTCTTAAACTACAAGCCATAGGTGTTGAGATTACCCTTAAAAGCTTGATTAAAAACTTTAACTTAGACTTAATAAAAAAGGAAAGAAATTTTTTTGTTGAACTTCTTTTGGGTAACGAGTGGGAAGGAGTAGCTTATGTAGCTATCTATGACAAAAACGGCACAGCTTTACTTCATTCTAATCCCGAACTTATAGGCCAAAAGATAGAACAATTTGTCCCTATTAGGCCCCCTTTTCCTCGAAGTTTTTATCAAACCTCTTTAACAGAAGAAAAACTCTTTCTCTATGAAAACCTTATCAGACTTAAAAACGAACAAGCGGTGTTAAGGGTAGCGCTACATGTATATCCTGTTGAAGAAAGGTTAAGTTATGCAAGAAGACATATCTATTTAGAGTTTTTACTTGGATTGGTTTTTATAGGGATAGGAGGAATAGGGTTTTGGTTTTTTAGAAAGACTGAAAGGTTGATAAGACAGGTTGAGGACCTTGAACGCTGGAGGTTTATTTCTCAGGTGCTTGCACACGAAATGAAAAACCCATTAGCCAGTATTAAAGGCTTTACCCAGCTTATCCTTAAGAAAAACCCAGAAGAAAAGACCCAAAAAGCCCTTAATTTTATCTTTAAAGAAACCCTTCGGATGGAAAATCTCTTGCGAACTTTAAACTCTTATACCCACCCATTGCTAATCAATCCTTCTAACTTTAACTTAAAAGAACTTTTAACCGAGGTAGTAGAAACCTTTAAACTTCTTTATCCTGAGGCAGACCTAAGGTTAAACCTTCGGGGAGAAAACTTTTTAGTGTTTACAGACCAAGATAAACTCAAAGAAATCTTGATAAACCTGTTAGAAAACGCTTGGCAAGCCTCTCAAGAAAACGGGAGTCTCAGGGTAGACCTGGGTTTAAATTCTGAAAAAAATTTCTATATTATTTATATTAAAGATTATGGAAAGGGAATACCTAAAGAATTACTTCTCAAGGTTTGGGAGCCCTTTTTTACTACCAAGGCAAAAGGGATGGGACTTGGATTAACCATAGTAAAAAAACTTTGTGAGGAGCTAAACCTTAGTATAGAATTAAAATCTCAACCCGCTTATGGAACAGAAGTATGGCTAAAAATCCCTCGATAGCCATCGTAGAAGACGATACCTCTTTTGCCAGTTTTTTGGAAATGACCTTTCAAGAAGAAAACTACACTGTTTGGGTTTTTCATCATCCTGAAACCGCTTTGCTTAAACTTCCTGAACTTAAACCTGACATAGTAATCACCGACCTTAAAATGCCTGAGATGGACGGTATCACCTTTATTAAAAAGGCTAAAAAGCTTCTTCCAGAAAGTGTTTTTATCGTGATTACCGCCTTTGGGACCATTCCTTCGGCGGTTGAAGCGATGAAAGCAGGGGCTGTAGACTATCTTACCAAACCGCTTTCTTCTCCAGAAGAACTGCTGTTTAAGGTAAAAAATTACCTAAAAAACACAAAAAGTTTTGAAAGCACCGAAGGTTTACCTCCGTTCGATGTGGTTTTTGCAGGTATAGAAGACCTTTATGAAAAATTGGTAGAAATTGCCCCTACAGATACCACCGTTTGTCTTTTAGGGGAAACAGGCACAGGGAAAAGTTTAATAGCTAAGGTTATTCATGTTCTAAGCAGGAAAAAAGGACCTTTTGTAGAGATAAATTGTGCTGCCTTACCTGAAAACCTGGTAGAGGCTGAACTTTTTGGTTATGAAAAAGGGGCTTTTACCGGTGCCCTCAAAACAAAACCTGGCAAGGTTGAGGTTGCAAGAGGAGGAACCCTTTTTCTTGATGAAATCTCTGAGATGAGCTTGCCTGTTCAGGCTAAATTTTTGAGGGTTCTTCAAGACAAAACCTTTGAAAGGTTAGGGGGGCTTGAAACCTTAAAAACTAACGCCAGATTTATCGTGGCTACCAATAAAGATTTAGTAAAACTTGTAGCTGAGGGGCGGTTTAGAGAAGACCTGTTTTATCGTATTAACGTTCTCTCTTTTTATCTCCCACCCCTTAGAGAAAGAAAAAAACATTTAGAAAAAATCGTAAATTATCTGTTAGAAAACATCTGTCAAAAACTGGGAAAACCTTTAAAACCTTTAAGTAAAACTTCCTGGGAAAAACTTAAAGAGTACCATTTTCCCGGCAACATAAGAGAGCTTGAGAATCTACTTGAAAGGGCGATATTGCTTAGCAAGGGAGAAACACTTGAGGTAGAATTTTTCTCTAAAGAAAGAGAAATTTTAAAAGAGGAGTTAGAACTTAAAGATGCTTTACAGATTAAAAACTTAGAGAAAAAAGCCATACTAAAAGCCCTGGAGGTTACCAAAGGCAACAAGCCTGAAGCAGCCAAACTGCTTGGTATCTCTTTAAAAACCCTTTATAACAAGCTTAAGGAATTTGGGATAAACCAATAGAGACTATTCCCAAACAGGTTTATAAGGAGGCACAGGACTTCTGAAAAGGTAAAGGCTTCCGGTATCTAAGTTTTTTATATGCCTTGCCATAAAGATAATTCCATACCTTGGGAAAAATGTTTTAGCACCGGTAATCTCAACCCTATCCCCTTCTTTAAAGTCTGGCTTTAAGAAACGATAATAACTCACCGGACACAAAAAAACGGTATAAGCTTTACCTTCTCTTTCTACTTCCAGAGCAGCTAATCCCCTTGGAGGAAGATATATTTTTAGGATCCTACCTTTAAACGTAATCTCTAAATTAGGGTCATAAGGAATTTCTTTAGGCAAAATAAAAGGTTGTGCCCTAAGACTTGGGACAAAAAAAACAATCAAAAGAAAACCTAAAAAAACAATAAAGCCCGGGATAAAACCCCGGGCTTTATACCTCATCTTACCACCCGCAGTATTTTCTCCACATACCAACTTTACCAAGTGGTAACCCCTTTTCATGCCCTTTTTTCATGATCTCTACACGGATTTTAGCAAGTTCTTGCTCTTTTGCAAGGATAGTATCCCAGTTAGGAGAAGGCTGAAGGATAATGGAACGAAGCTCCGCCCTTAATTGAGCCTCCCTTTGATAAAGAGGTTGTACGTCTTTGCAAAACTCTTGCAACTTAGCAGGCTCAACCGGAGGATACATAGGACGTCCTGTTCCTCCCATACCTTTTTGAGCAAAGGCTGAACCGGTTAAAAGAGTACCAATCCCTAAAGCTACCGCCAAAGTCTTTTTGATGTTCATAACCACACCTCCTGGTTTAGTTTTTATCTTTGTACTATTTATATCAAAAATCATGCCTAAAAATTTTCTCTCAAAATACCCTTAATCTTGGGCTGTTTTCCGAAAAAGGAATTTAAAAAAAAACGAAAAAACTTGAAATTTTTACGAAAGCACGGGTTGTAAAATTTACAAAGTGTAGCCAAGGACAATACCTAACATAAAACTCTAACCTCAAAACCCCTATAAAAAAACCCCAGTTATGATAGTAAAAAAACTTCGCTTAAGACCTTTAAGTAATATATAAAATATTATTGGTCTTTCAGCCAAGGATAACATGTTATTAGAAGAAAAATCTTAAAAACCAATCAAACCGTGGAACCAAGCCTTTAAACTAATAACCACCCAATAATTTAAAATAGGGCTTTACTTTTTTCCAGGATTTCTTTAAAATATTTTGTAGATGATTATGTTATTAATATGTTAATAAAAAAATGATAAACTTTGGAGGTGGGTTATGAAGCCCTATCAGAAACCCTTGATAGCTTTAGATACATCAGAACAGTCCTGGCATGTTTTTCTCGAGGCACTTAAACTTCTTCAGACAAGTTCTACTAAGGCTGCTATAGTGACGGTAGCTCCTCTTTATACGGATGATTTGCTCATAACCACCGTAGAAGACCTTCCAGGAAAAACCCTTCCAGGATTTGAAGAAATCTTTACTGACTTACCCATTAAGATAATTCAACCCTATCAAGAACTCATCAAAAAGGTAGAAAATGTCTTATCAGAAAAAAGAATCGAAGCTCAGTGTTTTTTAGAAAAAGGAGAGGCCTATCAGAAGATTGTAGACTTAGCCTATAACACTGGAGCTGATTTAATCATCATGGGACGGAGTAGTAGTAAACTTAAAACCTTTTTCTTAGGAAGCACGGCAGCCAGGGTGATAGGTTATAGTCCTGTAGATGTCCTCATTATTCCTTATCCTCGAACCATAAACTTAGAAAAAATACTGGTAGCAGTAGACGGGTCTTCTTTTGCTGAAAAGGCCTTTGCTAAAGCCATAACCTTGGCTAAAGCCCATCAGAGCAAACTGTCAGTGGTATCGGTGATAGACCTCCCTGTAGAAACCTATGGAGTTGCCCCGGATGTGTTGGACAAACTTTCTGAAGAAAGAAGAAAATATCTGGAAAATCTGGTGGATAAAGCCAACAAAGAAGGTGTAAAAATAGACTGGTTCTTAAAGCTGGGGGCGGTAGAAGATAAAATCCTTGAGGTAGCCCAAGAAACAGGCTCTGGACTCCTGGTAATGGGTACTTATGGAAAAACCGGGCTTAAAAGATTGTTGATGGGAAGCGTAACAGAGAGGGTTCTTTCAGCCGGTGCCTTGCCGGTTTTGGTCGTAAAATAAAAAACTTTTATTATTTCTAACCCCTCGATTTTTTAACTGAGGGGCCTCCCATTCTATTGAACCATAATGTTGGAATCTATCGCTTGAAAAAAATCTATAATAGTGGTAAGTTATTACTTACTTTACTATATTTATTTACAAGGAGGAGGGTATGACCTGGGAAGAGGTAAGAAAAAACGCCAGGGAAAAACTAAAGGGCTTTTGCAAGGTTTGTCCAGTATGCAATGGAGTTGCCTGTGCTGGAGAAGTGCCTGGAATGGGAGGATTAGGAACAGGTTCTGCCTTCAGGGCAAATTTAGAGGCTTTAAACAGATACAAGTTTAACCTCACGGCAATTCACGAAGTTAAATCCCCTCTTACTGAGATAGAACTTTTTGGTCAAACCTTATCTCTACCGGTTATGGCTGCCCCTATCACTGGAACTACTTATAACATGGGCGGAGCAATAACAGAAGACGTCTATACCGAAGAAGTAATAGCCGGGTCTCTCATGGCTGGAACCATCGGCTGGACAGGAGACGGAGCAGACCCTTTAATGTATTCAAGCGGTATTAATGCTATTAAAAAGTTTGAAGGAAAGGGTATCCCTATCATTAAGCCCAGGGCACAGGAAGAAATCATTAAAAGGATCAGGATGGCAGAAGAGGCTGGGGCCTTGGCTGTAGGGGTTGACATAGACGGTGCAGGGCTTATCACCATGGCTTTAAAAGGACAACCTGTAAGTCCTAAAACCCCTAAGGAAATAGAAGAATTGGTAAAAGCAACCAAACTTCCTTTTATCCTTAAGGGTATTATGACGGTAAAGGATGCTGAAATTGCCTATGATTGCGGGGTTTCCTGTATCGTGGTTTCTAACCACGGAGGTAGAGTTTTGGATCATACCCCAGGGGTAGCAGATGTTTTACCAGAAATTACCGCAAAGTTTAAAGGAAAAATGACCATAATAGCAGACGGAGGGGTCAGAAGCGGAGCAGATGTCCTTAAACTACTTGCCCTTGGTGCTGATGCCGTGCTTATTGGAAGACCGGTAGTAATTGCAGTGTTTGGTGGAATGAGAGAAGGGCTTAAGTTGTATTTTGATAAAATAAAAAACGAACTTATTCAAACGATGTTATTAACCGGGGTTGCTTCGGTTAAAGACGTGCCAGCAAGTATTTTGGTTAAGATGTAAAAGATTAAAGAAGGCGGCCTGATTTTAGTTTAGGCCGCCTCAGCAATCTTTAGGTTTTTTGCCAAAGATATAAACCCGTCTGATCGTCAAAACCCCTTGTAAAGGCCTCGCCTTCAAACTCTACTATCTCAAACTCAAAGGCAAAAACCTCAGACCCTTCAAAAAGATGACCCCCTATTGCGGTAAAATCTTCTTTACCTAACACCACATGAAGATGAGCAAAAGAGACCCCATCTTTAACCGAAATGTTTCCCTTTAAACTTAAAATTTCCATAGGTTGGTTAAAATTTTTGATTATATACTCTCTCTTGATTTGATCATAATACCCTATGGTAGCCTTGGTTACAGCTCCGATACCTGAAACCATACCAGCCTTGATGTTGAGCTCCTTAGCCTTCTCTGTCAACCATTTGAATAGGTCCTCTCCCTTAGGAATCCTACCCTGAATAATTCTTTTTACTTTATACTCTCTTATAACATCCATGGTTATAACCTTTCAGCCAAAATTTCTAAGGAGTGCCTTACTTTAAAGTCTAAACCTTTCTTATCAGCTCCTCCTCTTATCTGCATTATACATCCAGGACAATCGGTGCATACTAATTTAACCCCTGTATCTTGTATGTTTTTCAATTTTCTTTCAAGAATTTTAACAGAAATTTCTGGAAATTTAAGGGAGTAAGAACCACCCATACCACAGCATACATCAGACTCAAACATCTCTTTTAGCTTTAGCCCTGCTTTTTGCAAAGACTCTCTCGGTTCTTGCCAGATGTTTAAAGAACGCTTAAGATGGCATGGGTCATGATAAGTAAAGTCTTCTTCTAACGGTTTGCTAAAGGTGAGCTTTCCTTCTTTAATAAGCTTATTAATAAAATAAGAGGTATCTACCACCTTTTCAGCCATCTTTTCTGCTTTCGCTAAAACCTCTGAAGAAACTTTTTGGTTTCTTAAAGCCAACAAGCCTTTTTTCTTTAAAACTAAAGTACAGGTAGGACAGGCTGAAAGAATAAAATCTGGATTTTCTTGTTCCAAGGCCTTTAGATTTTGCAACATATTGTTTGCGGCAACATCCATAACACCGTTATAAAGTGCAGGGGCTCCACAACAAGTCTGGTCTTGAGGAAAGACCACCTGAATTCCTGCCTTGTTAAGAAGCTTAACCAAAGCCTCTCCTATCTCTGGATAGGCAAAGTCTATAAGGCAACCGGCAAAAAAGGCAACCTTTTGTTTAGCCTCTGGCTGTTTAATTTTTTTAATACGGTCTCTAAAAGGTGTTTCTGCTATAGCAGGAAGGCTTCTTTCTTGAGTAAGTTCGGAAAAAGCTAAAGGTAGATGTCTGATAAAAGCACCCTGTTTAAAAGGTGCTTGTAGTTTTGAAGCCATTCTTAAAGCGGTGTGGAAAAGCCTACGATTATTAACAACAGAATAAATCGCCCTTATCTTTAAAGGTAAACCTTCTTCTTCTGCAAGTCTTCTTCTTATCTCTAAGATTAGGTCTGGAATGTTTATTTTTCCTGGACATATCTTCACACAGTTACCGCACTGGATACAGAGGTTTTGGATGTCTTTGGTGGCCTTAAGGCCCTCAGTCCAGGCAGTAAGGATGGTTCCTATTCCTCCGGTGTAAACCCTTCCAAATACAAGACCGCTTATTAACCTAAAAACAGGGCATACGTTTAAGCAAGAGGCACATCTTATACACTGTAAAGCCTCTTTAAAAACTGGGTCTTTAGCCATCTCAGAACGACCGTTATCAAAAAGGATGATATGGACTTCTTTTTTAGTTCCGTCCCAGTGTTCTCTTTCTCCGGTAATAAAAGATACATAAGTGGTAATAGGTTGGGCGGTGGCGTTTCTCGGTAAAGCTTTTACGATAGGGTCTATGTCTTCCAGCTTGTCTACCAATTTTTCTATCCCTACAACCGCTATATGAACCTTAGGTAAGGTTAAAACCAATCTTGCATTCCCTTCGTTGGTAAAAATTACTATGCTTCCTGTCTCGGCTACCGCTATGTTGGCTCCGGTTATACCTAAGTCTGCTTTAAGAAACTTCTCTCTTAAATTTTTTCTGGCAAACTTTACCATCTTCTTGATGTCAGGCTCAACGGCATCTACTTTTTTGGTAAAGATGTCTGAAACTTCATATCGAGTAAGATGTATAGCAGGCAAAACCATGTGAGATGGTCTCTGACCTGCAAGTTGGATAATCCACTCTCCTAAATCTGTCTCAAACACCTCTATTCCTGCTTCTTGCAGATGTTTGTTAAGGTGAATCTCTTCTGTTGCCATGGACTTTGATTTAACGATAGTCTTTACATTATGTGCCTTGGCTACCTCTAAAATATAGTTAATAACCTCTTTGGGGTCCTTGGTGTAAAAAACTTTAGCCCCTCTTTTGGTGGCTTGTTCTGTAAATTTTTTAATCAGTTTATCAAAATTCTCAGCAGCATAACTTTTTACCCTTACGATTTCGTTTCTTATCTTTTCAAAATCAAGCCCTGTATAAGCCTTTTCCCGAGCTACCACATAGGCTTCATAAAAATTGGTTAGCGCTTTAGTGATAACAGGATTTTCTAAAGCCTTTTTAATTTCCTCTTTAAGCATGGTTACACTCCTTTAATTTTTATAACTTTGTTAGACAATATCTTTGTTTTTATAAAAATCTTTGGCTTATAAATTTTCTATACAAACTATAATAACCCTTTCTGGTCCGTGAACTCCTATGGTTAAAACCCTCTCTATGTCTGCCGTTCTACTGGGACCGCTGATAAGGGTGATATGAGGATGGGTATGAAGATGGAAAGACCGAAGGGCGGTTTTTAGGTCTGGTAAAATCTTACTCTTAGGCAAAATAGCTATATGTATCTCTGGTAAAGCTGAGACCAACCTTTTTTGTATACGGTTAGAAACCTCTATCAAAGACCCAGATTCAGCTATCGCTCCGTCTACTTCGTTTATTCCGATTTTGGCCTTGCTAGCTATTTCTGGGGTAATCTCAAAGGAAATCTGAGGGATTTCTGCTAAAAGGTCTTCCTTTTTTACTCCATCAAGAAACCAGGTGTCATACCAAACCACAGCCTTTTGGTCTTCAGGCATGGTGTTTTCTCTAATAAAATTTTTAACAAACTCTAAAGCGTCCTTTCGGTTTTTAAAGGCATGCACCTCTGCCATCAAAGCAGAGGCTTTTTCTTTAAATAATTCAAACATTAGGCTTCCCTCCTATAGGAATCAGCAAGTAAACTTATTACATGTTTTACTTTGGCATTAACCTTATATCTTTGGGCTCCCTCTCCTAACTGCATCATACAGGCCGGACATTCGGTAGCCACTACCTCTGCCTTTGTAGACCTTACATCTTCCATCTTAGACTGAAGTATTTTTAAACTTGTATCGGCATAGGCTAAATGATAAGAACCTCCGCTTCCACAGCAGGCGTCTGGCTTTTTCATCTCTATAAGCTGAAGACCAGGAATAGATTTTAAAATTTCTCTTGGCTCTGTCCAAACCTTCATAGATTTTTTAAGATGACATGGGTCGTGATAGGTTACTTTAAGCTTTAGCTCAGCCTGAGGTTTTTTAAACTTTATTACCTTTAAAATAAAAGTGGTTATGTCATAGACCTTTTCTGCCCATTTTTTGGCCTTATTTTCATATTCTGAATCTCCTTCAAAAATTAAAGGATATTCATGTTTTAACGCACTTCCGCAAGAAGCACACCCGGTGACGATGTAATCAGGGTTCAACCTTTCAAAAAGGTCTAAGTTGTTTTTTGCCAATCCTTTAGCCTTTTCAATGTCTCCATGGACCATAACCGGCATACCACAACAATTTTGACCTTTAGGGATAAGGGTCTTTATGTCGTTTTTCTTTAACACCAAAAGGATATCCTCTCCGATTTCAGGATAAAGATAGTTTATAGAACATCCTGTAAAAAAAAGGGCAGTTGCCTGAGGCTTCGGAACGTCTAACACCTCGTTTACACTATCTCTAAAGGCTTTAGAGGCAAACTCAGGAAGGACGAAATCTTCATCAAACCTTTTTCCAAAGGTTCTTAAAAAAGCCCTGGGAGCCCTGAGTTTAGGTCCTCGTTTCTCTAAGAAGAAACCTTGGATTTTGGAAAAAGCCTTTAGTCCTGTATCAAAAAGCGAAGGATGGGTTAAGGCCCAAAAAGCTAATTTTTTAACCCAGGGCTTACCCATGTCCTTAGCAAGTTTATGCCTTAACCCTAAGATAATCTTATCGTATTTGACTCCTGTAGGGCAGGCAAGCATACAAGACTTACAAACCAGACAGTTATAGATAAGGTTCATCAAGTCTTTGTCCCTTATTTTACCTTCTAAATAGGCCTCTCCTAAAGCGATTTTCCCTCTGGCAACAGCACTTTCCCTTATCTCAGCCCCATAAACAGGACAAACAGCCATACAGTTACCACATTTCATACACCTTATAAGTTCTCTCTTTAAAAGCTCGTCATTTTCAAAGATACTTTTACCCACTGTTTAATCCTCCATAGGGACTAATTTACCGGGGTTTAAAATATTATCAGGGTCTAAAGCTTTTTTTAGCCTTCTCATAACCTCTATCCCTGAGCTACCGAGCTCGTTTTTCAAATACTTTTTCTTGGCAACCCCGATTCCATGCTCACCAGAAAGGGTCCCTCCAAGCTTTAAGGCTACGTCAAAAATCTCATCTATCGCTTTGTCAAGCCTTGCCATTTCATCTTTATCCATAGGGTCAACAAGAATAGTAGGATGAAGGTTTCCATCCCCTGCGTGTCCAAAGGTACCTATGGTAAGGTTGTATTTTTTAGCAATTTCCTGAACAGCCTTCAACATGTCTACGATTTTAGTCCTCGGAACGGTTGCATCTTCTAAAACCGTAGCTGGTTTTACTTGAGCTAAAGCAGGAAGGGCTGCTCTTCTTGCAGCCCATAGATTATCTCTTTCTTGGTCTGTTTCTGCCACCTTATACCTTCCTTTATTCTTTTGAATAACCTCTACTACCTTCTGTGCCTCTTCTTCTACCCCATCTTTTCCGTTTCCGTCAACCTCTATCAATAAAAGCGCGGCTACATCGGTTGGTAATCCTACCTTGGCAAAGTTTTCTACCGTCCTTATGGTAACGTTATCCATAATTTCTAAGGTTGCAGGAATAACGTGAGCCCTGATGATGTCTGTAACCGTCTGTCCTGCGTCTTCAAGAGTATCAAAAAAGGCAATCATAGATTTTCTATATTTAGGGGCTGGAATAAGTTTTAAAATAACCTCAGTAATAATACCTAAGGTCCCTTCAGACCCTACAAAAAGCCCGGTGAAATCATAGGCAGTAACGTTTTTTACCGTTTTTCCTCCAAACCTAAAAACCTCTCCTGTAGGAAGAACTACCTCCATACCCATTACATAATGTTTGGTTACTCCATATTTAAGACCTCTTAAACCACCTGCGTTTTCCGCTACTGTTCCACCGATGGTAGCTACTGCCATGGAACCTGGGTCTGGAGGATAAATCAAACCATACTTGGCTACTTCAGCATTAAGGGTAGCAACTATCACCCCAGGCTGAACGGTGGCTGTAAGATTATCGGTATCTATTTCTAAAATTTTATTCATCCTTTGAAAAGAAATAACCACTCCCTTGCTTAGAGGGACAGGCCCTCCGCTTAGACAAGTGCCTGCCCCTCTTGGATAGATGGGCACTTTATGTTCTCTACAAAGCTTAACTATTCCTTGCACCTGTTCTGTAGTTTGAGGAAAAAGCACCGCCCCAGGGATTTCCCGGGGGATCCCCGGGGTGGCATCATAACTATAGGTGATAAGTTCTGCCTCTTTGGTTAAGACGTTTTCTTCTCCCAACAAAGAAACACAAGCTTTAATAAATGTATTACTTAACATAATTTGCCCCCTTACCTACAACCCTTGAGATGATAACCAATAAAATTGAAGCTACAAAAGTAGCTATAAGTATGTTATATCCTTCTTGGGGAGCAACTTGAGCGGCAGAAGCAGCTTTAGCGGTTTCTACAGCTTTTTCCCATACAGGAATCATCCAAGTAAACACATAAGCCTGCAACATGGCAAGCACACCCATCAAAAAGGTTAAAATGACAGAATGTTTAAAAGTAAACCTAAAAATGTCTCCTTCTTTTCCGCTGAGACCGGTGGCTGCAGTTGCCACGGCTATAGACTGGGGAGAAATCATTTTACCCATAACTCCACCTGAAGAGTTGGTTGCTACCGTAAGAACTGGGTCAATACCGATCTGTCTTGCCGTAACTTCTTGAAGTTTTCCAAAAAGTGCGCTGGTAGAGGTATCAGAACCAGTCATAAAAACCCCTAACCAACCAAGGAAGGCAGAGAAAAGCGGGAATAAAATTCCGGTAGAAGCAAAAGCCAAACCTAAGGTAATTGCCATACCAGAAAAATTCATAAGATAAGCAAAACCTAAAATAGTTCCTATAGTAAAGATAGCCCATTTAAGAGAGTTAAGGGTTTTACCTGCTACTCTGATAGCGGTAGAAATTGAGGCTCCAACTACAGGAATAGAAAGAATGGCTGCAAAAAGAATGGCTGTTCCTGCAGCACTAAAGATGTTCCATACATAAACGGCTGGTTTAGGTTTTCCCACATGGTCTATTACCTCTTTATCAAGCCCAGCTATAGGGAATTTTAAAACTAAAATTTGGTCTAAAGCAGCCTTGACCGATTTAACACCCCAGGCAGCAACAAAAATAGAAAGAAGAATAAAAGGAGCCCAAGCCCTAAAAACCTGACCCAAGGTATACTGAAGTTTTGCTTTCTCTACCACACCTTCATGTTCAAAAGTCCAAACTTCCTTAGGATGCCAAATTCTTACAAAAATAGCGGTGCAAACAATGGTTACAATAGCAGATAAAATATCAGGAAGATAGGGCCCTAAATAGTTAGAAACTAAAAACTGGGTTATGGCAAAGGAACCACCAGAAATTAAAAGTATCGGCCAAATTTCTAAAGTTTTCTTCCAACCTGCCATAACTACCGACATATAAAAAGGAATAAGCACACTAAAGAAAGGAAGCTGTCTTCCTACCATCTTAGACAAAGCCATAAGGTCAACACCAGACACTTGAGCACCAACCACTATCGGAATTCCTATAGCACCAAAGGCAACTGGAGCAGTATTTGCCAAAAGAGCTATACCAGAAGCATATATCGGATTAAACCCAATACCTGCAAGCATGGCTGCAGAAATAGCAACCGGAGTACCAAAACCAGCAGCACCCTCTAAGAAAGCACCAAAACAAAAAGCTATAAGGATAGCCTGCACCCTTCGGTCGTTACTTATCGCTGCTAACGAATTTTTAATGATTTCAAACTGCTTTGTCTCTACCGAAAGGTTATAAAGATAAATAGCGGTGATTACAATCCATGAAACAGGCCAAAGCCCAAAAAGAAAACCATTAAGAGTAGAAAGTACCGCTAATTTAACCGGCATTTTGTAGGCTACTACCGCTATGATTAAAGCTATAAAGACAGCACCTACAGCAGCCCAATGCCCCTTCATCCTTTTGTAGGCTAAAGCCCAAAAAAGGAAAAAAATCGGGATGGATGCTACCAAAGCTGATAAACCAAGATTACCTAAAGGATTTACATCCATCTGCCAGGCCATAACCATACCTCCTTTTAAAAATTTTAAAAATACTACTTCTTTAGTTGCAACTTATAAACCTTTTTAAACCTAAGTCAAGTCCTAATTTTTTTAGTATTTTATTAAATTTCTTTAAAACTTTAGATAAAAATATCACAAGCTCTTTTTTTTGTTTTTTTTTCTTTTTTTTTTGAGATTTCTATTTTGCTAAAAATAAAAAATTGTCCTGAAACTTTTAAAAAGAGTTTCAGGACAGCAAATGGCATTAGGTGACTATTATAATAACTATTCTGAAACTTTTCCCTCAAAGGTTTCTGTTGCAGACTTTTCTCTTAGGATCTTTACCTAAACCCCTAAAAAATCTGTCATAATAAGAACTACCATAAAAATCATTACTGCGGAAAGCATAGTGCCTCTTTTAATCTCCTTCTCTACCTTCTCAAAGCCTGATTCGTTCCTCCATTTCAAGCCTTTACTTCCTCATAAAACAACCAAAGTCTCTTTTATGACCTGATTTATAACCTGAAGCTCTCTTAAGCCTTCAATTTCCCCACACTTTGTAAGTAAATTTCTGGTATAAATTTCTGGTATAAAGCCGTTTTTAGCTTTCTTGTTATTGTTCAAGATAAATACGTGCTGAATTCCTTATGAAAAAAGTTTTAAAATCTCTTCTAAAGAATAAAAAGTCAGTAATCTTTGTTTGTTTTTAGAGAAGCTACCATGCCTTTTATCCTTCTCAAGGCTTTACACAATTAATGAGACAATACCTTTTACCTTAAAACTTTTACGCAAAAATCTTTAAAGCCAACCTAAAAATTTTAATCCCAAAATTAGAGACTTAACCAAACAGTAAAAGTTTTTACCGTAGAACACATCAACAAAACTTTAAAGAAAATATTTTATGTCAACAATATATTATAATATATTTTAAAAGAAACGAGATTATATAAAAAAGTATTTAAAAAGTAAACTATTAAGATTTTTTGAAAATTTTAATAAAAAATGAAGAAATAACACAATTTTAAAAGCTTAAAATTTTTAATCCTAATTTTTAACAAATTTTTCCGCTTGACTTTTGCAAACAGCTGAGATATTTTAAGGGCAAAAAGAGACAAGATAATGTGAAAAAAATAACTTTATGAGGGTAAAAGATGTTGGATTTCATTTTTAAGCCTACAAGCATAGCGGTAGTAGGTGCTTCTGAGGAGGAAAAAAAGATAGGGCATGTCATCCTAAAAAACCTTTTAACCCAAGGATATACTGGCAAAATTTTTCCTATAAATCCTAAAAGGAAAGAAATACTTGGGCTTAAGTGTTATTCTTCGGTATCGTCTGTAAAGGAAAAGATAGACTTAGCCATAATCGTGGTTCCGGCTAAAGTAGTCCCTTCTGTGTTAAAAGATTGCGGAGAGGCTGGAGTGAAAGGGGTGGTGGTGATTACTGCAGGGTTTAAAGAAACCGGTGAAGAGGGGGCAAGGCTTGAAAGAGAAATTATAGAAACGATTAAAAAGTATGGGATTAGGATGGTAGGTCCCAACTGCTTGGGGGTAATAAACACTGAAATAGGGATGAACGCTACTTTTGCCCCAGAGCTTCCACCTAAAGGTAGGGTTTCCTTTTTTTCTCAATCTGGGGCTTTAGGGGTAGCTTTGATAGATTGGGCAATAGGAAGTGGTTTTGGTTTTGGAAAGTTCGTAAGTTTTGGGAACAAGGCTGACTTAAACGAAACAGATTTTTTAGACTATTTTGGGGAAGATGAAGACACAGATATCATCCTTGGTTACATAGAAGATATCAAAGATGGCAAACGTTTTATAGAAGTTGCCCAAAAGGTAGCCAAGAAAAAACCGGTTATCATCATAAAATCTGGTGCTACTGAGGCTGGTGCTAGAGCGGCTTCTTCACATACAGGGGCTTTAGCCGGTTCAGATAGGGCTTTCAGTGAAGCCTTCAGAAAAGCTGGAGTGATACGAGTTGAGGGGATAAAAGAACTTTTTGAAGTTGCTGAGATTTTTAAAAGTGGAAAACTTCCTGCAGGAGAAAAATTACTTATTGTTACCAACGCAGGTGGTCCTGGAATTATAGCGGCAGATACCGCAGAAAAAACCGGGCTTAAGCTCTATCCTATGTCTAAGGAATCTATCGAATACTTAGCAGAAAGGCTACCCTCTACGGCTGCCCTTTACAACCCTGTAGATGTAATAGGAGATGCTACTTCAGAAAGATATTTGGTGGTTTTAGAAAGGGCGATAATTGACCCAAACGTAGATGGAGTTTGTGTAATCCTTACTCCTCAAGCCATGACAGATGTAGAAAACATTGCCAAAATAGTGGTTGAAAAAAGTCAAGAGACAGCAAAACCTTTTATAGGCTGTTTTATCGGAGGGCCTAAGGTCAAACAAGCAACCCTTTACTTAAAACAAAACAATATAGCCTGCTATGAAGACCCATTAATAGCTGTAAGTGCTTATAGTAAGTTAGTAAGCTACGTAAAATATAAAAACAGAGAAGAAGAGGAATATGTAAGATTCCCTATCCCTGAAGAGGTTAAAAAAGAAATAAATCTTATCCTTGAAACTCTTAGAGATGCCGGAGTAAACGTTATAGGAGAAGAAAACGCCATGAAGATATTAAGTTTCTATGGGATTGAGTTTCCTAAAAGAGGTCTTGCCAGAACCCCTGATGAAGCGGTTAAAATTGCAGAACAAATCGGCTACCCTGTAGTTATGAAAATTAGTTCCCCTCATATCGTCCATAAAACTGATGTTGGAGGCGTAAAAATAGGTCTTAAAGATGAAAAAGAAGTAAAAGAAGCCTTTTTTGAGATGACGATAAACGTTAAAAGAGCTATACCTGGGGCTTATATTAAAGGGGTAAACATCTATGAAATGGTAAGCGGCGGAAAAGAAGTAATCTTAGGGGTAACTTATGATAATACCTTTGGACATATGCTAATGTTTGGTTTAGGTGGAATCTATGTAGAGGTCTTAAAAGATGTAAGTTTTAGACTTGCACCGGTAAGCAAAAAAGAAGCCTACGAAATGTTAACAGAAATAAAAGGCAAAAAACTATTAGAAGGGGTAAGAGGAGAAAAGCCTTGCGACAAAGACGCCATAGTAGACAAAATACTTCGATTATCTCAGTTGGTCCAAGATTTCCCTATCATTAAAGAAATAGACATCAACCCTTACTTGGTAAAAGAAGTAGGAGGTGTAGCTTTAGACGCAAGAATAATTATAGGGTAATAGTTATAAACATTAGGTTAAATCTCTGAAAAAAACAGGAGGTATAGATATGAAGGCTATATTTTTAGTGTCAAACAGACCTTTTACCGGAAGAAACGTTTTAGCTTTAGGACTGGCTTTAAACCTTAAAGAAAAAGGTAATAAGGTTGGGTACATGAAGCTAATAGGTAAAGTTCCGATAAAGGTAGGAGATAAGATCCTTGACGAAGAAGCCATGTTTATCCATCAGGTCTTAGAAAGTGAAGACCCGGTTGAGTGGTCCTGCCCGTTTGTGTTTACTTATGATATCCAGTATAAACTTTTTGAAGGAGAAGGTGTAAGTTTAGACCAACAGATAAAAGAGGTGATAAAAAAACAAGCTGAACTTAAAGATTATCTTTTTGTCGTAGGAGGAGACAACATTTTTGAAGGCTACAGCCTGGGGATAGATTGTTTTCATTTGATAAAAGAGTTAGATGCCAAGGGAGTAATAGTTCAGCTTTGGGATGGGGAGACCTCGGTAGACGATATCCTTGGGATAAGGGAGCTTTTGGGTGCAAGTTTTGCGGGTGCGGTGATAAACAAGGTCCCTGTTGAGGAGTATCCTTATGTAAAGGAGAAGGTGGTGTCTTATTTAGAAGGGAAAGGGGTAGAGGTTTTAGGGGTATTTAAGCGGGATAAGTTGCTTGAGGCAGTAACGGTTAGGACGTTGCTTGAGGTGGTTAACGGAGGGATAGTGTGTTGTGAGGATAAGCTTGATGAGTTTGTAGAGAACATAACGATCGGTGCGATGGACCCTGAGAATGCGATGAGGTATTTTTTGAGGATACCTAACAAGGTGGTGATAACCGGTGTAAACAGGACAGACATTCAGATTTTAGCCTTAGAGACCTCTACTAAGTGTTTACTTTTGACAGGAGGATTATACCCAAGTGAGATGGTGGTTAACATAGCTAAGACCAAAGGGGTGCCTGTGGTGGTTACTTCTCTTGATACCTTTTCCTCGGTTGAAAAAATACAAGGTTTAGTAGGTAAAGCCATTCTTAAAGAAAAAGGCAAAGCTTTAAGGGCTAAAGAGATGATAGCTAAGGACTTCAAATTAGAAAGGTTTTTATCTAAAGTGAACAACAATAAACCACAATAAGAGGTGGGATATGATTGAGATTAGACTACATGGAAGAGGTGGGCAGGGGGCGGTTACCTCTGCCGAGCTTATCGCTGTGGCTGCTATCTCCCAGGGTGATTATGCTCAAGCCTTCCCAAGCTTCGGACCTGAAAGAAGAGGGGCTCCGGTCCAAGCCTTCGCAAGAATCGACAAAAAACCTATCCGCTCAAGAGAAAAAATCTATGAACCTGACGTCATCCTCGTTCTTGACCCCACTCTACCCAAAATCGTTAACATCACCCAAGGCCTTAAATCCTCTGGTATCGCTATCCTTAACTCCCATCTCCCTGAACCCGAATTACGTAAACTCCTTAACAACTTCCCAGGTAAAATCGCTGCCGTTGATGCCACCAAAATCGCCATCGAAGAACTCGGACTCCCTATCACCAACACCACCATGCTCGGTGCCTTCCTTAAAGCCACAAGCCTCATCTCCCTATCAGCCATCGAAGAAGCCCTAAATGCTCGCTTCGGACGCCTTGCCGAAAAAAACATCAATGCCCTCAAAAGGGCTATCGATGAAACCAAAATCTACTAATAAGGAGTTAAGCCATGCCTAAAGAACAAGGCCTCGTAAGCTGGAAACAACTCGCACCAGGTATGTATATCCTTGAGCCTGGTAACTCCAAAAAGTTTAAAACCGGTGACTGGAGAGCCTTCAAACCCGTCCTCGATAAAGATAAATGCATCAAATGCGGTATGTGCTATATCCTATGCCCTGACATCTGCTACCAACCAGACCAAGAAGGCTTCTTCATCTCTAACCTTTTCTACTGTAAAGGCTGCGGTATCTGTGCCGCACACTGCCCTAAAAAAGCCATTACCATGGTCTTAGAGGAGGAATAACATGGCTAAAAAAATCGCTAAAGAAGTCTCCGTTGCCGTGGCTGAGGCTGTAGCCCAGTGTAATGTTGACGTCATTTCAGCCTACCCTATTACCCCTCAAACCCATATCGTCGAACACCTCGCAGAACTTGTTAACAACGGCGAGCTTGATGCCGAATACATACCTGTTGAGTCTGAACATGCTGCCATGAGTGCCTGCATCGGTGCTGCTGCAACAGGGGCTAGAACCTTTACCTCTACCTCCTCACAAGGCCTCCTTCTCATGTACGAAAACCTCTACATCGCTCCTGCTCTACGCCTGCCTATCGTTATGGCTCTTGTCAACCGCTCTGTCTCTGCCCCTATCAGCATCTGGAACGACCACTCCGATGTCATGTCCATGAGAGATGCCGGCTGGATACATACTTTCGCTGAAAACGGCCAAGAAGCCGTTGACCTCATCTACCATGCCTACAAAGTCGCTGAAAAAACCTTACTTCCTGTTGCTGTAAACATCGACGGCTTCATCCTATCCCATGTGGTAGAACCTATCGAATTCTTAGACCAAACTCTACTCGATAAATTCCTCCCTCCACTTAAAATGAAATACAAACTCGACCCCAAAAAACCTATCACCATCGGTGCCATCGGAGTCCCTGAAATCTATACCGAAGCCAAAAAGGCCCAAGACGAAGCCCTTAAAGCCAGCTACAAAACCATCGTCCAAGCCTGGAAAGACTTCGAAAAACTCTCCGGCAGAAAATATCTTCCTGTTGAAACCTATCAAATGGAAGATGCCGAAGTAGGCCTTGTCATCATGGGAAGCCTTGCTGAAAACGCCATGAATGCCGTCGACCTCCTCAGAACTAAAGGTAAAAAAGTAGGTGTGGTAAGAATAAGACTCTGGAGACCCTTCCCAATGAAAGACTTCATCAAGGCTATCGGTAAAGTCAAAGCCCTTTGCGTGGTTGACCGAGCCGTTAGCCATGCTGCTACCGGTGGCCCTGTCGGTATAGAAGTAAGGTCTGCCCTCTACCAGTCTAACAAAAGACCTCGGGTCCTTAACCTCATCGCAGGCCTAAGCGGCAGAGACGTTACCAAAGAAGACTTCGTCGAAATCTTCGAAAAAACCTTTGAAACCCTTGCTAAAAAACCATCTACACCCTATGAAATATACGGTGTAAAGGAGTAAGCCTATGAGACCAGAACTTAAAAACTTTAAACCCTTTACCATGAAAAACTTACCTCAGTATGAAGGCTTTGCTCAAGGCCATAGAGCCTGCCAAGGTTGCGGCACCGTACTCCCACTAAGACTCGCCCTTAAAGTCTTAGGCCCAAACACCATCGCCGTCACCTCAACCGGCTGCATGGAAATCATCTCAAGTCCATTCCCTTATACCTCCTGGGAAGTCCCCTGGATACATGTTGCCTTCGAAAACTCCGCTACCGTCGCCTCAGGCATAGAAGCCGCCATCAAAGCCCTTAAAAGAAAAGGTAAAATTAAGTCCAAAGAAAAAATAAACATCGTCGTCTTTGCCGGAGACGGAGCTACCTTTGACATAGGTCTCCAGTGGCTCTCTGGTGCCCTTGAAAGAGGCCATGACTTTGTCTACATCTGCCTTGATAACGAAGCCTACATGAACACAGGGGTCCAAAGGTCTGGAGCAACCCCCTTCGGAGCCCACACCACCACAAGCCCTGCCGGTAAAGTCATCAAAGGCCAAACCACCTGGAAAAAAAATCTAATGGGCATCGTGGTAGCCCATAACATACCTTATGCCGCTACCGCTAACCCAGCCTTCCCTCTTGACCTGATGAATAAGGTTAAAAAAGCTGCCCTGATAAACGGTCCTGCCTTTATCCATGTGTTCGCAACCTGCCCCACCGGTTGGGGATGTAAAAGCGAAGACAGCCTACTTGCAGCTAAACTTGCGGTAGAAACAAGGGTCTTCCCTCTCTACGAAGTAATAGACGGAAAATACATCATCAACCGCAAAATAGACAAACCTAAACCCGTAGAAGAATACCTTAAACTCCAAAGAAGGTTTAGACACCTTACCCCAGAACAAATAACCTACATCCAACAAAGAGTAAACGAAGAATACGAAAAACTAATTAAACTCGCCGAATGCTTCGGAGAAGAAAAAACCGAAACAAAACAAAACCAAGAAGAGTAATGTATGAGGCTCAATCTTTTAGAAAAAGCTAAGGAAATGAAGGACTTAGGTGCTCGCTATATTACTACCGTAGCTTATCTAAACCCTGAAACCGGAGAAAGGATAATAGTAAAACATCTTTTTGACCTAAACGGCAAGATTGAAGACATAACTTACGAGGCTGGGTTTTCTGAGGTTTTAGAGAGCATAAAAGAAGTGTATCCTGCGGTTGAATGGTCAGAACGTGAAGTGATGGAGCTTTATGGTATAGAATTTACTGATTACCCCGAGGAAGAGAAAAAACTTCTCTTAGCCTCGGGGATGAAAAAATTTCCTTTATTAGAAGTAGAAAAACAAAAAGTTCTTAAGAAAAAACATGGCTAATCAATCAAGGTTTGTCCTTCCCATCGGACCTATTCATATAGCCTTAGAAGAGCCTATACAGCTCAAGTTAGAGACAGAAGGTAATATAGTAAAAAGCGTAAGCCTTCAGATAGGATATGTCCATCGTGCTATAGAATTTCTTTTAGCCAATAAAGATTTTTATCAAGGAATTATTATAGTAGAACGGGTTTGTGGGATTTGTTCACATTCCCATCCTACTTGTTTTGTTCAGGCATTAGAGCAAATAGCCGGGATTGAAGTCCCCCTGAGGGCAAGATATTTAAGAACCTTGGTAGGGGAGCTTGAAAGGATCCATTCTCATCTTTTAAACACCGCTATTGCTTGTGAAATCATGGGATTTAAAACTCTTTTTGTGAGATGTATGAACGCAAGAGAAACCGTAAAAGACCTTATGGAAGGAATAACCGGACATAGAGGAAATTATGCCTTTAACACCATAGGTGGGGTGAGAAAAGACCTAACAGAAGATGAAATAGAGGCGGTTAAAAAACTGATCGAAAATCTTGAACCAGAAGTGTTCAACCTTATAGAGGCGGTGCTTACCAATCCAACCATCGTTGGTCGCACCAAAGGAATAGGGGTTTTAACCTATCAGGATGCCGTAGAGTTTTCGGTAGTAGGGCCTGTGGCCAGGGCATCAGGAGTACCCCTTGACCTAAGAAAAGATGCCCCTATGCCTGGTGCAGCCTATGAATTTCTTGAGTTTCAAAAGGTGTTAGAAAAAGACGGGGATGTGTTAAGCAGGGTTAAGGTGAGACTGCTTGAAATGGTAGAGAGTTTTAAGATGATAAACCAAATTTTGAAAGACCTTCCCAAAGGACCTATTTTAACCAAAAAGTTTACCTCTATTCCTAAAGGGATAGGAATAAGTAGATGGGAAGCCCCAAGAGGAGGTCTTATCTATTACTGTGTAACCGATGGGTCTGACATCCCTTATCGGGTAAAAATAAGGGCTCCGAGTTTTGTGAACATTTATGCCCTAAACAAGATTTTACTAAACCAAGATGTAGCAGACGTAACCCTTATTTCAGGTAGCATTGACCCATGTTTTTCGTGTATGCAAAGATAGAGGTCCTTTAGGATGTTAAGACTAAAAATAGACCCTTCCCTTTGTAAAGGTTGTACTGCTTGCGAAAAAATTTGTATGAAAGTGCACGGTTCAACCGCCCCGAGGATTTTTGTTTTTAAAAAGGGAGAAAAAATAAAAATCTCTGCTTGTAATCAATGTGGCATCTGTGCTAAGGTATGCTCTGTGGGGGCTATAACCAAGGAAGGAGACGCCTATATTATAGACCCTTCTTTATGTGTAGGTTGTAAAATCTGTTATTACCTTTGTCCTTCAGGGGCTATAGAAATGGTTCCTTCTTTTAACAAATACAATCCTATCATCGCACAAAAATGCGACCTATGTAAAGATAAAGGGTTTAACCCTTCTTGTGCCAAGGTTTGTAGAACTAAAGCCATCACTGTAGAGGAGAAATAAAATGTTTCTTGCTTTTAGTGTTTTAGTTTTATTTTTTGGGGCCTTAATTTCTGGTTTATTTTATAGAATAAACAGCGCAAGGTTTCACGGAAGTATAGCCTTTATCACCTCGGTTGGTTCCTTGATTTTTTTGACTTTGGTCTTTTTTGAGTTTATCCAGTTTGGGGAAAGTTTTTGGAGGTTTTCTCTTTTTCCTTGGGCAAAAAACTTCATTAACCTTGATTTGGTTTTTAAGGCTAATGGGTTAAACCTTTTCTTTGCTCTGTTTGGTGCCTATGTAAGCGTGGGGATTAATCTTTATGCTATCAAATACATGACCCATGAAAAGGAAGGGTTTGGTAGGTTTTACACGTTTATTCAGCTTTTCATAGGGTCTTACTTAGGACTGGTCTTAAGCGAAAACCTCTTCTGGTCTTACATATTTTTTGAACTTACCGGAGTATGTTCCTATCAGTTGATAGCCTTTTGGTATCGGTCTGAACTTTCAAGCTTTTCTGCCAAAAAAGCCTTTTTAATAACCCATATAGCTGGATATGGCTTTTTGTTAGGGCTTCTCTTGTTTTATCTTTCTCCAGACCCCAAAGTTTACCAAGACTTAATTTTAGCTGGACTTTTGGTTGCGGTTTTAGCTAAATCTGTTCAATGGCCTCTTTATACTTGGATACCTTATGCGATGAACGCCCCAACCCCTGTAAGTGCCCTTTTACACGCAGCCTGTCTGGTTAAATGTGGGGTATATCTTTTGTTTAAGTTTTACTTTCTGTTTGGAGGCTTTACCTACTTTTGGCAAAATCTCTTGATTTATTTAGGGATGTTTTCTTCTCTTATAGGGGTTCTTTTTGCCCTTAAACAAGCAGACGTTAAGAAGCTTTTAGCCTATCATACGGTAAGTCAGATAGGATATATGGTTTCAGGGATAGGTCTTGGGACCTCTCTTGGATTAGCGGCCTCCCTTTTTCATACCCTAAACCATGCCCTTTTTAAAGGGCTACTCTTTTTGGTAGCAGGGGTTCTACAACAAGCAACCCATACCAGAGACCTCTCTAAAATGGGAGGGCTTGCCTCTAAACTTCCTAAAACCACCTTTCTTTATCTGATAGGTGCTGCTTCTATTTCCGGAATAC
This sequence comes from Thermodesulfobacterium sp. TA1, assembly GCF_008630935.1. Classification (NCBI taxonomy): domain Bacteria; kingdom Pseudomonadati; phylum Thermodesulfobacteriota; class Thermodesulfobacteria; order Thermodesulfobacteriales; family Thermodesulfobacteriaceae; genus Thermodesulfobacterium; species Thermodesulfobacterium sp. TA1. The sequence goes on from NZ_CP043908.1 coordinate 1,672,346, forward strand.
CTGGGTTTAACGGTTTTGTAAGTAAATGGATGTTTTACCAGGCTGCGATAGAAGCCAACCATCCTTTGGCTGCAGCCTTAGGGCTTATCATAAGCACCTTAACCACCCTTTCGTTTATCAAGGTCCTTGATACCGCGTTTTTAGGAAATCCTAAAACGGAAGTCTCAACCCTTAACGAAAAACCTTTTAAACTCATGATAACAGGCGGAGCTCTTTTAGGGATCCCCTGTGTAATTTTTGGAATTTTTCCTCAAATAGCTATAGACTTTCTTATAAATCCTGTATTATCCTTACTTAGTCTTACCCATGTCGGCTTTAGTTGGTATCAGCTTCCTACGCCTCTAATAGGACTTCTAGTTTTCTTTTCTTTAGGATTAGGTGGGTTGGTTTATTTAGCCTGGATTAAACCTCAAGGTATCGTAAAAGAAACAGAGGTTTTTAAAGGTGGGGAAGATGAAAAGGTCTTTAACCCTACCGCTGATGATTTTGTGGCTGACATAGAAACTCGTTTGGCATCTTTTTATCAAAAAGCAGACCCAGACCAATATATCGTAAAATTTTTTAATTGGATAGAAAGGTTAATAACCAAAGTTTATGAAACCATAAACAAGGTAGAAAAGTTTTGGGGTAGAGTATGATAAAGGCATTAACCCCCTTTTTAAGCCTTATTTACTTAATTATTACCTTTTCTTGTGGAATTTTTTATTTACGAGACTTTAAAAGAAAAGGTGCTATCCTTGCTTGCGTTCTGTTATTAGCTTTTTCTAATCTATATTTACTTTGGTATGAAACCCCTTATGCCATCTGGTTTGACGGACTTAGTGTAGTAGCCATATTAGCCTTGGTTTATCTCTTAGAGTATAAAACCGCCTTTAAAGTTTTAAGTTTAGTTGAAGGGATCTATTTGGTTTTACTTATCTTAGGGAAAACGGTCTTTGCTCATACCCCTCAAGGGTTGGCTTTACTTTGTATAGCCTTTCTTTTAAAACTTGCGGTTTTTCCTGTTTTTCTTTGGCTTCCGATAGTGGTAAAAACTATAGATGCTATAACCGCTGGATTTTTTATCTGCTCTTTTGAGCTGATAGACTTTGTGCTTTTATGGCGGGTAATAGAAGAAGCTTCCCTTTTTCCTCAGTTTTTCCTTATGTTAAAGGAGCTTTTACTCCTTATAGGAATATTAACCCTACTTTTTGGAGCAGGGCTTGCCCTTTGTGAAAGAAACTTAAAGAAGCTTTTAGCCTATGCTACGATCGATGATACTGGATATCTTTTAATAGGGTTAAGCCTTTTTTCTCCTGCAAGCCTTTATGGAGCTATAATATTGTGGATTAACCATGTTATCGCTAAGTTAGGTTTGTTCTTTATAGTTTACCAGATAGAAAAAAACAACCATCCCTTGTTTTTAGGAAGGATAAAAGGACTGGCTAAGTATTATCCTGGTTTAGCTTTCTCTTTTTTAGTGTTTGCTCTAACCTTGATAGGTGTTCCTATCCTTCCAGGTTTTTGGGGAAAGCTCTTCCTTTATCAAGAGGTACTTAAAATTTCTAAACCACTTTTTGGGTTTATGTTATTAGGAAGTTGTCTTACGTTGGTCTATTTTATAAGGGCTTATCATAGTCTGTTTTTAGGGGCTGAAGAGGAAGAAAAGGTTAAAAGTCCTCTTCCTAAACTTGAATCAGGTTTAATTATGTTTTTGAGCCTAACGATAGTTTTAAGTTTTTTTATGCTAAGTTTTTTTAAGGGGTGGTAATAAATGCTTTTAGACCCTATCAAGCAGTTTTTTAGGTATTCTCAAAAAAGGTCCCTTTGGGTTTTTCATGTAAACACCGGGTCTTGTAATGGGTGCGATATAGAAATTTTAGCTCTTTTTTCCTCTAAGTATGACGCCGAAAGATTTGGGATAAAACTGGTAGGCAGTCCTAAACATGCAGACATCTTGTTGGTTACTGGCCCTGTTACTAGCAAATCCAGAGACCCATTATTAAGGGTTTATGATATGATGCCTAAACCAAAAGCAGTAGTTAGTGTAGGGGTTTGTTCTCTTAGTGGAGGGGTGTTTGCCAAAAGTTATAATGTCTTAGGACCGGTTGATAACTTTATACCTGTGCATGTGTATGTAGGAGGATGCTCTGCTCACCCCAACATGATTTTAGAAGGCATCTTAAGGGCGGCACAATTTTTATCTGAAGAGGAAGAACTATGGAGTTTTTAAAAGAGCTGTTTTTATACCCAGGGCTATTTTTTGGTTTTATTTTAGGTGGTCTTTTAGAGGGTGTAAAAAGAAAGCTTAAAGCTAAGATGCAGCTAAGAATAGGACCTCCTATAACCCAGCCTTTTTATGACCTAAACAAACTTATGGTTAAAACCATCACCAAACCTTATGGTGTAGCTCCTTCTGTGTATCTTCTTATTCCTTTTATTCCTACCATAACCCTTATCTTCTGTTTTCTTCTTATGCCTTATCCCTTTTATCAAGAAAAAACAGCCTTTTCTTTTGACCTTATCTTAGTTTTTTACCTAACCGAAATCCCACTTCTTGCCCAAATAATCTTTGGATACTCTACCAAGTCTCCTTACGGAATGGTAGGTGCAGCCAGAGCAGGACAGATGTTTTTTTACTACAACGCCCTTTTTATCATGGTTATCACCACTCTAAGCCTCCTTGGAGACCCCCCTTATAGTTTTTGTATAAAAACCATTGCAGAAGCTTGGTCTCCCTTAGACATAGTAATAAAGCTTTTAACCCTTCCCTTTTTTGTATTTGCCGTTCTTGCCAAACTTAAATTGAATCCCTTTTCTATACCAGATGCTGAAGCAGAAATTTTAGAAGGACCTTTAACCGAAGCCTCTGGCTTAGCCCTTGCTTTTTTTAAGCTTAACTATCTACTTGAACTTGCGATTTTTGGTTCTCTTTTTTCCTTTTTTTATCTTCCTGTTTTAAAAATCTCTCCAAAAATCGGGTTGATTTTACTTTTATTAGGGGCTTTTTCTCTAACCTTTGCGTTTGGTTTTGTAGAAAACCTAACTGCCAGGCTAAGACTTTCTCAATTTTCATCCCTTTATTTAAAACATCTAATACCTTTAGCCACTGGACTTTTAGTAATAACTTGGATACTAAAAACCTGGTAAAAGGACAAGGAAGATGCTAAAACTTGCAGGCTGGCTTTTAAAAAACCTGTTTAAAAAACCTTTAACCATCGAGTTTAAAGGTAAAAGCCTTAAGGAAGTAAGGACTACCTATCGCGGTTATCCTACCCATAGAGGGGAAAGATGCGTAGGCTGTAGACTATGTATTTATGTATGCCCTTCTGATGCCATAAGGATTGAAGGTAGTCTTTTTATAATAAATAAGTGTAAATGTACTGCATGCAAGGACTGTGCTGACGCCTGTCCTTTTGGGGCTATGCAGTTTATCCCCAGGCTGATAGGCACGGCTATATCCAAAAATGAATACATGGAAATTACAGAAATCAAACTGGTAAAGTGCGAAAACTGCGGAGAGCCTATGCCTAAACCGGAACTTTTGTTAGAAAGACTATTAGGTAAACCTCCTAAAAACATACCATCCTATCTTAATCTTTGCCCTAAATGTAGAAGACAACAGATTTAATTTGTAAGCCCCAATTTAAAAGATTGACAATTTTTACATATGGTTTTTATATTTATACTTATAAAGTAAATAAAAAAAAGAAAAATATATGCTAAGGAGGTATAAATATGGGGCTTATGTTGTTTACTTACATCGCCTTTTTTTTAGGGATTTTAGGGATTATCTATAGGTTTTATCGTTTTTACCGGCTACCTATCAACATAAGGTGGGAGGTTTATCCTGTGCCTCATGAACCTGGAGAAAAGAAAAAATATGGTGGTTCTTATATGGAAGAGTTAGGTTGGTATGAAAAAAGGCTTGAAAAAGACCTTTTAGGAGAGTGGCTCGAGCCTTTAAAGGAAATCTTTTTTTTAGAAAGGGTTAAAGTTTATAACCGTTATGGGCTATGGTTATGGTCTCTGGGGCTTCATTGGGGTTTATGGCTAATGTTTTTATTCATAGGTTTACTCCTAATTAACACAAAGTTTACCTTACCTTTAGGGTTTATTAAGCTTGTTGGTTTTTTAGGGTATGGGATAGGAAGCATAGGGGTTTTGGGATTGTTTTTTAAAAGGCTTTTTAACCCCTCTCTTAAGCTTTATACCAGCCCGATCGACCGGATTAATCTACTTCTTTTATTGGCTCTTTTCCTTACAGGGTTTTTAATGGTATTTACCGATGGAGGGCTAAAAGTAGCCCTTTCTTACTTTAAAGCGATCGTTACTTTTAACCCAGAGGAGGTTAACGTTAAAGGTTGGATATTTTGGCATTTTCTTATATTTAATATATTTATATTATATCTTCCCTTTTCTAAGTTTTTTCATGGACCGGCTAAATATCTAACTTACCACAAAATACTATGGGATGACGCACCTCAGACCAAAGGGTCAAAAATAGAAAGGCTTATACAAAAACAGTTGAATTATCAAGTAGGATGGGCTGCTTCTCACATAAAACCTGAAAAAAACTGGGTTGAAAACGCACAAAATTAAACCTATAAAAGGAGGAGTAGGAGATGAGCCTTTGCAATTTTATAAAAAATGAATTAGAATTTATAAAAAATGAATTAGAAGAAGAGATTAAGGGATGTGAGGTTTGTTTTAAAGCGTTAGCCCAACCTGGCAAACAGCCTTTGGTTAAGATAGAAGAAGAGGAAGCGCTAAAAATTCCTGGTATAGAAGAGATCAAAGACCAAACCCCAGAAAGTTGGTATCAAACCTATAATTTAAGTTTAGACGGCTATACCATGTTCCCTCAACCAGACCCTGTTTCTGAGGAAGAAAAGGCTGAGGTGGTAAAAAGGTTTTTAAACGGCCTTTCTAAATTATTAAACCCTAAGTCTAACTGGACGTTTATCAGACCTCTCAAGCTATCTTTAGAAAATTGCGTAAAATGTAATACCTGTGCGGATGCCTGTCATCTATACTTAGCCAGCGGAAGAAAAGAAATATACAGGCCTAACTTTAGGGCTGAAGTCTTACGAAGGATTTATGAAAAACATTTTACTTTTACTGGAAAATTAAATTCCTGGTTTGGAGAAGAAATTGAGGTTAGTTATGACCTTATAAGAAGGCTTTTTGAATTAGCGTATCGGTGTACCCTTTGTAGAAGGTGTGTTGTCTACTGTCCTATAGGGGTAGACAACGGGCTTATTGCCAGAGAATTAAGAAAACTTTTTAGTCAAGAGTTAGGGTGGGCTCCTCCTGAGGTTTATCAAAAAGGGACAAGACTTCATCTAAAAGCTGGGTCATCTACCGGAATGAACCCTCAAGGCATAAAAGATACCATAACCTTCTTAGAAGAAGAGATAGCAGAAAAAACGGGGAAAAAAATAAAAATCCCTGTAGATAAAAAGGGGGCAGAATATCTTTTTATTCATAACGCAGGGGAGTACATCTCTTGGCCAGACCATATGGAAGCATTCTTTATCTTGTTTGATGCTGCAGGCATTGACTACACCATAAGTAGTGAACCCTTAGGCTATGATGGGGTTAACTATGGGGCTTGGTATGATGACATAGAACTGGCAAGGATTGCAGTCAATCATCTAAAAATAGCTCATTCCTTAGGGGTTAAAAAAATTTTAGTCGGAGAATGTGGGCATGCGCATAAGGTTTTTTGTGTAATTTTAGATAGGTTGCTTCCTGCAAGTTCTCCTTTAGCTGAGATAAAAAAAGAAAGTTGCATTCCTTTGGTTTGGGAAATAGTAAAAAGCGGAAAACTTAAGCTTGACCCCTCAAGAAACGATTTTTATTTTACTTTACATGACTCTTGTAACATCGTAAGACTTATGGGTATTGTAAAACCTCAAAGAGAAGTCTTAAAAAAAGTAGTCCCTCAAGGAAGGTTTAAGGAAATGAATCCAACCGGGGTTAAAAATTATTGTTGCGGAGGAGGGAGTGGGTTTGCTATCATGGGAAGTTTAAACTTTCCAGTTTTTCGAAAAAAAGTAGGCCTTAAAGTAAAACTTTGTCAGATAATAGAAACCTTTAAAGATGTTCTTACAGAAGACAAAATCAAACTGGTAGTGGCTACCTGTTCTAACTGTAAAGGAACCATCAGAGAGATGGAACATACTTATCAACTTTTTGAGAAATATCGAATAACCCATTGCGGATTGGTAGACTTAGTAGTCAACGCCATGGCAGACATCCCTCCGTTTTTAAACTTTGAAGAGATGTTTTAATGTTTAAGCTATACTAAAAAGTTTGGTAGTGTCTCATTAATTGTGTAAAGCCTTGAAGGAAAGGGAAGGGTATGGTAGCTTCCCCAATGCTTAATAACCAAAACTACCAGAAAGGAGGGGAAGCTACCGTGAAAGAAAAAACTAAAACTTTAACAAAACAACCTATAGAAGAAATTCTAAACTTTTTTTCAGCAAGAAGTCAACAATCTTATTAAAAACCTTTTAGAAAACCTTATGCTTAAAGAAAGAAGGATTTATTTAGAAGAGCAAGAAGACTATGCAAATGGTTTTTATACAAGAGATTTACTTACAAAGTATGGGAAGGTCCAAGATTTAAAAGTGCCCCGGGTCAGGAATGGTGGTTTTCGTCCTGCTATACTTTCTGAAAGAAGGAGGGCTGAATTAGACCTTACATCTACTGTTATTACCCTTTATGCAGTGGGAGTAAGCACAAGAAAAATTTCTCAGTTTTTGGAAAGTATTTATGGCGCATACTATTCACCTCAAAGCATTTCCCGGTTAATAAAGGTGACTGAAGATGAAGTTAAAGAACTTAATTGTCTATTCGTCGAAATGAGGTAGCAAAGGAGCCAGTATATTTAGCTTTAGGGATAAAGCCTGATGGGAGAAGAGAGATACTTGGATTTTGGATATTTGGGTCTGAAGGGAAGGGGGTTAGCGAAAGAGATAAAAAGGAGGATAAAGGTAATAGAAGTATTTCCGGATGAAGGCTCTGTTGAGAGGTTGTTATATTTAATCTTGAAAGAACTGAATGAGAGGTTAAACTTAAGGAAGTTAAGAGGGTTTAATGAAATTGAATTTGGGAACTACCATGCCTTTCCCGGAAAAATTTTTACACAATAAAAGGGACACTATGAAAAGTTTTTTTAAACTAAAGAAGGGGGTGAAAGAGATGGAAAAACAGGAGAAAATAAAAAATAAACTCTGGGGTTTACTAATCTTTAGCGTTGTGGTGCTATTTTTGGTTAACGCTGGTTTCTTATATTTATCTTGGGAAGTAAAATCGGTTATAAAAGAAGATAGACTTAAAGATTTTTTAGACTATAGAGTTATTTTTTTATCTCTTTTCTCATTAACCGCTGTTTTAGTAGAGGTATTTTGGGGATGGAAAATTATAGATAAATTAGTAAAAAGTGCTAACGAACTAAAACAGGTATTGGCTACCCTACACAAAGGAGATTTTACCGTTGACATAACCGTTTACAGTAAAGACGAACTTGGGGTAGCTTCTCAGCTTCTACATGAAATTATTCTTAAGAGAAGAAAGTTTTTTTCTCAGGCTAAGGATATTTCAGAGAACCTTTTTAAATATTCGACAAATATTTCCAAGGTTTCAACCGAACTTATCGAAAATTTAAAGTTTCTTACCGAAAGATCTACTCAGATGACCATATCTGCTAATCAAATCACAGAGTCTTTAGCCAACATCGTTCAAAACCTATCTCAAATAAGAGACTTTAGCAGTGAAACCTCAGAAAGTTCAAAAGAGGGTATGCTACTTTCTTCACAACTATCCAAAGACGTAGAAAGTCTAAAAGAAACGTTTGACAGATTAGGTTTAGTGATTAACGAATTAAGAAATAGTTCAGACCAGATAGGTTCGATAGTTATGTTGATAAAAGATATTGCCGAACAAACCAACCTGTTAGCCCTTAATGCTACTATAGAAGCTGCTCGAGCAGGAGAACATGGAAAAGGATTTGCTGTGGTAGCTGAAGAGGTAAGAAAATTAGCGGATAATACTACCAAGGCTACAGAAAAAATCGCAGAAGTTATAAAAGAAATACAAAACAAGGTAATCTCTGTAGAAGAGGTGATGAGGGGTTCGGTAGAAAAATTAGTCCAGGGCACACAAAAAGCTAATCAAACCGAAAGGATGTTAAAAGAAATCTTTGAAAAAACGCAAGAACTAAAAGAAAAAATAGACTTTATTGCTAACTCAAGCGAGGCTATCTCGTTTAACACAGAAACCATCTCTAAGGATTTAAACGAAATAACAGAAAGAATAAAAAATCTCTATAAAGCTCAAGAAAATACCGGATTGATAGCCGCTCAAGTCCTAAAAGAAAGTGAAACTCTAAAAGAGGCGGTAGGATTACATAAGGCTAAAGATTAAGGTTTTATTTTATCGCCTGATATAACGTTACGATCCCAAAGGTTAGAGGGATAAAATTTACTTCTGAAAACCCTGCTTTTAAAAGCAGGGTTTTTACCTTTTGAGGAGAAGGGAAAGATTTTATAGAACTTGCTAAATATTTATAGGCCTCTTTGTCTCCGGTTAAAGCCCCACCTAAAAAGGGCATATAATAACTTAAGTAAAAATTATAAAACTTTTGAATAAAAAAATTTTTAGGCCAAGAAAACTCAAGGATGACCAGCCTTCCTCCTGGCTTTAAAACCCTAAAAAACTCTTTTAAAGCTTTTTCTTTGTTAGGAAGGTTTCTTAAACCAAAGGCAATAGAAATTCCCCCAAAAGAGCTGTTTTTAAACGGCAAGTCTTCTGCGTCTCCACAGATAGGATAGATAAGGGTATCTTTTATCCGGTTTTTACCAAAAAAAAGCATCTCAAAGCTAAAATCAAGGGCAAAAACTGGGGCTAATCGGTTTTCATGGTAGAGGTCTAAGGTTAACGTAAAAGGTCCACAACAAAGGTCAAGCCAAGGATGAGGGGCGTCGGCTAAAAGAGAAGCAACCTTTTTCCTCCATAGTCTATCCTGCCCCAAGCTTCCTATTAGGTTTACTAAATCATATCTTCTGACTATCCGATCAAACTTACGTTTTACAAAATCTTTTTCTACCTTCATTATATAAGCCTATCTCCTAAACTAAAAAAGTTAAGTTCAGGAAGGGCAGGTATTAATTTTTTCTTATATAAAAGCTCACAAAAATAAAGATAGGCTCTTTGTTTTAGCCCTGAAAAATCATACTCTAAGTGAGTAAGATACCGATGGACAAAATCCTTGGGGAGTTTTAGATGGCTTCGATCTACCACCTCTTTTAGGTTTGAAAAAGCCTTGGCTCTGGCGTAATAAAGGTTTAAACAAAAACTGGTAATCTCTCGCTTAAGGTTCATGAACTCTTTTTTCATGATAAAAAGAGCAAAAACAAAAGGAAAGTTAGTATATTTTAACCAAAGCTCGGCTAAATCGGTTATCAGATACCTATTTTCTTCATTTTGGAGGATTAAAGCTTCATCTCCTATGGCTAAATAACCTTTTAATTCCTTTTTTTCTTGTTCTGTTAAATCCTTCCAGTTTTTAGTAAGCTCTATATATTTAGGTTTGACACCAACAAAATCTTCAAGCAAGACCCTTAAAAGCAAAAAAGAACTTTCGGTTTCAGGGGTTATACCTATAGGTTTACCATCTAACAAAGATAGCGACTCTTCGTGATAAAGCACCACGCTTTTTACCTCTCCTACCGCACTGATAGACAAGTCTGGTAAAATCAAAAATTCCTTAGGGTTTTTTGCATAAACTACGCTTGAACTTAGGCTAGCACAAAGGGTCATTTGTCTAAGAAGTTGGTTAAGTCTTTTTGGTACCTCTAATACTAGTTCTATTCCCTGGTTCTTTTTAGGAAGGTAAAAAAGTAAAGGTAAGGTGTTTATATAAAGAGGAATCCCTATTTTTAGTTTATCCATAGAACCTATATAAAACCTCCTTTTTAGCGTTGAGAAGAGAACTCAACATTTCTTGAGGGTTGTCGGTAAGGTAATCAAAAACTTCGATTACCAACAAATTAGGAAGGTATCCTGGGCAAATAGCCCCTAAATTTTCATAACCTAAAATTTTTGCTCCGTTTAAAGTAGCCATCCGAATGAAGATTTCTGGAGGGATGTCTGGAAAGGCTGAATAAAGGGTTTTTAATTCTTCCCAAACGGAAAGGGAAGTGTTGCTGGCTAAGCTATCTGTGCCTATTCCTATTTCAAGCCCTGCTTCTAATAGCAAAGGCAGGTTAGGAAGTCCTACTCCAGTAAAAAGATTACTTCTTGGGCAAACACACACTTTAGGTTTATGTCTTTTTAGCACCTCTAAGTCTTCCTTTTCTAATTGCACTAAATGGACGAGTAAGGTTTTTTCGTCAAGTAGGTTTAAACTGGCTAAATATTTTACTGGGCTTAGCCCTGGGGAGCAAAAGCTTTCGTTCCATTGTCCTCTTTCTTTTAGTAAGTTTTTAATTGCCCCTTCTCCTGTTTTTAAAAACTCTACTTCCTCTTTAGACTCTCCGCAATGAATCGCAAAGATTTGGTTCCTCTTTTTGGTATAGGCCTTTATAGCTTGCAGAAGTAACGGAGAAACCGTATAAGGGGCATGGGCTGAATAGGTTGTTTTAATCCTGTTTTTAGAAAAATAGTCTTCAAGCGGTTGAAGTTTAACCCCACCTTTAAACCCTATAATCTCTCGAAAAATATATCCGTATAAAGGGGTTTGACAAACCAGGTCTAAGGTAAGCCCTGAGTTGGTAACCTCTCCTATTATGCCTACTCCTTCTCTCCACAGTTCAGAAAGACCAAGTTTAGCCCCTTCTTTTAACTCTACTGGGGAAGTCTCTTCTTTAAGCTTGATAACCTGTTTAACCCAGCCAAAAAAGCTTCCTGAAGGTCTAATCCTAAACCTAAAACTGGTGAGTTCAAGATGGGTGTGAAGGTTAGCAAGACAAGGTAGGATTATCGTCTCCCCAAAATCTATCAACTTAGCCTGAGAGGTTTCTTTAAACAGGTCTGAAAACTTACCAACCCTAACAATTTTTCCCTCTTTTATTTCTACCGCTCCGTCTAAAATCGAAGGACTATCTACAGGAACCACCCATTTAGCCCGAAGTAAAAGATGATGATAAGAAAGGACCTGAAGTTCTTTCATCTTTATTCTATAAGGGTATAATCCATCTTTCTTCTTTTTGGAATATAGCCTGCGCTAAGGATGTGATGTCTGATTTCTTCTTCACTCATACGATGAGAAACCCCAGCAGCAGCTACTACGTTTTCTTCTATCATCGTTGACCCAAAGTCATTACCTCCAAACTCTAACGCAATCTGAGCTATGTGAGGCCCTTGGGTAACCCAAGAAACTTGAAGGTTTTTGACGTTATCAAGCACTATCCGAGAAATGGCCAATACCTTTAAATAATAAGCTGCTCCTGCCTTTATCAAATGGCTTAAACCTGTGTTTTTAGGCTGAAAAGTCCAAGGAATAAACGCGGTAAAACCTCTGGTTTTATCCTGAAGATCCCTTATTTTAAGAAGATGCTCTATGATTTCTTCTTGAGTCTCTATATGTCCAAACATCATCGTAGCGGTGGTTTTGAGCCCAAGTTTATGAGCTATTTCCATCACGTTTAGCCATTCCTCTGCCGTGGCCTTGTTAGGAGAAAGAAATTTCCTTACACGGTCTGAAAGGATTTCAGCTCCCCCTCCAGGTATAGAATCAAGCCCTGCCTTAATCAATCTTTCTAAAACCTCTGTAATGCTTAACCCAAACTTTTTACTAAAAAACACTATCTCTGGAGGAGAAAAACCATGTACATGAACCTGAGGGAAGGTGGTTTTGATAAAACGTAACATGTCTTCGTAAAACGAAAAAGGAAGGTCAGGATGAAGCCCTCCTTGCAAAAGGATTTGATAACCTCCTAAACTTATGGTTTCTTCTATTTTTTTTCCTAACTCTTCAAAAGAAAGCACATAGCCTTCCTTAGAATTAGGTGGTTTATAATAGGCACAAAACTTACATCCGGAGATACAAACGTTGGTGTAGTTGATGTTTCTATCAACCACATAAGTAACCACACGGTCTGGATTAAGTCTAAACCTAACCTCTCGAGCTAAAAAACCAAGTTCTTCTATAGGAATTTCAAAAAGGCTTAAAGCCTCTTCTTTATTCAATCTTTTACCTTCAAGCACTTTTTTAACCACTATATCTTTTTTCATCTTTCTATCCCTAACCTATCTAAAACCCCTTGGTCATAATAGTGCTTTATCTTTTTCATTTCAGTAACTAAATGCGCTAAGCTTAATAAATCTTCTGGAGCCTTTCTTCCGGTAATAACTATTTCTACTTCTTCAGGCTTATTTTTTAAAACTTGTAAAACCTCTTCTTTCTCAACCAAACCCCAGTTTAAGGCTAAGGTAAATTCGTCTAAAACAATTATATTATACTCTTTAGAAAAAACCAGCCTTTTAGCCTCTTCCCAACCTTTTTGAATAATTTCTTTTAACTCCGGGGTGATATCACTTACAAAACCTTTTTGTCCGTAGTGCTGATAATACAGATTAGGCAAAGTTTTTAATATTTTTACTTCAGAAGTAGTCCCGTCCTTAAAAAACTGCAGAAAGGCTACCTTAAGCCCAGCCCCTAAGGCTCTGATAGTAAGACCTACGGCTGCCGTAGTCTTTCCTTTACCGTCTCCGGTATAAACCTGAATATAGCCTTTAAACCCCATCTTCTCCTCTTATCTTAATAACATTATCAAAAAAACCCCTAACAACATCAGCCCTGCGGCTATCATCCTTGTACCAAAATAAGCCTCTTTAAAAAAACAATAACCTAATAATACCGAAAAGAGAATACTAGTTCTTTTAAGAGCGATCATATACGCAGTTTCAAGCTGGCTTAAGGCTAACATATGAGAATAGCACATAAGCGCCTGGGTTAAACCTACCCATAAAACCCCTTTGGTTTGAGTTTTAAAAAATTCCCACACCTTTATGCGATATAAAACTTTTACTACCAAACCGGCAGAAATCCCAAGTAAAGTGAAATAAAAAGAGGAAAACCACCAAGGATCGGTTAAAAGAAGCCCCTTTTTCCCAAGCACCGACGTAATAGAATAAAGCAAAGCTACCTGAAGCAAAAGGAAACTTCCTTTTTCCTTTTTTATAGCTTTTATGGGTTCTAAAATCCCGGTTTTAGCTAAAGGTAGGTTGATTATATAACTCCCCATTACCACCAATCCAATCCCTATAGCTCCGTATAGGGACACCCTTTCTCCCAGCAAAAAATATCCGGTAAGGATGATAAATACCGGGGTAAAAGAAAGAAAAGGCAAAGACACAGAAAGAGGGGAAAGTTTTATGCCTTTCATATAAAGAAAGGTAGCCAAAACCTCTAAAGAAAGCAAAATTACTACTACCAAAACAAACTGAGGGGAAAAATAGGCCAACCCCTCTCCTTTAACCAAGGTAAGATACCAAAAAAGAGGGAACAGAAAAGGTAAAGCCCCTACAGTCCTTGCCAACACCATATAAGCTGTGCCTAAATGAGAAAAATATTTTTTATTTAAAGCATCACTTAACGCTACCAAAAAACCTGCAAGGATGGCAAAGACAAAACCCAGCATAAAACCAACCTAAATACCTTTAAGAGGACAGGGATCGCAAACTGGGGTTACCTTTTTGCAAAAAGTCTTACCACAAGCTACTAAAAGAGCGTGGTATTCGTTAAAAAGAGCAGGGTCAAGCGGAAGGTTTTCCATAAAAAACGCCTGTATTTCGTCATAATTGGCTTCTTCAGAAATTAAAAGATGTCGATTTAAAATCCTGTAGGTATAGGCGTCAACCACAAACACTGGAAGGTTGCCTGCATAAAGAAGGATGCTGTCTACCGTCTCTTTCCCTAATCCTTTAAGATTTAATAACTCTTCTCGTATTTTAGGTAATGGTTGCTGAAACATAAGGTTAAGGTCCCCTTGATAGTTGACTACTAAAAACTCTACGAAGGTTTTAAGCCTTTTGGCCTTAAGATTGTAAAATCCACTTGGCTTGATAAGCTCTGCTAACTTATCTAATGAAAGTTCATAAAGCGCTTGAGGATTAAGAAATCCCTTTTGTTTAAGGTTGTTGATGGCTTTTTCTACGTTTTTCCAAGTAGCATTTTGAGTAAGGATCGCCCCTACACAAACCTCAAAAGGGGTCTCAGCAGGCCACCAATTTTGTGGACCAAAAAAAGCAAACAACCTATCATAAATTTCTTGTAAAATCTCGGTAGTTTTCCTCTTCATCATTCCTCCAGGGCAATCACTTCTGTACCCCAGGGAAGGTCAAAAACCCAGAAACCTTTAGCTAACAACTCATTTCTTATTCTGTCTGCCTCTGTAAAATTACCTGACCTTTTTGCCTCATCTCTTAAACAGGCTAACTTCAACACTTCTTCCTCTTCGACCTTTTTGGGAAACCTTAAAACCTTTAAAACCCCGTTAAGTTTTTTCAGGTTTTCCAAGACCTTTTCTCTAAACTCTGGAGAAACCCCTTGTTTTAAGTATGGATAAAGTTTTTTTAGAAAAGAAATAAGTTCTGAAATAACCACCGGAGTGTTTAAATCTTCTTTTAAAGCCCTTTCCCAATTATTAGTAAAACTCTCTAAAAGTTCCCAAGGGTGAGAAGCCTCTTTTTCCGGTCTAACAGAAGCCTCAAGTAAGCAAAGATGTTGGTCGATCTTCCTTAGGATTTTAGCGCTTTCCTCAAGCCCTTTCCAACTAAAATTAAAAGGATTTCTATAGTGGGTCCTTAAAAAATAAAACCTAAGGTCTCTCCCGCTAAATCCTTTTTGTATTACATCCTCTATGGTTACCCTATTTTCAGAAGAAAGCTTTTTTCCTTGATAAAAAACCATCCCAGTATGTAGCCAGTATTTAACCGTCTCTTTTCCTGTTAAAGCCTTTAACACCGCTCTGGTGTTTTCATGATGAGGAAAAAGAAGGTCTATCCCACTGGTAAAAAAGTCTATCTCTTCTCCTAAATACTTAAGGATTAAAGCTGCACAATGGATATGCCAAGTAGGTCTAACCTTTCCGACAGAAGTATCAACAAAATAGCCTGCTTTTAACTCAAGTATATGTACCCTTTTAAGTAGAGCAAAATCAAAAGGCTCTTCTTTATCGTATTCTTCAACGTCTATAGTAGCCCCTGGCTTTAACCGAGAAAGGTCTACCTTAGAAAGCTTCCCATAATCCTCAAGTCTTGAAATATCAAAATAAACACTTCCATACTTTACATAGGCTTTATCTTTCTCAATAGCTTTTAAAGCTACATCTGCCATTTCCTTTAGATGTTGACTTACTTTTGGATAAAAGTCTGCCTCCTTAAGGTTTAAAAACTTGACATCTTGATAAAACTGTTCTTCTATAGTCTTAGTAATTTCATAAAGGTTTTTTTTCTCTTCTAAAGCTTTTTTTATCGTTTTATCGTCAAAATCCGTAAGGTTTACCACATGTTTTACTTTATAGCCTTTAAGGGTTAAATATTCTTTAAGTATGTCAGCGGTAATAAGCCTTCTATAGAGCCCTACATGAGGACGAAGGTTTAAGGTAGGACCACAAGTGTATATCTTAACCTCCCGAGGTACTAAAGGAGTAAAGACCTCTCTTTTTTCAGAAAGGGTGTTGAAAACGATAAGGTCTGCTTTAGCTTCTATCGTTTGGTCTTTTGGCTCAAAAGTCCAAAGAGGGGTAGAAAGATAGCGCTCGCCCCCATCAGGAAAGATAACCACTATCAACCCTTGGTCTAAAGATTCAGCTACTTTTAAAGCCCCTGCTAAAGCTGCCCCTGAGCTTATTCCTACAAAAATTCCCTCTTCTCTAGCTAGCCATCTTGCCCAAAAAAACGCCTCTTCGTCCTCTATGTTTATTACCTTTTCAAGAAGTTTTTTATTATAAATACCAGGGGGATAAGACTCCTTCATGTTTTTTAAACCTTGTATCTTATGGTGAGGATATGGCTCAACCCCTATTACTTTAAACGGGAGATTATGGTCTTTAGCAAACCTGGCTATTCCCATAGCTGTGCCTGTGGTTCCAAGACCACAGACTACATGTGTGACTTTACCCTCGGTGTCTCTCCAAATTTCCGGACCTGTAGTATAGTAGTGACTTTTCCAGTTGGCCTCGTTGTTAAACTGGTCAGGGCAAAAATACTTTTCAGGCTCATTTCTTAGTAGTTCGTATACCGCTTCTATCGCTCCGTCAGTTCCCTTTTCTGCTGGAGTAAGAAGGATTTCTGCCCCAAAGGCCTGCATAATCTTTCTTCTTTCAATCGAAGCTGACTCTGACATAGCAATCATACATTTATAACCTTTAACCGCACATACTAAAGAAAGTCCTATACCTGTGTTTCCACTCGAAGCCTCGATGACGATTTTTTCTTTAGTAAGAAGGCCTTTTTTTTCTGCGTCTTCTATCATAAAAAGCGCTGGTCTATCTTTAATAGACCCCCCAGGGTTCTGACTTTCAATCTTTCCCCAAATTTCTACCGAAGACTTGACTTTTAACTTAGATAGTTTAATTATTGAGGTATTACCTATTTTTTGCAAAACATTATGAAACCGCATTTCCTTTTTCCTCCAATTTTAATGGTTTTATTTTACCTCGTCTTATCAACTTTCCAAGCTACAGCCTCTCCTTTACAGTTTATTCCTATGGTTCCCCAAAAATACGTTTACCTTGAGGATCAAGTTTATACCATAAAAGAAGGCGACACCCTGGTTGACTTAGCCGTTAAGTTTGAGGTTGGTTATCAACATTTAGTCCTTGCCAACCCAGGGGTTGACCCTTGGATACCTAAAGAAAACCAAACCATCATCATCCCATATCAGGTGTTGGTTCCTCAGGAGTTTATGTTTAAATCTCAATCTCCTTATATACTGGTAAACCTTCCTGAAATGCGTCTCTATTTCTTTAACTATCCTTTTCTGTTTATAGCCCCTATAGGAATCGGAGACCAAGGAAAACTTCCCCCTATAGACACCTATTTTATTTATAATAAAAAAGAAAACCCCTATTGGTATCCTCCCCCCTCTATCAAAGCAGAAGACCCTACGCTTCCAGATGTGGTACCCCCTGGACCTGATAATCCTATGGGAAGCCATGCACTTTATCTTTCAAAAGGACTTTATGCCATCCATGGAACCAATAAAATCTACAGCATCGGTAGAAGGTCTACCCATGGATGCATCAGAATGTATCCTCAACATATAAAACTTCTTTTCGAAAACGTGCCTATAGGCACCAAGGTCTTCATTATCTACGAGCCTTATAAACTATCTATCGAAAAAAACAAAATCTATCTTCAGGCCTTCCCTGACATAGAAAACCAGATAAAAAATCCTTTGGTTTATGTCTTAAAAAAACTAGACCAACTTTTAGAAGATAAAGACTATAAAATAGACCTGATAAAACTTGAAAAAATATTTGAACAACCAGACGGACTGGTCCACCAAATAGGAGAGGTTAAATCCTTTAACTAAAGAAACTAAAACCTCTTCCTTTTAGACAATAGCAAAAAAGTTAATGCCCTCTCTTCTACCTCTTCTAACAAACCTGAAGCATAAAGACTTTTTAAAGCTTCTATGTGTAATCTATGATGAGAAGACGTCGCCTCTACTTCAGCCATTAAAGAATTTCCTAAAGCAAACAAATCCCCTACTAAGTCAAGCACCTTATGTCTTACAAACTCGTCTTCACTTCTAAGTCCCTCTGGGTTTAAGACCTTTTCCTGGTCAAGGATAATCGCACTAGACAGGTCTCCACCTTTTAAAATACCCTTTTTTATCCTTTCTAAAAGTATGTCTTTAAAACCAAAGGTCCTCGCAAAACAGACCTCTTTTAAATAGTTTCTTGGGTTAATTTCTAACTCCATTTCTTGATATCCTATTACCGGATGGTCAAAAGAGATAGAAGCCTTGATTTTTAAAGTGTTTGCTGGTTTAAACACCAAGGCCCCATGGCCGTTTTTGTAATAAAAAGGCTTTTTAAGCCTAAACTTTTTTCTGGGATAAAACAAATATTGATAACCCTTTTCTTGAATTTTTCTTACCCAAGGATATGCCGACCCGTCTAAAAGTGGAACCTCCTCTCCATATACCTTGACGATGGCGTTGTCTATCTGTAACCCATGTAAAGCCGATAACAGATGCTCTACCAAATAAATAAAATGAGTGCCGTCAGTAAGGGCAGTAGCTCCGTCAAGCCCAACCACATTTTCTATCTTTAACGGAATTTCTGGTTTATGAGCTAAATCTTCTCTTATAAACACTATCCCTGTATCTATCCCTGCAGGTTCTATCTCTACCCTTATCGTTTTTCCTGTAAAAATACCTTGTCCCTCTAAACTTATCTTTTCTGATAAAGTCTTTTGATATTCCATTTAAAGCACTCCTTTCCCTTAAGCTAATCAGTCTAAGTTAGTCTACGTTTTATTATTTTCAAAAAATATGCCTGAAAAAAACAAGAAAATTATTAGGCTTTAGAGGGGGTAAACTTAAGGATGATGAATAAAAAATTTAACACCTGTGTAAAAAACTACACACCTTGAGTAAAATCCCAAACCTTTTCTTCGATAACCGCTAATAAGGTTATCCCTTGTAGCTTTTTTCCAAGAAACGGGGTATTTTTACTTTTAGACTGAATAAGGGTTTCATCTAAAACATATGTTTTCTCAGGGTCAAAAAGGATAACTTCTGCTTTTTTCCCAGATTTAAAGCTCGGGGGATCGACGTTTATCACTTTAGCTGGATTACTTATCAGATATTCTGCCAGTTTTAAGGGAGTAAGCCAACCTTCTTTAACCAACCGCACACTTAAAGGAAGTAATGTCTGAAGGCCTATCATTCCCGGAGAGGCTAAATTAAACTCTACCTCTTTTTCTAACACGCTATGTGGGGCATGATCGCTAGCTATTACCTGGATCAAACCTTCTTTTAGAGCCTGTTTGATGGCTATTACATCTTGTTCAGTTCTTAAAGGTGGATTAACCTTTGCCAAGGTATTGTATTCTTCTACTTCTTTTTCGGTTAAAGTAAAATAATGGGGGCAAGTTTCAGCGGTAAAAGGCACGTTTTCTTCTTTAGCCCATCTTAGAAAAGGAAGTACTTCTTTACAAGATAGATGGGCCAAATGGATGGCTTTGCCGGTTTCCTTGGCTAAAAGCAGGTCTCTTACTACAGCAGAAACCTCAGCAGACCAAGGAATCCCTTTTAGTCCTAACTTAGCCGAAAAATAGCCTTCGTTTATCTGACCCCCTTGAGAAAGAAAAGGATCTTCACAATGAGAAATCACTGTAAGGTCAAACTGTTTGGCATAAAGCATCGCCCTTTTCATCACCTCTGAATTAGGGACCCATTTACCGTCATCGGACACAGCTACAGCTCCAGCCTGTTTAAGCCTTCCGAATTCAGCAATTTCTTCTCCTTTTTGAGCTTTGGTGATACAGGCAATAGGATAAACCTTTACATAGCCTTTTTCTTGAGCCCTTTTTAAGATATATTCAGTAATTTCTGGATTGTCGTTAGGAGGGTTGGTGTTTGGCATACAGGCAACCCTTAAAATCCCTCCATAAAGGGCTGCCTTTGTTCCTGTTTCTATATCTTCTTTCCATTCCTGACCCGGTTCTCTCAAATGAACATGAATATCAACCAACCCAGGCAAAACCCATTTACCTTCAGCCCAAAAAACCTTAGTATAAGGGTCTGAAGGTATTTCGTCTGCTATTCCTTTTATTTTCCCTTCCTCAATCAAAAGGTCTGCTACTTGATCTATTCCTTGAGAAGGATCTATGATCCTTCCCTTTTTAATGAGTAGCTTCATAGGGTTTTCCACCTGTCAAAAGTTTTAGCAAAATAGCCATCCTTATGGCTACGCCGTTTTCTACTTGGTCAAGGATAACTTGAAAAGGATATTTTTCTATTTCTGGAGACAACTCAACCCCCCAATTTATTGGACCTGGATGCATAAGAAGAGCACCAGGTTTTAACAGGTCTAAATTTTTAAAGGTTAAACCAAAAAAGGTTTGATATTCTACTAAGCTGGGAACAAGTGCCTTGCCATGGCGCTCTTTTTGCACCCTAAGGGCAATTACTACATCTGCCTCTTTTAAAGCCTCTTTTGGGTCATAACAAACTTTAAAACCATCCGAAGAAATTCTAAAGTAATCTTCCTCTAAAGGTGTAGGCAAAAGATGGGCAGGCCCAGAAACATAGACCTTTGCCCCCATCTTTTGAAAGGCTAAGATGTCTGACCTAGCTACTCGGCTGTGTTTTATGTCTCCTAAAATAGCCACTTTTAGCCCTAAAAAGGTGCCTAATTTTTCTTTTACTGTAAGAAGGTCAAGTAAAGCTTGAGTAGGATGTTCATGCGTTCCGTCTCCTGCATTTACTACCGAAATCTTTGAGTGTTTGGCGATAAAATGCGGAGCCCCTTCTATCGGATGTCTTATCACCAAAAGTTCAGCCCCTATAGCTTCTAAATTTTTCACCGTATCAAGCAGACTCTCCCCTTTTTCTATACTTGAACCTTTAGCAGAAAAAGTAAGAATATCGGCAGAAAGGGCTTTAGCTGCTCGGTCAAAAGAAAACCTAGTTCTGGTAGAAGGCTCATAAAAAAGCAAAACCACCAACCTGCCCCTAAGAGTAGGCACCTTAGGAATGGGTCTTTTTAACACCTCTTTAAGCGTTTCGCCTAATTCTAAAAAACTTATAATCTCCTCTGAAGAAAGAGACGCTATGTCCAAAAGATGCTGAGGTTTAGGACTTAAATCCATAAGTATTCCTTTATATACTCCAAGGTTTCTTCTGGCGTTTCTACAATCCTAAAAAGCTCTATATCCTTAGGAGAAATTTTGTTCTGCACAAGCAGATACTCTTTTAACCAATTGTAAAGAGGCAACCAAAACTCTTTTCCTACCAAGACTATAGGTACTGGTTTTATCTTTTTGGTTTGGACTAAAGTTAAAACCTCAAACATCTCGTCTAAAGTACCAAACCCTCCTGGGAAAAACACAAAAGCTACAGAATATTTAGCCATCATTACCTTTCTAATAAAAAAATACTTAAAATCTAATCTTATGTTGGCGTAAGGATTAGGTATCTGTTCAAAAGGAAGCTTGATGTTAAGCCCTACAGAATATCCGTTAGCCTCAGCCGCTCCTTTATTAGCCGCCTCCATAATTCCTGGCCCACCTCCGGTTATCACCGAAAAACCTGATTTAACCAATAATTTACCTAACTCTACCGCCTTCTGATAATCAGGATGGTCTACAGGAGTTCTAGCAGACCCAAAAATTGTAACCCCAGGATAAACCCGAGGAAGAACCTCAAAACCTTCTACAAACTCAGCAAGAATCTTAAAAAGTCTCCATGACTCCTTAGCTGCAAGGCCTTCTAACACATATTGCTTTTCTTCAAAAAGCTTCTCATTTAGCAATTTTTCCATATTAGCTTACTACCTCCATACCTAAAGTTTCTTTTACCATTTTTAGAGATATCACGTCAAATACTAAAAAATACTGAAAAAATCTTTCGCTAATTTTGTTTAAAATCATCAAAACTTCTGAAGATAAACGGTTTTTTTTCATAGGTTCCTTTAAAAATTTAGGCTTTTTAGACATTTTACTAAAAATTTTCAAAACCTCAACTTGCTCTAAAGTAAGCCTAAAAGCGTTTTCTTCTTTACACCGATAACAAAGCACCCCTCCATCCCTTACAGAAAAATAAAAAATTCTTTTAGGTTGATAACCGCATTTTACGCAACCCTCAACCTGAGGACTCCATCCTAAAAAACCAAGCATCTGCCATTCAAAAAAAACTTTATGCCAAAGGGTTATTTTAGGTTCTTTATCTAAAAACTTTATCCAATCTTTAATAAAATTAAAATATTCCACCTCTAAGCCCTTAAAACTTACCTTAGAAAGCACCTCTCCTAAATAAGAAAAAAAAACATATTTTTCAAGGTCCTCCCAAAGGCTTTCAGGGATAAAAAGAAGGTCAGCTTTTTCTAAGATAGGAAGAGTTCCTTTAAAATTACGCCTTAGATGAAGGGTTAAAAGATTAAAATCTTCTAAAAGGTTGACAAACCTTCTTTTGCTTTTCTGAGCCCCTTTAGCTATCGCCCAAACCTTTCCTTTTGGGGTTAAGGTTTCTACTAAAAGGTCTATCTCACCAACCTTTTCCTTGGAAAGGACTAAACCTTCAATAGAAAAAAGCATCCTTTTAAAGATAAATCTTTACATACCTTTTCTCTTTTAATTCTTTGATCCATTTTTCTATAAACTTTTGGGCTTTTTCTTCAAACAGTTTTTGTTTAAGTCTCGGCTTTAGTTCCTCAAAAGCCGGTGGTTCATTTTCTCCTTTTTTAATCAGCTTTATAAGATAAAAATTATCTCCTACCTTTAAAGGTTCTGCTATCTCCTCTGGTTTTAACTCCTTGACCTTTTGTAAAACCTTAGGATCAAGCTCCTCTTCTTTAAAACTTTCGTTAAAAAACATCCCCTTTTCCTTAGAAAGGTTCTTTATAAGGTCTTCAAAGGTTTTACCTTTAACCAACTCCTCATACAAACTTTTAGCTAAACCTTCATCTTTAGTAATAAAAACAGAAAGCCAGTATCTAAAAGATTTATCATATCTTTTTATTTCCTCTGCATAAAGAGGCTTTAGGTCTTCGTCAGTAATTACAATCTTTTCTTTTAACATAAAATGCACAAGCCTCATCTTTAAAAGGATATCCTTAATCTTTTTCTTATACTCCTCTAAGGTTAGACCTTTTTCTTTTAACCTTTGTTTGAAGTTCTCTTCCCCTCCCAAGGACTTAATTTCCTCTTTCAAATAAGCCTCTATCTCTTCGTCTTCTACCTTAAACCCATATTTTTTAGCCTCTAAACCTACCAGTGTATCTTCTATCCAATCGTTTAAAACCTTATTCCTGATTTCTTCTTTGACTTTTTCTTTCTCTTCTGAAGACATTTCTGGTTTCAAGAATTTTTGATAAAAAGGAGCACAAAGGTCCTCAAGCTCATATAAGGTTAAAAACTCTTCTCCTACTACTGCAACTATCTGGTTTATTTTAACCACCGCCTGAGCATAAGAAAAAATTGGAATAACTAAAAAGAAAAACAATAGAAATCCTTTTAGTAAATTATGTCTCATAGCGATTACATCTCCTCTAAACTAAGAGAAACCAACCTTCGCCCTCCGTTTACCCTTATTCCAAGCAAGACCGTTTTAGATTTAACCGCTTTTTTAAGCCCTTTCAAAAAATCTTTAAGGTTATTAACCTTTACTCCGTTTACCTCGTCTATTACCATACCTGGGGTTAGGTTTGCATAATCTGCCGGAGATTCAGGGATAACTTCTGTTATCACTACACCTTTGGTTTGCTTTAGGCCTAACCTTTTAGCAAGGGCTGGAGTAAGTTCCTCAACATAAAACCCCAACTGTTCTAAAATCTCTTGGGCTTCTTCTAATTCTGCCTTAGAAATAAAGGCATTTTCAGGAGGAGACCCCACTATAACCTTAATTTTTTCTAGTTTATTATCTCTAATCACGTCAAGCACTACCTCTGTCCCTGGTTTGGATAGTAAGATGTAACTTTTCAACTCCAAAGCATTTTTAACTGTTTTTCCGTTAAACCCTACTACTACGTCTTTTTCTTTTAAGCCCGCCTTATAAGCCGGTGAATTAGGCATTACCTCGGTTATCACCGCCCCATCAGAAACGTTTTTAATCCCAAGGACCTTAGCAAGATTGGGGGTTAAGTCTTGGATGGTTATCCCTAAAAAACCTCTTTCTACCTTACCTTTAGATTTAAGTTGTTCTACTACCGTTTTTACGATGTTGCTTGGAATAGCAAAACCTATTCCCATATACCCGCCAGACCGGCTAAATATAGCGGTATTCATTCCTATAACTTCTCCTTTAAGGTTGATAAGAGGCCCTCCTGAATTTCCAGGGTTGATCGCTGCATCAGTTTGAATAAAATCTTCCACGTCTGAGATACCTATACCGCTTCTGCTTTTAGCACTTATAACCCCTACGGTAATGGTATGAGTAAGACCAAAAGGATTGCCTATCGCTATCACCCACTCCCCTGTTTTAATAAGGTCTGAATCTCCAAAAGAAAGGGTAGGAAGGTTGTTAGCGTTTATTTTTAACAAGGCTACATCTGAAAGAGGGTCTGCCCCTATCTTTTCTGCTGAGAAAGAACGACCATCAAGAAGTTTAACCGTTATTTTTTGAGCGTTTTGGATTACATGATTGTTGGTAACGATGTATCCATCAGAGGAAATAATAAAACCTGATCCTGCGCCCCTTTCTCTATATCTTGGCAACGAAGGAAAATTTCTAAAAAATGGATCTCTAAAAAAATCAAAAGGAAAGGGATTAACTTCTACCGTCCTTTCGGTTTCTATATAGACTACCGCTGAAGCTGTCTTTTCTGCTAAATACGAAAAGGCTTCAGAAAGTTTAATGGCATGGGTTAAACTTTCTTGGTTTATCCTCTCTCCGTCTTGAGCAATAAGCCTTGACTTAAAACTGCTTTTTTCTAAAAAAGCCTTGCTGGCAAACCCTAAGGCAAAGAACAACAAAACCAATAAGATGACCTTATATTTTCTAAAATGCCACCAAACGGTTGACCTCATCTTTTCCACCTCCCTTTTGCCCTTCACCTTTTTGCTCAACAAGCTTGTTAACTACATATTCAAAAATTTTTTTTAGATTTACTACATCTTCTTTGTTGTAAAGAATAAGTTTTCTTAAAGCCCTTTTGTCTTTAGCTTCTATCCATCTTTGCCATAATTTTACCGCATCATATCCATTCATACCGTCTGTCTCTCGATTTATTCCTAAAGCTTTTTCTATCTTTTTTAACCCTCCTTTTAAACCTACAAAACTAGAAAGAATATACAAGTCTAAATGAACAACCGGCATAGAAAGATCAGAGAAGCGTTTTTTAATAAAAGGAAGATCAAATCTTTCTCCGCCAAAAGTAACCCATACAGGAGAAGCCTTAAGAAGAGAAAGAGAACGCTCTAAATTAAACCCTTTAATAAAAGGTAAATATTTCCCTTGGGTGTAAATCCCTATTAGGGTTATGTCGTTTTTTTCCTTAGATAATCCCTCGGTTTCTATGTCTAAAAACAACAAAGAAGAGGTCTTTTTAGCACAAAGAAGACAAAGATCTACTAAACTTAAGGCTTCTCTATCTATTATGCCTTTCAGTTCTAACATCTCCTTTATTTAATCTATTTTTTTAATTTAATATATCTTAGGGGTATATTTTTGAGAAAGTTTTTGGATCAAGTCTTTCATCAAAACCTCTTCCTTTTCTTCTATTAAATCTCTTTCCACTAAGGGTTTGGCCTCTTCAAAAGTTAAAGTTTTAGCAGGTATCTTTTTTACCACCTTAATAAGGTGGTATCCATAGTTAGACCTAATAGGCTGGCTTATTTCTCCGGGGTTAAGACTAAAAATTTTCGCCTCAAACTGTGGGTCGGTTTCACCTTTTTTTATAATCCCCAGACTTCCTCCCTGGTTCTTAGATTGGGTGTCATCTGAATAAGCTTTAGCCAAATCTTCAAACTTAGCCCCTTTAAGCAGCTGGGCTCTGATTTGATTAGCTTTTTTAAGCGCCTTTTCTTCCTCTTCTTTTTTAGCTTTAGGGGATAGATAAACCAATATATGTTTTAGTTCAACTGCCTCAGGCTCTACATATCTTTCTTTATTCTTTTCATAATAGCTTTTTAATTCTTCTTCAGACACCTTGATTCCTGCAAGCTTAGCTTTTAAATACTTTTGAGCCAATACTTGTTTTTCTATGTTTGCAAGTTCTCTCTGCACCTCTGGAGTTTTATCCAATCCTTCATCCTTGGCTGCAAGGCCTAATAAACTTAAGGTTATCCATCTTTCTACCAAAGTTTTCTTAATCTGTTCCTTAGCCCCTGGAGAAGACTTGATAAGTTCCTGAACCTGAGGGTCCTGATTAAGTACTTTCTCTACCTCTTCCTCATAAAGCTTATAAGGACCAACCTCTGCTAAAACCTTAGCTTCTGCTCCATAACCGATTTGTCTACCCCAAACAAACATCAAAACCAAAACACATAACAATAAGCACTTTTTCATCTAAACCCTCCAAACTATTTTATTTTAGTAAAAGGACCAAAAAAACCTGGTCCAGCCACCCGTGCTGGGAAAACAAAAGAAAACTTTCCTAAAATCGTTCCTGGTTGCAAAACAGAATTACAACCAGTCTGACAACCATCCCCTAAAATAGCTCCTAATTTTTTAAGACCTGTCTTTATAACCTCCCCTTCTATCGTAAAGATGATTTCTTTTTTGTTAAACTTTAGGTTAGCTAATTTTGTGCCTGCACCAAGATTAACTTGAGCCCCGAGAATGCTGTCCCCTACATAAGCAAAATGAGCAGCCTTAGCTTGAGACAAAAAGATAGAATTTTTTACCTCGGTGGTATGCCCTATCACACAACCCACCCCGGTATAAACGCTTCCTCTCACATAAGCCCCTTGCCTAACCTCTGTCCCTTGCGAAAAATAGGCAGGCCCTTGGATGATGGCAAAGGGCTCAACCTTCACCCCTTTTTCAAAATAGATTTTTTCACTGGATAAAAAGGCACCTGCCATAAGAAGGGCTCCTTCCACCTTTTCTCCTTTAAAATAAAAACCATCTTCGCCCTTCTCTAACTCTTTAAAAGAAAGAACCTCTCCTTCTTCAGTAAGCAAAAGAGTTTCCGGCAAGGGCAAGTTTAAAGGAACCTCCTTAGGAAGAGAAGGCACAATATCGTTTAAAAAGGTCTTTAAAGCTTTTAAGGCTTCCCAAGGATAAGACCCTTCAAAAAGAGAGGCTATCTTTTCTTTTACTAAGTCTTCAAAAAAATCTACTAATTTAATCATGTTAGAAATAATTATAAACCCAAAAAAAGACTTGTCAAAACAGAAAAATTGATTAAAATTTTAAAATATATTTAAGCGACCAAGTCGCCCCTGTAGCTCAACAGGATAGAGCAGCGGCCTTCTAAGCCGTAGGTTGGGGGTTCGAGTCCCTCCGGGGGCGCTTCTTTAATTCAATTTATTTTCTTTATTTTTCTTTTATTAAAGACCTTACGTACTTTCATTCTTATCGCTAAGTTTAATCCTTTTATTCCTTAGTTTATTCTTAATCAGTTTCCGAACCTTAAAATATGCTTTATAGCTTAATAAGCTAATCTTTCAAAATATTTCCTTTTCTTGACTTTTACTTTATTTTATACTATAATTGTAAAATTACTATGAAAAAGATGAAGTCTATTTTCCATTTTTTTGGGTGTAGATTTTTAAGTTTGGTAATTTCTACTTTAATTTTTAATATAATCTTTTGGTTTTTATCTGGTTTTTCTCTAGCTCATATCTACCGATGTAAAGACCCTGAAACCGGTGAAGAGTTTTTTACCAACTCTCAAAAGTTTTTATCTACTGTTTCTTGTCAACTTGTGCTTAAAGAACGTCCTAAAATTTTAAAAAATCTTTCTTTTAAACCCTCAGGGACTAATTTTTCTTTTTATACTAAAGTGCCGTCTGAATATGAAGAATGGTTCGAAAGGATAGGGCGTGCCTTTTCTTTAGACCCTGCCCTTCTTAAGGCCATTGCTAAGGTTGAGTCTTCCTTTAATCCAAGGGCTGTATCTCCTAAAGGTGCGATGGGTATCATGCAGCTTATGCCTCAAACTGCAAGACTGGTTGGGGTTGAAGATCCATATCATCCTTTAGAAAACCTTAAAGGTGGTGCCAAATACTTAAGGATGCTTCTTGATGAGTTTCAAGACCTTACTTTAGCCCTTGCAGCCTACAATGCTGGACCTGAGAAAGTAAAAACTTATCGAGGTATACCTCCTTATCCAGAAACCCAAAACTATGTAAAAAACGTGTTATACTATTATTCACTTTTTAAACGTTAATAACTAACGACCATTAAAAAAACGGAGGGGTTTATGCATCCTATTTTAAAGGGAGAAAACTGTAAAAAATTTCTGTTAGGCAATGAAGCCATCGTGAGAGCAGCCGTAGAAAGTTGTCTCCAGGTAGGGGCTGCTTATCCAGGGACTCCTTCTTCAGAAATAGGAAACAATCTTTTTCAGCTACAAAAAGACTTAGCTGGGCTTTATTTTGAGTTTGCGGTAAACGAAAAGGTAGCGATGGAAATCGTAGGAGCTGCTTCTGCCTGTGGTTTAAGGAGCCTTACCTGTATGAAACACGTAGGGTTAAATGTGGCAAGTGATGCTTTTATGACCTTAGCTTATGTAGGGGTGGAAGGTGGATTGGTAGTGGTTACCGCAGATGATCCTTCTTGTCATTCCAGTCAAAACGAGCAAGACAACCGTTATTATGCAAAGCTTGCTCAAGTGCCAATGTTTGAAGCTTATAACCCTCAAACCGCTTATCTTCTAACCAAAGAAGCCTTTTCTCTTTCTGAAAGGTTTAAATTGCCTGTGGTCTTAAGGACTACCACCAGGGTATCCCATGCCAGAGGGCAGGTAGAAGTAGAAACCGTGCCTTTTGATTTTTATCAAACCTTTAAAAAAGGATTTTTTAAAAAAGATCCTTTCAGGTTTGTCCCTGTGCCTGCAGTAGCCAGAAAACAACACAAACTTCTTTTAGAAAAATTAGAGGAGATGCAAAACTTAGCAAGTTCCTTTAGTCTTAATCAGTTCATACCTAAAGGAAAACTTGGGGTATGTGCTTCAGGGGTTGCGGTTAACTATGTATTAGATGCATTAGAAGACCTGGGTTTAATAGAAGATGTCTCTTTACTTATACTTACCTTTACCCATCCTTTCCCTGAAAAATTAGCCTTAGATTTTCTCTCTCAAGTAGAAACCTGTGTGGTGGTTGAAGAGCTTGAACCTTATTTGGAAGACAATTTGAAGGTAATATCTTATACCCATGGACTTAAGACTAAAATCTTAGGTAAGAAAGAGAAACTTTTACCCAGATATTTTGAGTTTACCCCTACCCAGGTCAAAGAAGCCTTGGCTAAGGCTTTTAACATAAAAGGTTTTAAAATCGAGGTTCCTCCTTTTGATTTTTCAACCAAACTTCCTGCAAGACCTCCGGTTCTCTGTCCGGGTTGTCCTCACAGAGAAACCTATAAGTTAATAAAAGAAGTTTTACAAGAGATGGGTATAGAGGAACATACCATCTATCCTACTGACATAGGCTGCTATACCTTAGGAATTCAACCTCCTATAAACATGGCAGACTATCTTCTTTGTATGGGCTCAAGCGTAGGTACCCCTTGTGGGTTTGATGTCGCTACTGACCAAAGGGTGGTAGCCTTTATCGGAGATTCTACTTTTTTCCATGCTGGGCTTTCTCCTTTGGTTAACGCTAAGTTTAACAAACATAACTTTACTTTAGTGGTTCTTGACAACGACACCACCGCTATGACCGGGCATCAGCCTGTGCCTTCTCAAACGATAAAATCTCCTATTATCCAAGACCATCCAATCATACCTATTAAAAAAATCGTAGATGCCCTTGATATCCCTTGCGTAGAAATCAATCCTTATAAAAAGGAAGAGGCAAAAGAGCTTATCCAGCCGTTGTTTGAAAAAAGAGAGCTTTCGGTAATTATTTCTAAAGCCCCTTGTATTTTATACAAAACAAAATCTCAAAAAGGGAGTTAAGCTATGAAAAAGATAAAAGGTTTGGTGGTAGGTGTAGGTGGACAGGGTATTGTTCTTTTTACGAGGGTTTTAGGAGAGGCTTGTTTGAAGGCCAACCTTCCTATCATCGTTTCTGAGGTCCATGGGATGGCTCAAAGAGGAGGTGTGGTTGAAAGCTCTATTTGTCTGTTTGGGAAAAGTCCTTATACCTCAGAAGGAGAGGCAGACTTTATCGTAGCCTTTGAACCTGCTGAGGCTTTAAGGTTTGTCCAAAGAGCTAAAAAGGATACCAAATTTTTGATAAGCAAAAATCCTGTGTTACCTTTGGCTGTTAAAGAAGGATTGTCTACCTATCCAGACCTAACCCCCTTGTTTGAAGAGATATCTTCTTACTTTAACCACATCTTCTTTATCCCTGGAGAAGAATTGGCTAAAGAAGCTGGGTCTACTAAAGCCCTAAACATGGTGATGTTAGGCGCAGCTACAGCCTTAGAACTATTTCCTATAGATAAAGAGGCCTTAGTTTCTGCCATGATAGCACTTTTACCTGAAAAACTTCATCAGGTAAACCTAAAGGCCTTTGATTTAGGTTTTAACTATATAAAATCTTTGGATTAACCATTGATAAAGCACAATGCCTGCGGCTACGGCTACGTTTAGAGATTCTACCTTTCCTATGATAGGGATGGTTAGCTTATAGTCTGAAGCTACCATCCCCTCTGCAGAAAGTCCTTTGGCCTCATTACCTAAAAGAAGGACTGTTTTCTTAGGAAAAGAAAAAGTAAAAAGGTCCTCTCCTCCTTTAACTACGGTTGCGACTAATTTAAACCCTTTTTCTTTAAGGGTGGGGGTTAGGTTTAATAGGTTTTCTATTTTTATTACAGGAAGGTTCAAAACCGCTCCAGCGCTTGCTCTTACCGCTTTAGGAGAAAAAGGATCTGCGGTCCCTTTCGTATAAAACACACACGAAGCCCCTACCGCTGAAGCTGTTCTAATGATTGCCCCTACATTAGAAGGATCTTGTATCTCTTCCATAACCACGACGCAAGCAGGGCTGGTCTCTAAAACCTCAGAAAAATTTTTATGAGTAGGAATTTTAACTACGGCTAAAACCCCTTGAGGTGTCTCCGAGACGGCAACTTCTTTAAAAAGCGCAGCATCTAACACTATTATCGGAATTTTAGCTTGTTTTGCCAAAGTTAGTAAAGGTTCTAACCTTTTAAGCCGTTCCTTTTCTAAAACCAGAAAAAGAACTTGTTTGTCTCTTTGTTGTAAAAGCTCTTGCACAAACGAAAAACCTTCTAAGAGAAAGGATTGATGCTCCTTCCGTGCTTTAGGTTCTTTTAGGGACTTTAGAAATTTAAAGACCGGGTTTGATTTTGAAGAAACAAACTTCATGGGGTTTTAAAACTCGGACTTAGTCCTTTCTATACAAGCATAGGCGTTATGAGCATGAATAGACTCAAAGTTTTCTACTTCTACAAAAAACCAGCTTACTTCAGGATGTTCCCAAAGTCGTTTGGCCACAGCCCTTACCACATCCTCAACAAACCTTGGGTTTTCATAAGCGACCTCTGTAACAAACTTTTCATCTGGTCTTTTTAAAAGAGAATAAACCGGGCTTGAGGCTGAATATTCAGCTATTTCTATCAACTCTTCTAACCAAATAAACTTTTTAAACCGTACCTTAAGGGTAATCAAGCTTCTTTGATTATGGGCTGAAAAACGACTGATAGATTTAGAGCAAGGGCAAAGGGTCATCACCGGAACCTTAGCTCCTATAATCAGGTCTTTCTTGCCTTCAGTATAACTGGCTAACAAAATACCTTGATACTCCATCAAAGAAGAAATCTGAGTAACCGGGGCTTTTTTTTGTAAAAAATAAGGAAAAAACATCTCTAAATGTGCGCTTTTAGCAGAAAGTCTTTGAGAGAGTTTTTTCAAAAGTTTTATCACGTTTTTTACATGAATCTCCCCTTTAAACTCGTTTATCACCTCGATAAATCGGCTCATGTGAGTGCCTTTAAACTTAGAAGGAAGGTCCACATATAGATTAAGCTCTGCTACCGTATGCTGTAGCCCTTTTTCTCGGTCAAGCACTGTAACCGGATGTTTAAACCCTTTAATTCCTACTTTGTCTATATCTATCTTTTCTTCTGGAGGAAGACTTTGTACGTCAATTAGTTCTGGCTTCATCAGAGTTCTAACCAAAATTCTGAAAAGATGTTTTTCCCAAGAAGCACGTTGGTAGTTTTATAAATCTCCAACTCTTTAGGGCTTAAATCTTTAGGGTCTATTTCTTCTTCATCCATAATCCTTTCCACCAACCTTACCCAGTCGGGATGTAATCCTTTGGCTATTTCTACAAGTTCTCGGTCATATACATTTAAAATGGCTGCATATAAATTATACTTCATAAGCATCATAAGCAGCACTCTATTTAGATAAGGTCTTAGTTTAGGATTGATCCCATTAGAAACGTTGGAAAGGCCTACGATGCTTTTAGCTCCTGGGGCCAAATCTTGTAGCATACTAAGAAAATTTAAAGCCTCTATTATCTGCTCTGCCCCTAAGGTAATAGGGGTAATGATAGGGTCCACCCAAATTTTTTCATTAGGAATACCTGCCTCGTTAAGATTCATAATAAGGTCTACTGCTAAAGCAGCCCGTTCGTTGGCATCCCTTGGCAAACCTTCATCCCCCCATAAAAGCGCTACCACCTCGCACCCGTACTCTGCAGCAAGGGGGATGAGTCTTTCCATCCTTTCTTTTTGAGCAGAGATAGAGTTCATCAAAAACCGTTTGGGAGCTTTTGAAACCTTAAGTCCTGCAGCCATAGCTTCTTCGTTGGTAGTATCTAAAGATATGGGAAGGTCTACCTCTGATTCCACTAACGTTACTATCCAAACTGCAAGCTCCTTTCCGTCTTTTTTGGCTGGGCCTATGTTAAGGTCTAAATAATCTGCCCCTAACTCTTTTTGCTCTTTTGCCATTTTTTTTATAGGCTCCGCTTCCCTGGCTTTGATGGCAGGACCTATGGTTTTAGACATAATGTTGATGCTTTCTCCTACACAAACCACTTTTTTTTCCATTTTTTCCCTCGGTTAGTTTTATTTAAGATCTAAGTTTTTTTGCTAACTCTTTTAAGGCTGTAGGTAATCCATTTGCTTCTCTCGGACCTATCACTACCTCCCAACCTCCGAGCTCCTCTTCCAGCTCCCCTTTGATGCTGGCTACATATCCAGGTATTACTAAAGTTCTGTGTTTTATCTTTTCGGCAATACCGGACCTTTTCACAAACTCTGCGATGTTGTCTGCATTAAACTTTCCTGCAGCCCAAGCAGTAAGCACAGAAAGCCCGTCT
This sequence comes from Thermodesulfobacterium sp. TA1, assembly GCF_008630935.1. NCBI lineage: Bacteria > Pseudomonadati > Thermodesulfobacteriota > Thermodesulfobacteria > Thermodesulfobacteriales > Thermodesulfobacteriaceae > Thermodesulfobacterium > Thermodesulfobacterium sp. TA1. Next base: position 1,705,418 of record NZ_CP043908.1, read on the forward strand.
GTATCCTTTACTAAAAGCCAACAAGGAACCCTACTTCCTTCTATCTCTCCAGACACGATAAAATAGGTTAAAGCAAAATTACAGGTTACTACCACCGGAGAAAACGCATCTGGTCCGTTTATAGGATAAATCCCCTCTTCTACCACCAAAGGTTTCTGTGGGTCTGAATAAAGGTTGAACCTTTCTACCAACAAAGGGAATAACAACTCAGCCTTTAGGTCTGAAACCAAAATAATGCTGGCATATTTGGCTACAAAAATACTGGCTAAAAGATATTGCTCAGAAAGGTCTCCTGTATACCTATCCATAAAGGTTATCACCGGAAAGCCAAAAGGTTTAAACCGTTTTTTTATTGCTGCACGTCTTATGATAACTAAGTCCTCGAAAAGCTCCTTAGGATGTAAGGCTCCACTGTCTAAAACCAAGTCTTTTAAACCCTGTTTGGTTAATCCTTCAACCAAAGGGACCAACTCTCCTAAGTAATTTGCAGAAACCACCAAAGGGACCTTTTTTTCTAAAGCCATTTGCCCCCAAGAAGATAAATTTTCTACTTTTCCTGGATAAACAAGGGGAATCGAGCCTCCACATGCCTCTATAGCCTGCTTTACTGTTTCTATGTCTCGGGAATCTAAAACTATAGCCAACTCTGGTAGTTCTTCCCTTACCCTTTTTATAAGGGTTATAAATCTCTCTCCATTTCCCTCATCTCTAACACAAACGACTTCAGGCTTAAGGAGGTTGCCTACCCTTTCCCATCTAAGCTGTTGATAAGCCTTAATCCGTCTTGTAATTTCTTGGTCTTCCATAGAGGTATTTAAATAGGTTCCGATAAGAGGAGGGTTTTCAAACTTTTTTTCGTGTCTAAAAAGGACGGTCTCTCCTCCTAATTTATAAGGTGTTTCTGAAGTTCCTATAACAACCGTCCTTATAGGAGGTGCGGTTGCCTCGGCTATTTCTTCTTTAACCTTAGGGTCTACATAAGGGCATTGGTCTATCTCTGCCTGTCCTGCTGCCACCTTCATCGCAAAAGCAAGACAAGTAGGAAACCCACACTCTTTACAGTTTTTCTTGGGAAGAAGTTTCATTATTTGAATGCCTGTAAGCGCCATCTAAACTACCCCTTTAATCCTTGCTTTCTATTTTTGTTATTCTATCAAAGGAGGAAGGGTTAAAACCGGGTGATTAACCTTTTCTACCCAAGTTTTTACCTCTTCCTCAGTGTTTGCCACTGTTTCGTCTGCTATCTTTTCTACCAAATCTGGAATTCCTATCTCTTCTGCCCTTTGTTGAAGTTTATCTTTTAACTCTTCTTTTAAGTTTTTAGGCATCCATACAACCCTTTTAAGCCCTCCTTCAGCCATTAAAAACTTGGGAGATACTATATAATGTTTAGCTACCCCTAAAAATCCTGGGGTTTGTACTCCACCTCCTACCATTCCTGCCATGGTAGAAAATTTCATCCCTGTAGGGGTTAGCCCTGTATAGTCTCTGTTTACTATCATGATTCCGTTTACCTCAGGAAGTACAGCAGCGATACACTCAAAACATCCACAAGCAGTCATAGGGTCTTTCATAATACTATAAAGGGCTACCTGTTGTACCTTACCTCTGGAAGCTTCTTTAACGAATTCGTTTATCCCAGAAAAATATCCATAAACCGGGTCTAAACCTTCTCCTTTAGGAATGGGACGATTAGGTCCTGTAGGATTTATCTCATAACCTGCTTTGCCATCAAGCCAGTTATATGCCCCACACATACCCACTCTTTCAGGGGTAATTACACATACATGAGAAGGAGCAAAACTCTGGCATAAAGTGCAAGAATAGAAAACGTCTACCTTTTCGTCAACTAATCCAGCAATCCGTTCATCTCTAACCCGATAAATCTCTTTAGCTTTCTCTAAAATCTCTCTAACCTCAGGCTCTCGAGTATATATTTTTACCTGCACTTTATCCAAGATGGCGCTAAATTTTTCCTTAATCTTGGCATAAAGTATTAAGCCTAAGTGTTTAAAGGTAAAACCTTTTTCTACTGCTTGTTTAGATATCCTAAGCCACATCAAATGCCTTTGTCCTACATGCATAACCCCTTGGGCATAGTTTATTAAATAATGGAACTGCCTTTCTATGATAGGTTCAAAATCTTCTTGCATGTTAGCCCCTGCTACCTCAACCACCACCGCTAAAGGCAACCTATAAGGAGGTCCCTGTTCTGAAAGGTCTTTTAGGTCTGAAATGTCTGGACCTATAACCTCTATCTTCCCATCTTCTACCTCGTCTAAAGGTTTAGATACCAAAAGCTCAACCCCTAAGGTTTTACCACCTCCACACTCTAAATACAAGTCTTCTTTCCTGACCCTTTCTCCTTCAAAAGAGGCTGCATAGGCTACAGGAATATCAAGCTTAACCGAGGTAATTTTAAGCCCCCTTACCTCTAAGGCTGTATCCACCATCTTATCAACAGGCACATTAGCCACTAAATGTTCATAAAGACATACTCCAGGAACTTTTATCTCAGGTAGGTCCACGTTGGTTATTACCGGACATCCCAGGTTAAAAACACCCAAGGCATTAGCCGCCAACTCTGGAGAGGGAGCACCGAAAGACAACACAAAGGCAAAAGTTCGGTCTTTGTTGTAAAGAAGATTTTTTTGTGCTTCTCCTGGTTTAACACCTCCAAAAGACATGGCAACCCTGCAAGCAAATCCTATAGCAAAGGCAACAGAACTTATCTCAGGACCAAAAGGAACCAGCCTGGTTGACCAACCAAGTTGAACTCCTTCTTTAGCAAGTAATTCTGCTAAACTAATCCCTTTCCCTGTCCCGTGAAGGAATACATACAGATTTTTTTCTTGTAGCTCTCTGATGATTTTTATAGCACTTTCTATGTCTTCAGGAGCCCCTAAAATAGCTGCAAAACCAGGGGCTGTGCCATCTACAAACTCAACCCCTCTTTTTCTAAAAACCACGTCATCTGCCGCACCAAGCCAAAGTTTGCCCTCTTCAGGATCCTCAGAAAGACAATAAAAATCCGGTTGTTTAAGATATCTAATAGCCTCGATAATTTCCTCAGCAAAAAGGGCTACAATGCCTGCATCTAAAGCCTTACCCCAAAAGAAAAAATCAGAAGAACTATCCTTAGGCAAAAGCTTTTTAATCTCTTCCAAAACCTCTCCACAATCACCTAACCTTTTTACAGGATATCCTAAAAGCGCATAGATTATAGGAAAAAAATAAGCAGTATTAGGAAACCCAACAGCCTTTTCTTTCCCAAAAACCTTTACAGCTTCTTCATATTCCTCTAAGGCCTTTTCAAAAATCAAATAAGCCCCTTTTATACCTATCTCACAAACTATCTTAGACATCGCCTACCTCTTAAGTTTTTTGATCACATTAAGTCCAAAATAGACTAAACATTTTTTTGGTTAAAGCTACTGTTTTGGGATGTCTGAGGATAAAAAGTTCCCCTCCTGCTAAAGCTAGACACAAGGCAGTGATTGTCTCCATCATCACCCCTCTCATTTCAGCCTCTCCCATAAGCTCATCAGAAGGAAGGCTTACCTCTTTAGTTTTCCATACCTCTCTACCTATATTACAGATAAAAGGGTTTTGAAGCTTTTGGTCGTTGGCATAAAGGGCAGCAAGCCTTATTCTTTCCATCACAGAGTAGGTATATTCAAGCCCATATCCAAGAGCCCCTACAGAAGGGTCCATGATGATTTTTTCTAAAGGCACCCCTAAGTTTTCAAGTAAAATGTTTAACTGTTTGGCTATGTTTACATCGATAGGACTTTGGGCTATTACCGGCAGTTGATAACCCAAGGCCACCGCACCTAAAGTACGGTAATTTTCCTCAACTATAGGCCCAAAAAATACGTTGTCATCTTTTATAACCTCTGCCACCTCTTTAAGCACTTCTGTGTCTTTTTCTGGATTATCACTCCCCCATATAATCAACGGGACCTCTACCGCTTCTCTAACCTTTTGTATAACCTTTTTGGCATGGTCTGGTCCCAAGTCTAAATAATTAGGGTCTGTACCTAATAAGTACACACAGATGGCTTCTGCCCCATATTCTTCTACACATTTTTTAGCCCAAGCCCCTGGGTCATGCCATACATCTCTAAAGTATTTAGCAACCACCTCTGGATAATCTTCCGGAACTACGTCTAAAACCTCCATAGCGACCTTTAACGGCTGGCCTAAATTACCCTCAAAGCCATGAAAAGGTAAAACCTCAGCTCCTCCGACGTTTAATGCTTTGTCTCCCTTTCCAAAGAATATTTCTCTAATCTTGCCTGAACTAAGTTCACGATACAACTCTTCAGGAAGCCCTCTTATCCTTTCGGAAACACTGCGATATTCGCCTTTTATAATCTTTATGGGTTCTGGCTTTGGAGCAGAAGTTTTTGCCTCGGGTTCCTTTACTAAAACCGGCTCTTTGGGCATTACTGAAACAACCGGTTTTTCTAAAGGCCTTTCTTTTACTGGCTCCTCCTTTTTCCCTGTAATTAAGGTTTCAAGCCTTAAAAGATGAGCTTTCAAGTTTTTTATCTCCTCTTCTAACTGCCTTTTATCTTCGTCTTTAAAAGAAAAGATCTTCTGCTCTTCTACGAGGTCTTCTGGAGGTAAGGGACGAGGATAAAAACCTGTTTTCTTAAGGATTTCAGGCAAGTACTCTTCCCAGCCTATAGCCATCAAATGAAATCCTCTTACTCCAGGAATTTCTTTTATTTTTTCTATCAACTCTACCGCTATCTGGATGCCTTCTTCTAAGGGGTCTTTAGCCTCGCGCATCCTTTTAACCAAATCTTCAGGAACGCAAGACCCTGGCAAATTGCTTTTAATATATTCGATCATACGAAAAGATTTAGGAGGAACGATACCAGCCAAGATATATGCCTTTTCCGTAAGTCCTTCGTTGTGGGCGATATACATAAACTGTTTAAACTTGGTTACATCATAAACTAACTGAGTCTGAATAAACTCAGCCCCTGCCCTAATTTTTTTAGCCAATCTTCTTACACGATATTCTGTTGGATCAGCAAAAGGGTTTTCTGTAGCCCCTAAAAAATAGGCTGGCCTTTCTCCCTTTATTTCTTCTCCGTTTAAAAACTTTCCTTCTTTAAGTTTATTAACCATCGCTATCAGCTGAACAGAGTCTAGATCAAACACCGGTTTTGCCTCGGGATGGTTACCAAACTTTGGATGGTCTCCTGTAGTGCAGAAAAGATTCTTTATTCCTAAGGCCCAAGCTCCAAGAAGGTCTGACTGCATAGCAATCCGGTTTCTATCTCTACAGGTCATCTGCAGGATAGGCTCTATACCCTCAGACATAAGGGCTAAACAACCTGCTAAGCTTGAAAGCCTTACCATGGCAACTTGACAGTCAGTCACATTCGCTGCGTCTACATATCCTTTAAGCACCCTTGCCTTCTTTTTTAAAGGCTCAAGACTTGCGTTCTTCGGTGGAGCAAATTCACAAGTAATAGCCATATAACCAGATTTTAAAACCCTTTCTAAATGACTTCTAAACCTCACCTGACCTCTCCCATTAAAATGTTAGGTCTTCCCTTTCTCTTTTTCTTGGACCTTCTCCGTAGGTTGTCCTCCAATCCTTTGGAGGAAAAATCTCATCAAGATTGTTAAGTTCTCCTCTATTTTGGAGTCTCGTAACGATTTCATACCAAACACAAGGTATTTCCGGATTGACCTCGCATCTTTCTGTTTGAGACCCTCCACATGGTCCATTCAAAAGGCCTTTAGGACATCTGGCAATCGGACAAAGCCCTGCAGTCTTATCGATAAAACAATCTCCGCAGGCTCGGCATCTCTCCTCCCAGACCCCAACCCCAAGATGTGCTCCTATAAACAAGGTATCGGTTCCAGGATAAACCCTTAACTCAGGATAAAGGTCGGCTATTAAGTTTACTCCTACCCCACAAGCTAAGCTTAATACTGCGTCGGCTTCTTTAGCAACCTCAGGTAAACCCTTTAATCCTACAGGATCACACTGCCTGATAAGGGTTTTTCCAACTGCGGTAAACTTTTTATCCTCCTTTGCCGCTATAAGGTTTAAACTTGAAACCAAAAGCTTTACCTCCCGGTCCCCTCCGGTAGCACAAATCCCAGAACATCCTCTACAGCCTAAAACTAAAACCTTTTTAAACTTACTTAAAATTTCCCAAAGTTTTTCTACAGGTTTTAACTCAGTAATTACCATAAGCCTTCTCCGTTAAACTTTAAAAACCTCTTTCCACAAAGCATCTTCCTTTTCTTTACTAAAATAATCAAACCTTATCCTGTAGTCTTCTGCCCATCTTCCTAAAAATTTTTTTATGGTCTCTATCCTTTTTTCTGCCCTAAGATTTCCTATCCTTCCCTTACATATACCTTTTTTACAGGCTAAAACAAACACCTGCTGAAATCCCTCTTCCAAAACTTTCAACAACTCAACTGAAGTTAAACTTCCTGCACAGTCTAAAGTTTTAAAAACTATGTTTTCTTTTTCCTTAAACCTTTCTTCTAACCCAAGCTCCTTGCAACCAAAAACCAAAGTCTTTATCTTCATTCTTCCTCCATAAGGGTTAAACGACCTTAATGGTTATTGCCTCAGAAGGACATTCTCCCACACAAACACCACAACCTGTACATCTTTGCAAATCTATTAAAAGGCTGTTTAAACCATGGTCTATAAAAATGGCGGAAAAAGGACAGACCTTTAAACAGGCAAAACAGGTGATACACCTTTGTCGGTTTAGCTCAGCTATTTTTAGCGGTGAAACCTTAGAGGGGAACCTATTCCTTATACTTTGTAAAACCACCTTTTGATAAAAAGATATATGCTCTGAAGAAGATAAAGCCCTCCTCATTTCCATGTCAAAAAGCACACGAGGCTTTGGCTGTTCTATACCTAAAGCTTTTCTTTTTGCTTCTATCTTTTGCAAAATGACTTCTAAAATCGGTTCTATCGGGCTAACCCCTTCAAAAAAGGTAAACCCTTTACTAAACAGATTAAAAGGTAAAAACTCCTTTCCTATACCTAAAACCTCTACCCCTAAACCTAAAAAGGCTGGAATAAAAAGCCCTGGGGTTTCCCCTTTGAGATGTTTCTCAGAACAGTTTAAAACCACCAAAGGTAGTTCTGCAAAAGTTTTTCCTAAACCTCCATAAGATACCATTTCCGACATGATAGAAAAAACCTCAGCCTGTCCTCTTAAACCTAATACCGGAGGCAACCCAAAAGCTTCTAAAAACTCTCTAAGCCTATCCCCAGCCTCCTCCATCCACTCAAAAAAAATTGCCTTTTTCTTTCCGTTTTCTTTTGTATCTCCTTTTACATACCATACCCATATGTTTTCTTTTAAAAGTCCTTTAATTAAAGAAACATAAGGTTCTTCTAAAAAAGAGCCTTCAAATAATACCAAACCTTTTAGATAGCCTGCTTTTAAGTTTTCATTAATAGGACCTAAGGAAGCCCGAAAAGTTCCCCCAAGGGTGTGCATCAAGTCTTCACATCCGATCCCTTCTATAAACCTTTCCTTTTCCTCTTCTTCTATGTCTTCCTCAACAAAACTCAACCCAAGACCCTGAAAACAAGACCTAAAAATTTCTACCCCAAAAACATAAGCCAAAGAAAGCTTCATCAACTGTTTATTAAAAGTAGCTTCTTCTATCTTTTTAGAAAAAATCTGATCATAGGTAAAAGCTATTTCTTTTTCTATACCATCAGGTAAAAGCCCTTGGTCTTTTAGCTGAAAAAACATCTCTTGAGGAAAGAAAACACCTGCCTGGTTTAGCAGGTTATTATCAGTAAAAAGTCTTAAAAGTTTTTTTATGGTTTCACTCAACAAAACCCTTTCGGGAAGATTAGCCTCTAATCCTAAAAGGCGAATTAAAAGATTTAATTTTTCTGGTTTTTTTAAAGATATAGAATTTCCAGAAAATAAGGCTTTTTCTATTTTAAACAGATATCCTTTAAGCTTAAAAAGATGTAAACCGTAGTCCTTAACCAGACTTAACCCTAAGTCTTTTAACTGTTCCTTAGCGTCTAACAAGGTATACCTCGGCTAAAAAAATTTTAAAGTTATTATAACATATCTATACCAAAAGACTATAAAAAATCGAGATTTTACTAAAACTGAACTTCTGATGGAAGTCCTTTTATGGCTTTAGCCGCCTCTAAGGTATTTTTCATCAGCATGGTAATCGTCATCGGACCAACTCCTCCAGGAACCGGGGTAATCAAAGAGGCTTTTTGTTTAACCGTTTCAAAGTCTACATCTCCGCAAAGGATAGGTTTGCCTTCAGGAGAAGTTCCGATCCTATTAACCCCTACATCTATCACCACCACCCCTTCTTTTACCATGTCTGCTGTAATAAACCTTGGTCTACCGGCTGCTACTATCAGGATGTCTGCTCTTCTGGTATGAAAAACAAGGTCTTTAGTAGCGGTATGACAAACCGTAACCGTTGCATTACCTACAGGTTTAAGCTTTTGCATAAGAAGTATGGCTAAAGGTTTACCTACGATGTTACTTCTTCCGATGATAACCACCTCTTTACCCTCTACCTCTACTCCAGCTTCTTTTAAAAGAAGCAAAATACCGTAAGGTGTGCAAGGAATAAACGTAGGACTACCCATAACCAACCTTCCTAAGTTAAAAGGATGAAAACCGTCTACGTCTTTCTCAGGGTTTATGGTGCAAATTACCTTTTTTTCGTCTATATGCTTAGGGAGGGGAAGCTGAACCAAAATACCATGGATGTTTGGGTCTTGGTTATAGCGCTCTATAAGGGCTAATAGTTCTTTTTCTGAAATGTCTCTTGGAAGGGTTTCTTGCACTGAATAAAAACTTAATTCTTTAGCTAATCTTTGTTTAGCGGTAACATAAGAAACTGAAGCTGGATTGTCTCCTACCAAAATAGTAACCAAACCTGGAGTTATTTTATGTTTTTCTTTTAACTCTTCTACCTCTTTTTTAATTTGTTCTCTTATTTTTTTTGCTACTTCTGTCCCTTTTAAAATTTTAGCCTCCATAGTCTTTAACCCCTTTATTCAATTCCTATAATTTTTCCTGTTTTTAAATCAACCTCTATCTTACGAAACCTTGGATTGGAAACCGTTCCAGGCATAAGGTTTATCTCACCAGAAATAGGAACTATTAACCTTGCCCCTCTAAAAACCATGATATCTCTCACGTTAAAAACCCAATCTTTAGGAACCCCTCTTAATTTAGGATTGTCTGAAAGTGAAAGACTGGTTTTAGCCATACAAACAAAAAGCTCTGAAAGGTCTTCGTTTTTAAGTTGGTTTAGTTTTTGTTCGGCTAAGGGAGAAAAGCATACCTCTTTTGCTCCATATATTTCTTTCGCGATTTTCTCTATTTTAGCCTGCAAAGTTTCTTTGCTTTCATAAAGAAAAGAAAAATTGTTTGGGGTTTCGCAGGCCTCTATCACTGCCTCAGCCAGTTCAAGGGCTCCTTCTCCTCCTTTTAACCAGTGGTCTGAACAAACCGCAACCACTCCCATTTCTTGGCAAAATCTTTTAACCACCTCTATTTCTTCTTTAAAATCATAGGTAAACCGATTGATACAAACTACAGGTTTTATACCGCTTTTTTGGATGATGTTTATACAGTGGGATAAAAGCTCACATCCTTTTTCTACTAAGTCTGGTCTTAAAGATTGATACTCTTGGGGAAGAGGTTTATTTTTTTGAGGTATAGGTGCTCCTCCGTGGTATTTTAAAGCCCTTAAAGTAACTACCAATACCACAGCCTGAGGAGAAAGACCAGATAACCTACATTTAATATTCCAAAACTTTTCATACCCTATTTCTGCCCCAAAACCCGATTCAGTTATATGATAGTCTGAGAGTTTTAATCCTAAATAGTCTGCGATGATAGAAGATTGTCCTAAAGCTATGTTGGCAAAAGGCCCGGTGTGGATAAAAACAGGTTGACCTTCCATCGTTTGAGCAAGGGTGGGATTTATAGCCTCTACCAACCAAGCTGTCATCGCTCCTGCTACTTCCAAGTCTTCAGCGGTGATAGGTTTTCCCTTTTTATCATAAGCTAACACTATATTGCCTACCCTTTGTCTTAAATCTTTTAAATCTTTAACAATAGAAAGAATGGCCATCAGTTCTGAAGCAGGTGCTATCCAAAACTTACTTTCCATCAAAACGCCATCTTTTTTTTCACCAAGACCTATCAGCACCTTTCTTAAAGCCTGGGCACAAAAGTCTATTATCCAGGGAAACTCTACTCTTTTTGGGTCTATGTTAAGTCTTTTGAGCCCTATTTTTGCAAACTCTTCATCTGAATACATCTCTTCGTAGTGGAGCCTTGAGGTAAGGGCTACCATGCCAAGGTTATGGGCGTTCATCACGGCGTTTATATCTCCGGTGAGCCCAAAAGAAATTTTTTCTAAAGGTATTACTTGAGATAAACCACCTCCAGTCCCTCCTCCTTTAAGGTTAAACGTAGGACCTGAAGAAGGCTGTCTAATAGCACCACTTACTTTTTTTCCTTTTTTAGCCAAACCCTGGATAAGACCTATGGTGGTAGTAGTTTTACCTTCTCCAAAAGGAGTGGGAACTATAGCCGTAACGTTTATATACTTACCATTAGGCTTGTTTTTTAACCTTTTCATTACTTTAGCATAATCAACCTTAGCCAGATAGTAGCCATAAGGGATAAGCTCTTCTGGTAAGATCCCAGCCTCTTCTGCAAGTTCAAAAACTTTTTTCATTTGTTTCTCAGCTTGATAGGCTATCTCCCAGGTAGACATCTTCGTTGGGTCTGTTTTTCTTTTCATAAAAACCTCTTATTTCCTGTCTTTAGCCTATATGTTTTATAACAAAAACCTGATTTCGTCAATCTAAAAATAAAACATTATATCCCTTTTAATCCTTTTATTGTGTAAAAACTTCTTGAAGCGCTCGGTTTTTAAAGCTTTAAAAATAAGAAAAGAAAATAAACTCCCTTAAAAGGGCAACCCAATCTCTTAACAGTGCTTTTTGTGGATAAAATTTAGATATGTGTTATTATTATTCTTAATTAATTTTTTTTTAAACATGAGGTCTGGAAATGCTAAAACATGCGGTTTGGATATTGCTTTTTATTATTTTATTTTTAGGAGGATTTTGGATGGAGGCTACAGCTAAGAACTCTGATTACATAGTAAATAAAGTGGTAGAAAAAAAATTAAAAAACGGGCTTACTGTTCTTTTTTATCCTTATGACCGGGAAGACGTGGTTACGGTTAAGCTTTGTGTTAAGGTGGGAAGTGCTTACGAAAACGAAAAACAAGCAGGGCTTACCCATCTGATAGAACATATGATTTTCAAAGGCACTGAGACCAAAAAACCTGAAGATATCGTGGGAACGATAGAGGCTCTTGGTGGTTACATGAATGCCTTTACCTCTTTTGATTATACTTGTTATTATGCTACCGGTCCAGCCAAGATTTTAGAAAATTCCTTAGACATCCTTTCTGATGTGGTTTTTCATCCCTTTTTTGACCCCAAAGAGTTAGAAAGGGAAAAAGAAGTAGTGATTGAAGAAATGAAGATGAGGCTTGATAACCCTCATGTGGTGTTGTGGGAAGAGGTGATGAAGGCCTCTTATCAGAAATATCCTTATAGGAGGCCTATCATTGGTTATGAGGAAACGGTAAGGTCCTTTAAAAGAGAAGACCTTTTGTCCTTTGTTAACCAGTTTTATACTCCCGAAAACATGGTTCTTTCAGTTATAGGAAAGGTGAACCAAGACCGTTTATTTGCCTTAGTAGACAAATATTTTACCAACCTTCCTAAAAGGACGCTTAAAAAGGTTAAGTTTCCTAAGGAACCTTTTACAGAAAAACCAAGGCTTGTATGGGTAGAAAGACCGGTAAAAGAGGGTTATTTTGCTTTAACCTTTCCTGGGGCTTCGTTTAAGGATGAAGACGCACCTATTTTAGAACTTTTGGCAGAAGTTTTAGGAGGAGGAGAGTCTTCCAGGCTTTATGTGAGGTTAAAAAGAGACCTAAACTTAGTAAAAACTATTTCTATGTCTGCCTTTACCCCTGCTGGACCAGGGTTGATAGAAATCTTTGGAACGGCAGACCCAGAAAAGTTTAAAGAGGTTCTTTCTCAATTAATAACAGAACTGGAAGAAATCAAAGATTTTGGAGTTACTGAAGAGGAATTAAAAAAGGCCAAGGTAAAACTCCTTTCTGACTTTGTGTTTGACGCAGAAACTTCTGAGGGCCTTTCAAGCACCCTTTCTGCTTTTCAATTAAACAGAGGAACCTATAAGGATATCCTGTGGTATAAAAAGAAAATAGACGAGGCAACCGTTGAAGACCTAAAAGAAGCAGCTAAAAAATATTTTGACTTTAACAAAATGGTAGGTGGTTTCCTTTCTGAAAAAAGGCTTTTTACTGAAGAATACCTTAAAAACCTTATCTCCGTAAAAAAAGAAAAAACCATAAAGAGTTTTAGTTTAGAAAATGGGCTTAAGGTGTTTATCTATCCAAGAAAAGACCTACCTACTATAGGTATAACCTTAGCCTTTCCAGGAGGTTTAAGGTTTGAAACCCCTCAAACCAACGGACTTTTTCAGGCCTTAACCCTTATTTGGACAAGAGGCACCCAAAAATATAGTGCAGAAGAAATAAACTTTAAGCTTGAATCCTTAGGTGCCAGTATAAAAGGGTTTTCTGGTAGAAACACCTTTGGAATAAAAGCCCTTTCTCTTTCTTCTAACCTTGAGGAAACCTTAGAGCTTTTTAAAGAAATTTTACTTTATCCTACTTTTAAACCAGAGGAATGTGAAAAAGCCAGACCTGAACTTATTTCTATGCTTCTTATGCAAGAAGACAGTCCTATTAGCTTGGCAGTAACTCAATTTTTAAAAATCCTTTTTTCTGACCATCCTTATGGTTTAAATATAGCTGGAGACCAAAGGTTTTATCAATCTTTTAACTCAGAAGACCTAAAACAGGCTTATCAAAGGTTTGTCAATCCAAATAAAGGGGTATTAACCATAGTAGGGGACGTAGACCCCTTTATCTTAAAGCAAAAACTTGAGACTATTTTAAAGGATTGGAAACCCTTTTCTGCTCCTTTTTCCGAAGAAGAAGAACCTAAACTACCTTCTCAAAGGTTTCAAAAAATTAAAAAAGAGACCTTCCAAAACCAAATTTTACTTGGTTTTCAAACCCCTGGACTGACCTCTAAAGAAAAGCTGGTTTTAGAGGTTTTAAGCAGTGCCCTTTCAGGGCAAGACGGAAGGCTTTTTAGAATTTTAAGAGATGAACGCGCTCTTGCCTACAGCGTAACCTCTTTTACGGTTTTTTATCCTAAAAAATCTGCCTTTGTGCTTTATATAGGTTGCTCTCCTGAAAAAGAAGAAGCAGCCATAGCAGGATTTTGGGAAATATTAGAAGAAATTTCTCAAAATGGTCTAACCCAAGAAGAAATAGAAAGAGCCAAAAACAGGCTCTTAGGTAAACTCAAACTTGGATTACAAAGCAACCTTTCTAAGGCTGAGGATATGGCAGTAAACGAGGTTTTAAACCTTGGGTGGGACTATAGCCAAAAATACGAAACCATGTTAAAATCTCTTAAACAAGAGGATATAAAGAATTTTATAAAAACTTATTTGCAAAAGGATAAAGCTGTGCTTTTTATTTTAGGAAAATAACCTTTTTAAAGTTATAAATGGAAATTAGCTTTATTACCGAAAACGAAGAAGAGACTATAGAATTAGCCCGAAGGCTATCTAAGGTCTTAAAGCCTGGGGACTTAATCCTTCTTTATGGAGACCTTGGGTGCGGGAAAACTACCTTCGTAAAAGGTATTACAGAAGGTTTATTGGTAGACCCAGACATTTACGTAACCAGTCCAACCTTTTCTTTGATTAATGTATACGAAGGAAAATATACCATTTATCATGTAGACCTTTATCGTTTAGACCACATAGAATTAGAAGAGTTAGGCCTACATGAATTTTTAAACGAAGGTATAGTAATCATAGAATGGGCTGACCGTCTCACCGAACCTTTAAAAGAAGATTTTTTAGAGGTGTATTTTGAATATTTGGACCTTTCTAAAAGAAAGCTCACTTTTATCGGTTATGGAGAATGGCAAGACCTCCTAATAGAACTGGATAAGGATGGGTTATCAACTTAACCGCAAAACGTTTTAACAAGAACTCCATTTTAAGGTTTTTAAAATAACCTGTTAAAAACTTATCTAAAAAGTTTTTTTGGTTAAAAAAATCCTTTAGTCCTAAAACCAAACCACCTGAAAGATAAATACCTCCTTCTGGCAAAAAAGTCAGGGCTAACTCCGAAGTTTTTCTTCCTAAAAGCTCTAACATGATTTCTACGATTTTAATTCCTTTTTGGTCTCCTTTTTTAGCAAGCGTAAAAATTTCTTCAGGAGATAACCTTTGCTTAAAATAAAAATCATACCAAAGAGAAACCCCTTTCCCTGAAAGGGCTTTTTCCCAACAAACCTCCTCTTGCTGCTGTTCTAAGTAGCTTAGAAAAAGAAACTCCTCTTTTTTTAAAGCACAAAAAGGTATGTGCCCGTTTTCTGAAGGTAAAACCTTATCTTTTTCTATCAACACCGAAACCCCAAGACCTGTCCCAGGGGCTAAAAAAACCTTAGGAAACCTTTTTTTGGTTTTTCCTTTTTTTAAGGTTTTAAAATCTTTGGGGGATAAAAAAGAAGACCCAAGCGCCAAACCATGAAGGTCGTTTACTAAAAAAATTTCCTTAAAATCAAACTTTTTCTTGAGTTCTTCTGAGGATACCTGCCAGCCTAAGTTGGTAAGCTTGGCTTTACCTTCAACAACCGGTCCGGCAACCGCTAAATATGCCTTTTCAATAGGAAAATCAACCCTAATCTCTGTTAAATATTCTTTAATCAGGCTGGAAAGGTTTTTGTATCCTTTAGTTCGATAAATCTTTAGTTGATAAAATCTTTTACCTTTTAAAACGGCAAGTCTTGAGTTTGTGCCCCCTATGTCAGCTAATAACATTTTAAGATAAAAAAATATAATAATTCCTCGGGCATACTACCCGAGGAACCTAAGTTAAAACTTACTATTTTTGAGTTTTCTTTAGGTTTTCGTAGTAAACGTTAAACTTTTCTATCAGCTTCTCTGTATAATCAACCTTAGGTGAAATATAGTATATCCCAGGTTGATTTTTTTCTAAAACCAGGTCTATCCCTTCTTTTTGAACAAACTCTTTAAGCACCTTTTCTAACTCTTTAAAGACTGGATCAAGAAGTTGTTTTTCATATTCTTGCATCTCATACTGGGCGTCTTCCTGAAGACTTTTGAGTTCTCTTAGCAACTTTTGATATTCAGCCTGTTTTTTTTCTCTGGCCTCTTGCGAAAGAAGAGAGCCCTTCTTTTCAAGCTCTTCTTTCATGGCATCTATTTCTTTAGCCTTGGCTTGAACTTTTAAAGATAGCTCCTCATATTTTTTCTGAAGTTTTTGAATGACTTCTTCTCCATATTTAGATTTATTAACTACCTTTTTAATATCTATAACCCCTATCTTTAAAGATGTTTCAGCCTTTACCTCTTTAAAAAATCCAAAAAACAAAAAAACAACAAAAAAAATCCAAAACACCCTTCTTTCCATAAATACCTCCTTTTATTTTACTTATTCGATGATAACAAAATCAACTCTTCTGTTTATAGACCAACAGGTCTCATTAGAACATTTAGCTAAAGGCCTTTCCTCTCCAAAACTTATGGTACTAATTCTTTCTTCGTCTATCCCTAATTTAATCAAAACCTTTTTTACCTCTTGAGCTCTTTTAGCCCCAAGTGCCATATTATATTCGTTAGTACCTCTTTCATCACAATTTCCTTGTAGTTCAACCTTTAGGTTTTTATGCTGAAGAAGATATTTAACGTTATGCTTTATAGGGTCCCACATGTCTTCTTTTATAGAGTAGTCATCATAATCAAAAAAAATCGCTTTAAGAGGTAGAGTGCTTCTTCCATACAACATCCACCTTTCCCAATCCTCTTTTTCACAACCTTTTTCTTCTTCAGAAGAAAAAGGTTGTTCTTCTTCAGAAGAAACTTTTTTTTTATCAATCTCTACCTGATTTTGAGGTTGAGAAGTTGGAGAAGGTTGAACGACAGGAATTTCCGTACCTCCAACTATAGGAGGAACCTCTTTTTTAGCACAACTAACCAATAAAAAAAGAGTCAATATTAAAAATCCCCATAATTTCACGGCATCCTCCTATTCCCAGCAATAACCTACTATGTCTAACTCTAATAAAAAATCACCCAATAAAAACTCTAATTGTTTTCTAATATATCTCGTTATTTCATAAAGTAAAGTTAGCTCATCGTTTAGAATCTGGGTTATTAAGGTATAATCAGCGTGAGAAAGTTTATTTAGCAAACGACGACAAAAATAATCCCTACATATAAAAGGCCTGGCAAAGATTTTACATCCTGTAGGTCCTACAAAAAAGCATTTAAGTGGAATCTCCCTATCTTTAGGAATAGGTTTTTCTAAGAAAAGATTTAAAAGTAAAATATTTATCGTAACCTCTGCTTCAATACCAGCTTTACAACAACCTTTTTTGTCTATCACCGAACAAACATAACATTCGTTAAAAGTTTCTAAGTTTAACATCGTTTGATTAGAAAGATTTACTGCTTTTTCATATCTTTTTAAATAATCTAAAAACTTATCATCTCGATAAAAATAATCTTTCCAGTTTTCAAATAGTTCTTCAGCAGTTTGGATTTTCTCTTTCATTAAAGCGGTTGGGTCTGGGTCTAAATGTTTAATCAGTCTTAGATTTTTCAACATGGTTTATTCTTTAATTATTTTTAAAGATTTTAATTTAAAAGAAAAAAAATAAAAGATGTTAGATGATGAACCTGGATTATTTGAACAAAAATTTTGAAGATAAGAATTAAACAAGGTTTTAAGGTTTTAAACTTTTGTCAAAAAGAAGAAGATAAATTAGTTTAAAACCATGTCGAAAACTTTTTTGGTTTTCGACATGGTTTTAAACTAAACTTTAAAGTGTTTTTAAACATATAAATTAACCGGAAAAGACAAAGGTCGTCAAAATAATAGCCCCAATATTTGCTTATTTAGAATTGCGTTAATTTATTAATAAACTATAATAATAATTTATGGAATATCTTTGGTTGGTTTTGTTTTTCTTGGGGGTAGTTGTGGTCTTAGGGATTTTTTATTTTAAGGTAAGGGCTTATGTAGACGAGAAATTTTCTTTTTTTCAACAAAAAATAGAAAGCCTGGCAGAACCTTTATTTTCAGTTAAAGAAAGGATGTCTGACCTTCAGGAAATCAAACGAGACCTAACCAAGCTCTATCTGGCAGAAGAGGTGCTTAAAGGAGTAAGTGAGGATGTAGCTAAGCTTAACGCTATTTTTTTAAGTAGAAAGTCAGGAAAAGGTGGTGAAAAAGCAGTAGAAGAGATTTTAAGTCTTTTGCCCCCAAACCTTCTTGTAAGAAACCTTAAGATGGGCTCATCAGAGGTAGAATTTGCCTTTGCTTTAAAAAATGGAAAGTATCTACCCATAGATTCAAAGGTTGTCTCCCCAGAGATTCTTAGCAAAGAAAAACTTTCAGAGGAAGAGATAAAAGACCTTATAAAAAAGATTAAAAAAAGAGCTAAAGAGATAGTGGTTTATACCAAAGACGAAAAATCTGTAGGTTTTGCTGTTATGACCTTTCCTGACAGAATTTATGATTTCGTTAAGACAAAACTTTTAGAGGAATTAGAAAAAGACAAAATCATACTTGTACCCTATGGTTTGCTTTTATCTTTTTTGATGTTTGTATTTTTCTTCTGGGAAAGGTTTGGGCAAGTAGTAGAAGCCTCAGATTTTGCTGAGGTTTTAGTAAAGTTAGAAAAAGGGTTTTATGAAATGGAAAAAGACTTAGAACAACTCTTTAAAGAAATTCGTTCGGTTGAAAACCTTTTTTCTCGGGTAAGAAACAACCTAATTTTGTTAAAAAGAGATATAGAAAGGATTAAAGAAAAGACCGGTTAGAAGTTTTATAAAATAGGAGGTCTTTTGGGTAAAGTTTTTGAACTACCTATCGTTGGGATGACTTGTGCAGCTTGCGTTAAAAGAGTAACAGACCTTCTTCTTAAAATTCCGGGGGTAAAAAAGGTAAGCGTAAACCTAATCACTGAAAAAGCAGTTTTAGAGGTTGAGGAACAGTCCAGCCTTGATTTAAAAGTCATAAGAAAAACCCTGCAAAAAGGAGGTTATGACTTAGGGGTTCAACGGGTGGCATTTAAGATAGAAAAATTATCTTTAGGAGACCCTATAGCAATCGAAAAAGAAGTTTTAAAAGTTTTTGGAATAATAAAAGCCTCAGCCAATTTAGCCACAGAAGAACTGGTTTTAGATTATGTACCTACCTTGGTCGATCAAGAAGACATAAAAAAAATCCTCTCAAGGTTGGGTTACGATCAAGCGGTTATTTTACAAGAAGAAGTGGAATTTTATGAAGAAGTTTTTAGAAAGAAGGAACAACAAGAATTAAAAAAACGCTTTTTGATAAGTGCAGTTTTAACCGGTTTTATCCTTTTAGATATGCTAACCCATATCTTTTGGCATCTGGAGAAAAGAGAAATTTTTAATTATGTTCTTTTTATTTTAACCACCCCGGTGGTCTTTTATGGAGGAGGTAGTTTTTTTAAAGCAGCGTTCAAGGGGTTGACCCACCTTTCTTTTAACATGAATACCTTAATAGCCCTTGGTACAGGCGCAGCCTATGGCTATAGTTTTTTAGCTACCTTTTTTCCTAACATCTTTTTGGCCTATGGTCAGCAACCACAGGTTTATTATGAGACAGCAGCGGTAATCATTACACTTATTCTTTTTGGACGTCTACTTGAAGCTAAGGCCAAGCATAAAACCACAGAGGCCATCAAAAAACTTGCTTCTCTTCAACCTTCTAAAGCTAGAGTTATTAAAGAGGGTTTTGAAATAGAGGTTCCTATAAAAGAAGTTAAAGTAGGTGATATACTTTTGGTTAAACCAGGAGAGAGGATTCCATTAGATGGAAACATCATAGAAGGCATAGGATTGGTAGACCAGTCAGTTATTACTGGAGAAAGCTTACCTGTGGAAAAAAAAACTGGAGATAAGGTTATAGGAGGGACGTTAAACCTCACCGGAAGTTTTAAGCTTAGGGTTACAGAAATAGGAAAAGATACCGTTTTAGCCCATATTATAAGGTTAGTAAAGGAAGCCCAGGCAACTAAACCTTCTATTCAAAGACTCGCGGACAGGATAGCCTCGGTGTTTGTACCACTGGTTATAGGAATTTCTTTGTTTACCTTTATCGTTTGGTTTTTTTTAGGGTATGGTCTAACCTTTAGCTTGATGAACGCTATTTCGGTTTTAGTGGTAGCCTGTCCTTGTGCTTTAGGGCTTGCTACTCCAACAGCCATTGCTGTGGCTACAGGAAAAGCTGCAGAAGAAAACATTCTTATCAAAAATCCTGAGTCCTTAGAATATACTAACCGCTTAAACTATGTAGTGTTTGATAAAACAGGGACCCTTACTTACGGTCAACCAGTGGTTAGTAAGATTAAAGTGATTTCAAATTGCTCAGAAAAAGAGGCTATAAAATTGGCTGCCTCTGCAGAAAAAAACTCAGAACACCCTTTAGGTAAGGCTTTATTAAACTATGCTAAACAAATAGGTGTAGATATTTTAGACCCAGAGGAATTTTACTATCTCCCTGGGAAAGGGGTTGTAGCTCAATTAGAGGGAAAAGAAATTTTAGTAGGTAATAAACGCCTTATAGAAGAGGCAGGGGTCTCCTTAGAAGGATTAGATAGTCTTTTAGAAAAAGAAAACCAGGAAAAGGGATCTTATATTTTGGTAGCTGTAGACGGAAGGTTGTGTTGCGTAGTGTGGTTTGTGGACCAAATTAAACCAGAGGCATTTGAGGTATTGCAAGCCCTTAGATCCAAAGGTATTAAAGTAGGTATGCTTACCGGAGATGTTTGGGACACTGCTAAGGAAGTGGCTCACAAACTACAAATTGATGAATTTTGGGCTGAGGTTTTGCCTCAAGAAAAGGCCCTCAAAATAGAAGAATTAAAGGAAAAAGGAAAGGTGGTAGCTATGGTAGGAGATGGAGTAAATGATGCCCCAGCCTTAGCTAAAGCTCATCTTGGTGTGGCTATAGGGTCTGGGACTGAGGTTGCTTCAGCTACTGCAGACATAATTTTAGTAAAAGACGACCTAAGAGACTTCTTAAAAGCTCTAAATTTAGCGTCAATAACCTACAAAAAGATAAAACAGAACTTTTTCTGGGCGTTTTTCTATAACCTTATTCTTATCCCAGTAGCTGCGGGAGTACTTTACCCTTTCTTTGGAATCCTGTTAAAACCCGTCTTTGCCTCAGCTTCGATGGCCTTTAGCTCACTTTTTGTGCTTATTAATTCGTTACGGCTAAAAAAGATAAACCTATAAAAACTCAGTAGGAGGAAAAGGATGAAAGTTTACACCTTAAAAGTAGAAGGTATGACCTGCCCTCATTGTGAAATGATTATCGAAAAAGAACTAAAAACCCTTTTTCCTGAACTTATTTTGGTTAAAGCAGACAGAAATAAAAAAGAGGTCACCTTAAAGGTCCTTCAAGAATTAGACCTTAATAAAGTTTCTAAAGCAATAGAAAAACTTGGTTATAAAATAACAGAAACAGAATGATTATTTATTCCTTTTTCTTGCAACGCCCTTTTCTTTTAACCCCGGTGCCTTCTTCTGCTTTCTTTTTACACTTCCCTTTGGATTTAGGTTTTTCTTCAGGGGCTAAACCAGGGCTTGTTTCTTGAGAAGGTTGGTTTTGGATTAGTCCATATTTAGCCAAAACGATCCTTTCAGCCTCTAACCAGTTGTCTAAATCCCTACCTGGTATACAACCACTTTTTACGTAAAGCTCATAAGCTACCATCCTGATTTCATCTTCTAAGGCCTTTTTATCCATACCCCCTCCTAAAAATTTTAGTGTTTTAATTAAAATTTATATATATTTTTTAAAAAATTATCAAGGACTTTTCATAGTGTCCCTTTTATTGTGTAAAAATTTTTCCGGGAAAGGCATGGTAGTTCCCCAATTCAATTTCATTAAACCCTCTTAACTTCCTTGAGTTTAACCTCTCATTCAGTTCTTTCAAGATTAAATATAACAACCTCTCAACAGAGCCTTCATCCGGAAATACTTCTATTACCTTTATCCTCCTTTTTATCTCTTTCGCTAACCCCCTTCCCTTCAGACCCAAATATCCAAAATCCAAGTATCTCTCTTCTCCCATCAGGCTTTATCCCTAAAGCTAAATATACTGGCTCCTTTGCTACCTCATTTCGCCGAATAGATAAATAAGTTCTTTAACTTCATCTTCAGTCACCTTTATTAACCGGGAAATGCTTTTCAGCCCTCCTTCTTTCAGGAAGTAGGAAGGCACGAAAAGTAAATCTCTGGTATAAAAACCATTTGCATAGTCTTCTTGCTCTTCTAAATAAATCCTTCTTTCTTCAAGCATAAGGTTTTCTAAAAGGTTTTTAATAAGATTGTTGACTTCTTGCTGAAAAAAGTCTAGAATTTCTTCTATAGGTTGTTTTGTTAAAGTTTTAGTTTTTTCTTTCACGGTAGCTTCCCCTCCTTTCTGGTAGTTTTGGTTATTATGCATTGGGGAAGCTACCATACCCTTCCCTTTCCCTCAAGTCTTTACACAATTAATGAGACACTACCAAATTTTTTCTAAGAGAGAAGATAATTTATTTCATTTCTGAAATTGTTTTGAGATCAGGAGGGTTAGGAGAGATTTTTTTTAGTAACCACACAGGATGAAATTTTCTTGATTTTTTTCAAAAAACTTTTAAAATTTTTTAAAAATTATTTTACAAAAATATGTAAACACTAAATAATTTTATGATTAAAGAAGGAGCAATAATTGAAGGTCCTTTTTGGCCAGAACCATTAGAAGTTAAAAAAATTGAGAAACTTGATGAAGGTTATCACATCATAGGTTCAACAATTCAATCACGAAAATATATTGATGATTTCATTCCTTGGGAGGATTTTTCAAAAATAAAAACAAAAGCTTTTGTTCTAAATTTTTCTGGTAAAGGTTCTGAAGCCTTTTTAACTCTTGAGGCTCTTCGTTTCCGTTATGCTTCTCTTTTTGACCCTCTTCTTGCTGTAAATATTTCTAAAGTAGACCCCTTACCTTTCCAAATTGAAGCTGTTTACGGTTATATTCTTAAGCTTCCTCACATAAGATTTTTAATTGCTGATGATCCTGGTGCTGGTAAAACAATTATGGCTGGGCTTATTATTAAAGAGCTCAAATTGAGAGGACTTGCCAAACGCATCTTGATAGTTGTTCCAGGTCATTTAAAAGACCAATGGCTTAGAGAAATGCAAGAACGTTTTCAAGAAACTTTTGTGGTTTTTGATAGACATTCTTTAAGGTCTCTTTATGGAGAAAATTTTCTACTTAAAGAAAACCAAGTTATAACTTCTATGGATTTTGCTAAACAAGAAGAAATTTTACCTTTATTTCAAACTGTTAATTGGGATCTTACTATAGTTGATGAAGCTCATAAAATGGCTGCATATAAATATGGAGAAGGAACTAAAAAGACCGAAAGGTATAAATTAGGAGAAGTATTATCAAAAACTTCAGTTTATTTACTTTTTCTTACTGCTACTCCTCATAAAGGAGATCCGGAAAACTTTAGACTACTCCTTGACTTATTAAAACCTGGATTTTTTGCTACATCAGAAATGGTAGAAAAATCTATCAATAATAAAGATAATCCACTTTTTATAAGGAGGCTTAAAGAAGATCTAAGAGATTTTGAAGGGAAACCCTTATTTACAAATCGTTATCCCAAAACCATTAAATTTAGGCTTTCTGATGAAGAAAAAAATCTTTACAATGAACTCTCAAGGTATGTTATTGAACAGTATAATAAAGCTTTAACTCTTGATAAAAAGAGAAATGTAGCTTTTGCCCTTTTAATTTTACAAAGAAGAATGGCTTCAAGCACTTATGCCCTTCTTAGATCCCTTGAAAGAAGAAAAAATAGACTTGAGGAACTACTTTCAGAACCAGATTTAAATGAGAGGATGCCTATCCTAAAAGATATAGAAGAAATTGAAGATTATCAAGAACAAGAAAGATGGGAAGAAGAAAAAAAATGGGAAACTTTAAGCTTAGCAAGAAATAAGAAAGAATTAAAAGAAGAAATAGAAACTATTAAAAGCTTGATTGAGAAAGCTAAGAAAATATTGGAAGAAGAAAATGAAGTTAAGCTTAATGAGCTAAAAAAGGCTATAGAAGAAGGATTTAAAGAAATAAGAAAAATAGGAGGAAATGAGAAAATTTTAATTTTTACAGAGTCAAGAGATACCTTAGAATATTTGGTAGAAAAAGTTAAATCCTGGGGTTATTCAGTTAACTATATACATGGTGGTATGAGCCTTCCTGAAAGGGTAAACGCAGAAAAAGTTTTTAGAGATAAAACTCAAATTATGGTTGCAACTGAAGCTGCAGGAGAAGGTATCAATTTACAGTTTTGTCACCTTATGATAAACTACGATATACCTTGGAATCCAAATAGACTTGAGCAAAGAATAGGAAGAATCCATAGATATGGACAGCAAAAGGATGTTTACATATTTAATCTTGTTGCAGTAGATACAAGAGAAGGTGAAGTATTAGCAAAACTTTTTGAAAAACTTGAGGAAATTAGAAACAAGCTTGGTAGTGACAGAGTTTTTGATGTTATCGGTGATGTATTCTTTGGAAAAAATCTTTATCAACTTATCTTAGAAGCTGTCTCTCAGGCACGGACATTAGATGAAATAATTCAAGAATTGGATATTAAGGTGGATGAAGAATATATCAAAAGAGTTAAAGAAGCCTTGGGTGAAAGCCTTGCTACAAAGTTTATAGACTATACAAGAATAAGAGAACTTTCTGAAAAGGCAAAAGAGAATAGACTTATTCCAGAATATGTAGAGGAATTTTTTAAAAAGGCTTTCCAAAGAGCAGGGGGAAGGTATCACATAAGAAAAGATGGTTTTATCAGTATTGAATCAATTCCATTTGAATTAAAAAGAATAGCAGAGAAGTTGAATTTAAGTCTTTCAACCTATCCTAAAGCAACCTTTGATAAAGAAAAGGCTTTTAAAAATCCAGATGCAGAGTTTATATCCTTTGGACATCCCTTGCTTGAAGCCTTGATAGAATGGGTTAATAAAAACTTCTTTAATAAACTACAAAAGGGAGCTATTTTTGAAGACCCAGAAGGAAGATATAATGGTATTATATGGTTTTTCGAAGGTGAAGTAAAAGATGGAAAAGGTGAAATAGCAGGTAAAAGAATTTTTGCTATATATGATGACGGAAAAGATTTTAGAGAAATAAACCCAGCTATTTTATGGGATTTAATTCCGGTTGACGAAGAAAATACTTCTTTATCTGTTGATGGCATTGAACAAAGAAAAGAGGAAGCCAAGAAGTTTTCACTTAAATTAATACAACTTTACCAAAAAGAAGTAGGAAATGAAAGGGAAAGACAAGCAGAAATAAAACGTAAATATGGCATTAAGTCTTTAGAATATTTCATAAGAAAATTGGACGAAGAACTTGTAGAACTCTTTGAAAGAGGTGAAAAGGGTGAGAAAGTGGATTTAGTTATAAGAAATAAAGAAGAAAGGAAAACTTATTATATGCAAGCTTTAGAAGAATTAAAAAAAGAAATAGAACAAGAAAAATCTCTATCCATTTCAATGCCGAGGTTTATTGGGGCAGTTTTAGTAAGACCTAAGATTGTTGACGAGATGATAAGCGATGAGGAGATAGAAAGGATTGGTATGGAGATTGCTATGGAATATGAGAGAAATCAGGGAAGAGAACCTGAAGATGTTTCAAGGGAGAATCTCGGTTTTGATATAAGGTCAAAAGGAAAGGATGAAATAAGGTATATAGAGGTTAAAGCAAGAAAAGATGAAGGTGATGTTGCTTTGACAGTTAACGAATGGTTAAAGGCAAAGAGATTTAAAGAAAATTATTGGCTGTATGTAGTTTGTAATGCAATTTCAAACCCTACACTTTACATAATAAACAACCCTGCAGAAAATTTAAAAACTAAAGAAAAAGTGGAAGTAGTTAGATTTATAGTCCCATTAGAAGAATGGAAGAAAAAGGGAGAAAGGGTATGAGCGAGAAAAAGAGTTTTATAGAAGTTTGTTTTCCAATAAAAGAGGTTAGCGAAGAATCTGCAAGAGAGAAAAACATAAGGCATGGACATATTTCAACCCTTCATATTTGGTGGGCAAGGCGTCCTCTTGCCTCATCAAGGGCAACCGCTTATGCCTCTCTAATTCCAGTTCCTGAAAGTGCTTCCGAAATTCAAAGAAAAAAGGAATTTATAATTCAACTTTCTAAGTGGGAAAATTCTTTAAACGAAAAACTTATCAAACAGGCAAGAGAAGACATTTTAAAAGCAAATGGTGGAAGACCTTTAAAAGTTTTAGACCCTTTTGCTGGCGGTGGTTCAATTCCTTTAGAGTGTTTAAGGCTTGGAATGGAAACACATGCCGTGGAATACAATCCAGTTGCAGTTCTAATTTTAAAGTGCACACTTGAGTATCCGCAGAAATATGGAAGACTAAGAAAAAACAGAGAAAATGAAGGATTGTTTAAAGCCGAAAAAGAAGAAAGTTCACTAATTGCAGATGTTAAAAGGTGGGGAGAATGGGTTTTAAAACTAGCAAAGGAGGAGATAGGAAAATTCTATCCACCTGATGAGGATGGCTCAATTCCTGTTGGTTACATATGGGCAAGGACAATTTCTTGTCAAAATCCATCATGTGGGGCTGAAATTCCACTTATGCGCCAGTTTTGGCTTGCAAAGAAAGAAAACAAGAAAATCTCTCTATTTCCTTATGTATTTGATAATAGAGTTGAATTTGCTATTATCCAACACGATGGAAAAGCCTGGAAGATTATTGAATCATCAATTCCTAATTTTAAACCAAACATCCCTTATGATTTTAAGCTAGAGAAAGGAACGGTTGCCCGAGCAATTGCAGAGTGTCCGGTTTGCGGTAGCATAGTTGATGACAACAAGGTAAGAAAGCTTTTTCAGGAAGGAAAGGCAGGGCAGAGAATGGTTGCTGTGGTCTTACACCATCCCCATAGACCAGGAAAAACTTACAGATTAGCAACTCAAAGAGACTTAAAAGCTTTCAAAGAAGCAGAAAGATACCTTGAAGAGAAAAGAGCAAAACTTATGGATGAATGGGGAATTGACCCTGTGCCGGATGAACCAATAACCCGTGTACCGGTAACTTTTGGCGTTATTAATGTGTGGGTTTATGGAATGCTAAAATGGGGCGACCTTTTCAATTCACGCCAAAAACTTGCGCTTATTACTTTCACAGAAAAGGTTCGTCTTGCTTATAATAAGATGATTGAAGAAGGATACGATAAGGAGTATGCAAAGGCGGTGGTGAGTTATTTGGCTATTACAGTTTCAAGAATGGCAGATTTTGAAACTTCTATGGCAGCCTGGCATCCTCAGTGGGAGTTTTCTACACATATATTTACAAGACAAGCCCTACCTATGAATTGGGATTACTCTGAACTTAATCCTTTTTCTCCAATTTTGACAGGAACCTGGAAAAGTATGTCCGGACAAATACAAGAAGTTCTCTCCCATCTTACCCAAATCCCACCGGTTGAGGTTTAAGAATAAGTATGGATAAGAAAACTGCAATTTTTAATTCTTTGATAGAAAAGCTCAAAGAATTCCCAGATGTTCTGGCTATCATTCTTTTTGGCTCATATGCAACTGGAAAGATGAAAGGGATTTCAGATGTCGATATTGCGGTAATTCTTGAAAGACAAAGCAAAGATTTAGAAGCTGATATAGGAAGTATGTATTCACCAGTCTTTGATGTTGTGCTTTTTCATCGCCTACCTTTACACATTCAGTTTGAAGTTTTAAAAACTGGAAAAGTGCTTTTTTGTAAAGACGAAAGAAAATTATTTGAGATAAGATTTAAAGTTCTTCATGAATATCTTGAAATGTCTAATACATACGAAAGAATTAAGAGAATGGTTTTAAAATGAGGATCATTGATCTTGTTATAAGGTTTGAGAATCATACGAATAATGCAAAATTTGTAGCAACTAAGGATATTTCTGATTATTTTGTTTACAATACACTGGCAATGGAGTCTTTTTATTATAGTTTTATAAAAAGGTAAAGGGAGAACAAAAATGAAAAAGCTTAATCTTCCAATGATTTTTCAAGCATCTGCTACTGAACTTCCTTATCCTGATAACTACTTTGATGCAGTTTTTACCGACCCACCTTATTATGATAATGTGCCTTACTCTTATCTTTCTGACTTTTTCTACGTTTGGTTAAAGAGAAGCATTGGAGACTTATAT
Source organism: Thermodesulfobacterium sp. TA1 (assembly GCF_008630935.1). NCBI lineage: Bacteria > Pseudomonadati > Thermodesulfobacteriota > Thermodesulfobacteria > Thermodesulfobacteriales > Thermodesulfobacteriaceae > Thermodesulfobacterium > Thermodesulfobacterium sp. TA1. The sequence continues at coordinate 1,732,932 of NZ_CP043908.1, forward strand.
CCAGAGCTATTTTCTACACCTTTAACTCCTAAGTCAAAAGAAATAGTTGCTTATTCTCACAGTGAGGGTGGTTTTGAGGCAGGAAAGAGGTATTTTGAGGAAATGCTTGGAAAAGCTTTCCAAGAAATTTATAGAGTTTTAAAACCAAATGGCATAGCAGTAATTGTTTATACCCACAAGTCCACCGGTGGCTGGGAAACCCTTATAAATTCCCTTTTAGATTCGGGTTTAGTTCCTATAGCAAGCTGGCCTATTGATACAGAGATGAGATCAAGATTAAGGGCTCAAGATTCTGCTGCCCTTGCCTCATCAATTTACATTGTCTGCAGAAAAATGGAAAGAAAAGATGTAGGTTGGTTTAGTGAAGTAAAGGATGAGATTAGGAGGTATCTCAATGAAAAGCTTGATAAGCTTTGGCTTGAGGGTATTTCTGGGGCAGACTTCTTTATTGCTGGTATTGGGTCTGCAATTGAGGTCTTTGGAAAATACGAAAAGGTTATGGATTATGAGGGAAATGTTATAAGAGCTGAAAAGCTACTTGAATTTGTGCGGGAAGTGGTTACTGACTATGCAGTTCGGCAGATCTTACACAACGGCATCGCAGGTGAGCTCTCCCCGCTTACAAGATTTTATCTGCTTTGGAGATGGACATTTGGAGAAGCAAAAGTAGAATTCGATGAAGCAAGAAAGCTTGCACAAAGCATAGGTGTTAACTTAGAAAGAGAATGGAATAAGGGTTTTATTAAAAAAGATAAAAATTATATAAAAGTTTTGGGACCTCAGGAAAGAAGGATAGAAGAAATTGAAAGTTTAAGAGAAAAGGACTTGATTGATGTGCTTCATTATGTACTTTTACTATGGGGTCAAGGTAAAAGGGAAGAGATGAAAAAAGTTTTAAGTGAAAGTGGCTGGGGTAATAAAGAAGTTTTTTATAGAGTTGCTCAAGCCATATCCGAAACTCTTCCTTTAGACAGCAAAGAGAAGAGATTTCTTGATGGATTTTTATCTGGAAAAGATAAACTTATAATAGAAATAAACAACTTTCAAGAAAAACAAGGGAGGTTGTTTTAAATGAGACCTTTTATTACCATAGCACATCCCCATGAGGATGTGCTCAAAAATCAGCTTACAATGGATATTTTTGCTGCTGATTTATGGCAAGTTCATAAAGGTGAAGCTCCATTTGAGTATCAAGAGTGTAACGAATTTTTTAGAAAAACATATCTTACCAAAGGTATAGCTTATTTGATTGAAGTTGTTAAGAAAAGACTTGAAGGAAAAGGTGGAGACCCTGTAATTCAACTTCAAACTCCCTTTGGTGGTGGAAAAACTCATTCTTTGATAGCTCTTTATCACAAGGCTAAAACTGAGTTTAACGCTAATGTGGTAGTCTTATCTGGAACGGCCTTTGATCCAAAAGACACATTCCTTTGGGAAGAAATAGAAAAACAACTCACCGGAAAAGTGGTTTTTCTTAGAGGACAAATCTCTCCTGGAAAAGAAAAATTAAAAGCTCTGTTGGAAAAATATCAGCCGCTTTTAATCCTTATGGATGAAATTTTACAATATACTACCAAGGCAGATGGAATAAAAGTTGGAGATACAACCTTAGGCACTCAAACTGTTTCTTTTATGCAAGAGCTTACCGAAACCTTAGCTACTCTCCCCAAAGCTGTTTTGGTTTTTACTTTACCTTCCAGTTTGCTTGAACATTTTGATGATGTTGCTGAGAAGAGATTCCAACAATTACAGAAGGTTGTAGGAAGAATGGAAAAAGTGTTAACACCCGTAGAAGATGAGGAAGTAGCTCATGTTATTAGAAGAAGACTTTTTAAGTATGTTGATGAAAAATTAGCTGAAGAGACAATACAAGAATTTATTGATTATACGGAAAGGGAGGGTTTTTTACCTATAGATAAAATAATATATCGGGAAAGGTTTAAAGCAAGTTATCCCTTTCAGCCAGAAGTTATAGATGTCTTATACAAACGTTGGGGCTCTTTCACAACTTTTCAAAGGACAAGGGGAGTATTGAGATTACTTGCCTTAGTTGTCCAATCTCTGAAAAATTCTCAGAAACCTTTTATTAGACTTGGAGACTTTGACCTTAAAAATGAAGAAATAAGAAAAGAATTGGTTAAACATATTGGTCCAGAATATGATAGTGTTATAGCTGCTGACATTACGTCAATTGATTCAGGTGCAAAAAAGGTTGATACGTCTCTCGGTTCTTCTTATCTTTCTTATCAATTTGGCACAAGAGTAGCTACAGCAATCTTTATGTATTCCTTTTCTGGTGGGCAGGAAAGAGGAGCAACACAAAGAGAAATAAAACTTTCTTGTGCAGAAACTGGTATTCAAAGCAGTATAATTGTAGAAACCGTAGGAAAACTCAAAGATACGCTATTTTATCTATCAGATTCTGAAAGTCTTTTGTTTTTCACGAATAAACCCAATTTGAATCGCATTTTGCTTAATAAGATAGATGCAATAAGTGATACGGAACTTAAAGAGGAGGAAGAAAAATTAGTGCGTGAAGCTTTTAAGAAAACCGAACATTTTGATATCTACATTTGGCCTGAACAGCCAGTAGATGTCTCAGATACGGAAAAATTGAAGTTAATTGTGTTAAGAGACATTAACAGTGAAAAAATTAGAAAATTTATAGAAACCTATGGAGATAGACCAAGAATTTATCGGAATTCATTGATATTCTTATGTCCTTTAGAGTCTGAAAAAGTAAATTTCGAAAAAACTTTAAAAGAGAGACTTGCTTGGCAAAGAATAGAAAAGGACAAAACACTTGAATTGAGTACTGACCAAAAAGAAAAGGTGGAAAATAAAATCAATGAGACAGAAAAATATGTTAAAGAAAGAATAAGGTATGTTTACCGTATTGTTTATCTGCCACAAAAGGATGAACCTGAAAGAATGGATTTAGGTATCCCTACTTATGGAGCTAAAAAGATAATATCTGAAGAAATATACGAAAGATTAAGAGAAGAAGGAAAGATTATTGAAAAATTAAGTGCTCATTATCTGAAGGAGAAATACTTAAGAGAGAAAGCTTATGTAGAAACAAAGAATATTCTTGATTCATTTTATAAAACTCCCGGAGAAGTAAGAATAAAAGACAAAAGCGTGCTTATAAATGCTCTTAGAGAGGGAGTAAAACAAGGGATTTTTGGGCTTGGTTATTTAGAAAATGGGGAACCAGTTTGTAAATATATAAAAACTGATGTGGAACCTTATTTTGAAGAAAAGGAAGTTATTATTAATCCAGAATTATGCGTAGAAAGTAGAGAAGAAATTAGCCTTAAAACGAAAGAAGAAATTGCAATAGAATTTATAAAGCCGACTTTACCTGAATTTGAAAAGAAAGAGATTGTCAAAAAAGAAGAATTAGTTGAAGGAATAAAAAGACAAGTATCGCTACCAAAAATTAGTAAACTTTTGCTTAAATTCAATATTACTCCTGGTAAATTCTCTAACATTGTTAAAACAATAAACCTTATCAATGAAAAATTTGAAAGCGTCAATATAAAAATAGAGGTATCAGCTAAGCACGGAGAAATGCTTAAATCAGAATACGAAGACAAAATTATAGAAACAATAAAACAACTTGGCTTAGAAATAGAAGAAGAGAAATTAGATTGAGTTTTGAATAATTACCTAAAATAAAGGGAAGTAGATAATTGATTGAAGAACTTTTTGATAAAAAAGGATTTGAAAATATAAGAATTTTACCATGGAAGCCAGAAGACCTCATAGTGTCCCTTTTATTGTGTAAAAAATTTTCCGGGAAGGGCATGGTAGTTCCCCAATTCAATTTCATTAAACCCTCTTAACTTCCTTGAGTTTAACCTCTCATTCAGTTCTTTCAAGATTAAATATAACAACCTCTCAACAGAGCCTTCATCCGGAAATACTTCTATTACCTTTATCCTCCTTTTTATCTCTTTCGCTAACCCCCTTCCCTTCAGACCCAAATATCCAAAATCCAAGTATTTCTCTTCTCCCATCAGGCTTTATCCCTAAAGCTAAATATACTGGCTCCTTTGCTACCTCATTTCGCCGAATAGATAAATAAGTTCTTTAACTTCATCTTCAGTCACCTTTATTAACCGGGAAATGCTTTTCAGCCCTCCTTCTTTCAGGAAGTAGGAAGGCACGAAAAGTAAATCTCTGGTATAAAAACCGTTTGCATAGTCTTCTTGCTCTTCTAAATAAATCCTTCTTTCTTCAAGCATAAGGTTTTCTAAAAGGTTTTTAATAAGATTGTTGACTTCTTGCTGAAAAAAGTCTAGAAATTCTTCTATAGGTTGTTTTGTTAAAGTTTTAGTTTTTTCTTTCACGGTAGCTTCCCCTCCTTTCTGGTAGTTTTGGTTATTATGCATTGGGGAAGCTACCATACCCTTCCCTTTCCCTCAAGTCTTTACACAATTAATGAGACACTACCTCCTTGGCTCTGGTAAAAAACTTATTAAAGATATAAATTATGGATTGTAAAAATAAATATAGGATAAAATTGGAGGAAACAGATGGAAGTCCAGAAGAAAGAAAAGGTTTGGGAGATTGCTAGATTTATGAGAAACCAAGATAAGGTTGCTGTGTGGTTGCAGGTAGACTTGATAGACGTAGATTTTGGATATGCCTTAATAGGCATGAAGGTTAGAGAAGACATGCTTAATGCGGCTAAGGTTTGTCAAGGAGGTGCCCTTTTTTCTTTTGCAGATTTTGCTTTTGCCATTGCTTCAAACTCTCATGGAAAATTAGCTTTAGCCATTTCTTCTACCATTTACTTTACCTCTTCAGCCAAAGAGGGAGAGTATCTTTACGCTGAAGCCAAGGAGTTAAGCCTCACCAGGCGAACCGGGGTTTATGAGGTAAAGGTTTTCGAAAAAGAAACAGGACGGCTGATTGCCATGTTTACCGGACAGGTTTATCGAAAAGAGGAATATTTTTAGGGGTTTAAGATCTAAAAAAATGTTGTATATTTTAAAATAAGGCTATTGGGACCTGTGCGACGGATCCTGGTGAACCCCGCCAGGCCCGAAAGGGAGCAACGGTAGCCAGGCTCTCCGGGTGCCGCAGGTTTCCCAATAGCCCCTTTTTGGGATAAAAAGGAGGCGTGAGGGGGCTGGTGCCTCTCCCGGGCTTCAAACCCGGTGCACCCCCAAAAGGGGTGGGTGGGTTCAATTCCCATACGCCTCCGCCACCTTAATTTTATAAAATAAAATGCCCTTTTTGCTTAAAACCAGGTCTTACATCCTAAAACTAAAAATCCTTCTTGCTTTATTCTTAGGTTTTCTTTTATTGTTCCCTCCGCAGGTAGCCCAAGCCCTTATCTCGTTAGAAGAAGAAGACAAGATAGGTAAAGAGGTTTTGTTTGAGCTTACGAAAGAGGTAGAGTTTATAGATGACTTAGAATTAAACCTATATATTAATGCCATAGGAGAGGAGCTCAAAAAAAAGGGGCTAACCTTTTCTCCTTTTGATTTTAAGTTTTTTTTGATAAACAACCCCAGTTTTAATGCCTTTTCTGTACCTGGAGGATATATCTTTATTAATTCAGGTATTTTTAACAGTATTGAATCTGAAGACGAGCTTGCAGGTATTATGGCACATGAAATGGCCCATAACCTTGGTAGGCATATCGCAAGGAGGATAGAGGACATCAAAAAAATGCAAGTTCTGGTTACAGCGGCAACGTTAGCAGGAATTATACTGGGAGGGGAAAAGGCTGCCGCTTTAAGTCTGTCTTCTATGGCCATAGCTCAAACGAGACTTCTTGCTTACAGCAGGGCTGATGAAGAAGAGGCAGACAGGACCGGTTTTCAAATTTTAACCAAGGCTGGTTACAATCCTTGGGGCATGGCAACGGTGATGGAAAGGCTCTCTAAAAAAGGCAACCTGGCGATAGAGCTTGAGTATAGATATCTTTTAACCCACCCTTTGCCTCAAGAAAGAGTAGCCTATTTGATAAGCCTCGCTGAACGTTATACCACAGATAGGTCTCCTAAAAACCTAATAGCCGAAGACCCGAATTATTTTAAAAGATTACTGGTTAAAGCTCAAGTGTTTTCAAAAAAGAAGGATTTGGCATCCTTGATAACCAATCTAAAAGTAGAACTCAGCCAAAAAGAAGACCCTTGGACAAGATATACCTTAGCCTTAGCTTTAAAAGAACAGAGATATTTTAAGGATGCTTTGGTTGAATTGGTTAAGGCTTTACAAGGTCTTCCGTTTAAGCCTTATTTTCTCTTAGACTTAGCTGACATCTACTTAACCTCAGGAGAATATCTACAGGCCTTAAACGTGTTAAATCAAATACCACCTATTACCCCTTCAAAGCCTTATGAAACCCTTTATCTTACTAAACTGGATTATCTAAAGGCTTTAGCCTTAGCAGAAACTGGAGAACCTCAAAAAGCTTATAAACTTATGCAAAAGTTTCTAAGCCTTTCTTCCCTTAGCTATGACCCATACTTTTTTTATAACTTAGGAAAATTAGCTTCACAGTTAAACAAGATGGGAGAGGCTCATTTTTACTTTGCCAAACACTATCAACTTAAAGGTGATTTAAAGCCAGCGCTTTATCATTACGAAAAAGCCCTTTCCTTTTTACCTAAAACAGATAAAATGTATTTAGAAGTAGAAAAGGCTATAGCTCAGATAAAACACAAAAAATAGAGAGGTTGATTGATGGCAGAGAATTTTTCATCTATCAGAAAACATAGGATTAAAATCAAAAAGCCCATAAAAATTTTATATAAGGAAAAAATCGTCTGCCCCAATTGTCAAAACAATGAGGAATTCTACGAGGTAATCGAAAACGCAACCATCTTTATTTATTACCTACAGAACGAAGACGGCAGTTTAGAAGCTTTAGAAGAAGAGGTAGAGGTTATGGGACCGGTTAAGTTTTTCTGTGCTAACTGCAACACAGACCTTACCCATTTGCGGAATAAATAGACATGAGGCCTTACTATATAGTTTTAAGCTACCAAGCTTTTAGAAAGCATTTTTCTGAATTAAAAGAAGGAGACCTTATAGGAATAAGACTACCCCTAAAAAAAGAAGAACATGGGCTTATCATAGACCTTATTTACCGAAAGGTAGAGGCCTTTCCCTCTTTTTTGTCTCAACTTTTATGTAGTTCCAAAACCTTTCAGGCAGAAATATTAAAAGAGTTTATGCCTCCTTTTACTTTTGTCGTAAGAGACAAAAACACCCTCCTTGCAAGCCTTACTCAACTTGCTCAAAATAAAAATTTTGAAAAATTTATTACCAAGGATGACCAAACTAACTGCGGTTTAGGGATAAGGCTGTGGGGTTCGTTAGAAGAAATTTTTAACGTCGCAGGCACTCCGGTTTTACCTTTTCCCTTTGTATTACAACCTTTTTATCCTAACATCCGAGATGTACGGGTTATCATCTTAGGGGATCTTTATGTAGAAGCCTATGAGCGAGTAAACGACCTTAATTTTAGAAAAAACATCTTTTGGGGAGGAGTATCTATTCCCTATCGACTTTCAGAAGAAGAATTGTCCTTTTGCCAAAAGGTTATGGAAAGAGGAAAATTCCCTTACGCCCATCTTGATCTTATTTACATAGAGGAAAAAGGCCCTTATCTTTCAGAAATAAACCTTAAAGGGGGAATAAAGGGAGCTAAGATTTCAACCGAGCAGTATACCCAAATAATAAACAATCTCCATCAAAAATATTACTCTGAATGGGAAAAAAAATTCAACCCAATTTTATACCTCACCCCTTAAGCCTGTGTTTTAACCACGTAATATAGGTCTTACACATTTTTTAAATAAGTTGTCAAAAAATAAAAAAGAAGTATATTGTAAAGTTAAGATGAAAGGGCCTAATCGGAAGGGATATTTCGGAGGTTTTGGAGGGAGGTTTATTCCTGAAACCTTAATCCCTCTGCTTTATGATTTAGAAAAAGCCTATCTTAACCTAAAAAAAGAACCTTCTTTTTGGAAAGAGTGGAAATACCTTCTTCAAGAATATGCCGGTCGCCCAACACCTTTATATTATGCAGAAAATCTTTCTCGTTATCTTGGGGGTAAGGTTAAAGTATATCTTAAAAGAGAAGACCTCCTTCATACCGGTGCCCATAAGATAAACAACACCATCGGTCAGGTTCTTTTGGCTAAAAGATTGGGTAAAACTCGTATCATCGCTGAAACCGGAGCAGGACAACACGGGGTAGCCACTGCTACTGCCTGTGCCCTCTTAGGGTTAAAATGTGTAGTCTATATGGGGGCTAAAGACACAGAAAGACAAAAATTAAACGTCTTTAGGATGAGACTTTTAGGGGCTGAGGTAGTTCCTGTCTATTCTGGTACTCAAACCTTAAAAGATGCCATAAACGAAGCTTTAAGAGATTGGGTTACAAACGTAGACTCTACCCTTTATGTAATAGGTTCAGTAGTAGGTCCTCATCCTTATCCGATGATAGTAAGGGATTTCCAAAGTATTATAGGAAACGAAATAAAAAAACAAATACTTAAAAAAGAAGGCCGTCTCCCAGATATTGTGCTTGCCTGTGTAGGGGGCGGTTCTAACGCGATGGGGACTTTTTATCCCTTTAGGTTTGATACTCAGGTAAGGCTTATCGGAGTTGAAGCCGCAGGAAAAGGGTTAAACACAGACCATCATTCAGCTACTCTAGCCGTAGGAGAACCCGGTGTTTTACATGGAATGCTTACCTATCTTCTCCAAGACAAGGTAGGACAGATAAAAGGAGCTCACTCTGTAGCCCCCGGGCTTGATTATCCAGGTGTAGGGCCAGAACATGCTTATTTTAAAGAATCTGGGCGGGCTGAATATGTGTCAGTTACCGATGATGAAGCCCTTGAGGCCTTTCAACTTCTTTCTGAAAAAGAGGGAATTATTCCTGCCCTTGAGTCTGCCCATGCGGTAGCTTATCTACTAAAAATCGCTAAAGACCTTCCCCAAGGTTCTATAGTAGTAATAACCCTTTCTGGAAGAGGAGATAAAGACGTAGCCTCAGTAAAGGAATACTTAGAGGAAGCGCACGCCCTATGAAAAAAAATGCCTTAGCCATAAAAAAGGCTATAGATAGGCTCAAAGCTAAAGGTGAAGTAGCCCTTATTCCTTATATATGTTGCTGGGACCCTGATCTTGAAACTACTGAGGCTATACTCTGGGAGCTCGCAGAGGTTGAGCCAGTCTGCGTTGAGTTAGGATTCCCTTTTTCAGACCCTGTAGCCGATGGTCCAACCATTCAAAAAGCCATCATCCGTGCACTCGACCATCAGCCTACTTTTGAAGCCTATTTTGAGTTTATCGCAAGACTCAACCAAAAAGGTTTTCCTTTCCCGATAGTCTGCATGACCTATTATAATATTATTTTTCGTTTTGGCCTTGAAAAAACAGTAGACTATGCACTGCAATCAGGACTTGCTGGGTTTATCATCCCTGATTTACCGATAGAAGAAGCTAAACCTTGGCTAAAAGTTAATCAGGGGAAAGGACTGGCAACCATATTTCTTGCTACTCCTACCTCTTCAGAAGAACGTATAAAAAAAATCGTAAAATATACCAAAGGTTTTCTTTACTATGTTTCTATAACCGGAATAACCGGAGCCAGGGATACTCTTCCAGAAGATTTAGCAGATAGATTAAAAAAGGCAAGACAAATCTGCGGAGAGAACCTACCTTTAGCAGTAGGTTTTGGGATCTCTAAAAAGGAACAGATTAAACTTCTTTATCCTTTCGCAGACGCCTTTATAATAGGTAGTGCTATCGTAAAAATCGTCGAAGAAAAAGGAAAAAACTCTCCTAAACAGATAAAAGCCTTTCTCAAAAGTTTGAAAGACTTGTAACATGTCTGTGTTGACCGTTAAAACTAAACCACCCTACCAAATCCTCATCAAACCTCAGGTTTTTGATAAAATAGCCGAGGACTTAAAAGACTCACTAATTTTTGGTAAAGTAGCGATTATTACCGACGATAGAGTAAAATCTCTTTACGGAGAAAAACTTTTATCCCAGTTAGAAAAAGCTAACGTTAAAGCCGAACTTTTTTCTTTTCCGGCAGGTGAGAAGTCTAAAAACATAGAAACGGTGGTCTCTTTAGCCAGAAAACTTATACAAAATAGGTTTGACAGAAAAGACCTCCTTATAGCCTTAGGAGGCGGAGTAGTAGGAGACATTACAGGGTTTCTTGCAAGTATCTACCTCAGAGGCATAAAATATGTGCAGGTACCAACCACGCTTCTTTCTCAGGTAGATTCTTCAGTAGGAGGGAAAACCGGGGTCGACCTGCCAGAAGGTAAAAATCTTATTGGGACATTTTATCAACCTGCTAAGGTCTATATAGACCCTTTAGTTTTAAAAACCTTGCCTAAGAAAGAAATCCAAAACGGGCTTGCCGAAGTAATAAAATACGGCTGCATTTTAAAAAAAAATTTGTTTAATTTTATAGCCCGTAAAGGAGAAACCCTTTTTGAACTTCCTCCAGAAGACCTTCAGTATATTATTTATGAAAGCTGTAAAATTAAAGCTTATGTGGTAGCTAAAGACGAAAAAGAAGCTGGGTTAAGACGGGTTTTAAACTTTGGTCATACTATAGGGCATGCCATAGAAACAGAGTTAAACTACTCTATCCCCCATGGATTGGCGGTAGCTATCGGAATGTTGGTTGAAGCCAGAGTTTCAGAAACTCTCGGCATAGCAGAAAAAGAGGTTTTTTACCCTATAAAAAAACTTTTAGCTAAACTCTCTTATCCTTTAAAACTTCCCTCTTCTGTTTCTCCAGAGAAATTGATTAACCATCTTTCTAAAGATAAAAAGATAGCCCAAGGGAAACTAACCATAGTCCTTCTTAAACGGATAGGGAAGTTTTTTTTCTATGAAGACCCTCCTTTTCCTAAAATTCTTGAAGTTTTAGAAGAATTAAGTTAAAATTGTAAAAAAAATATAAAAAATAATGAGGTTCCTATGGAGGAAGCCACAACTAAAACAGAAGTTGGTCAAATAGGCTTTTATAAGCTTTGTGCCTCAGGCAATGATTTTATCGTCATTTTAAACTTTTCCCAAGACATAACCCCAGAACAAGGAAGTGAGCTTGCCAAAAAATTATGTCGTTCTAAATTTTCAGTATCTGCAGACGGTCTTATTTTGATTGAGAGACCTTCTAACCCACAGGCTAAGTTTGCCTGGAGGTTTTATAACTCAGACGGTAGCGAAGCAGAAATGTGTGGTAATGGAGCAAGATGTGTGGCAAGACTGGTAACTGAACTTGGGCTTTTCGAAAGTCCTTTTTATTTTGAGACCAAAGCTGGGCTTATCTATGCTGAGGTTAAAGGAAAGCGCGTAAAAGTAGCCCTTACTTCTCCTAAGGATTTAAAGTTAAACCTTGTACTCAGGACTGATTATGATTGGTTTTTAGCTCATTTTGTAAACACCGGTGTCCCACATACAGTTATCTTTTGGGAAGACATAGAAAACGCCCCTGTAAACAAAATCGGACCTAAAATAAGATATCATGAGGCTTTTAGTCCTGCGGGAACCAACGTAAATTTTATTAACATCGTAGAAAAGGAAGGAAAAAAGGTTATACAAATAAGGACTTATGAACGAGGTGTAGAAGGAGAAACCCTGGCCTGTGGCACCGGTTCTGCGGCTTCAGCTTACATCGCCTATAAACTTGGGTTGGTTACCTCTCCGGTAAACGTCCTTACTCGAGGTGGAGAAATCCTTACGGTTTACATAGAAGAAAAAGAAAATAAAATTTACTTAGAAGGGGATACCCTGTTTGTGTTTAAAGGTGTAACTTTAGAAGATGCGTTAAAATAAAAATTGCAGGAGGGAACCTAAAATGAACCTACAGGGCTCTATAGTAGCCTTAGTTACACCATTTAAAGACGGAAAGGTAGATGAAGCTTCATTAAGAGGGCTGATCCGCTGGCATCTTGAACAAGGAACAGATGGTATCCTGGTTCTTGGAACCACAGGAGAAGCAGTGACGCTGGAAAAAGAAGAAAGAAAAAGGGTTATGGAAATAGCCTTAGAAGAAGCTAAAGGAAAGGTCCCTCTTATCGTAGGAACTGGCACTAATAACACAGCCCGGGTTCTTGAATACACCAAGCTTGCTGAAGAAATGGGATTTGATGCAGCCCTTATCGTTACCCCTTACTACAACAAACCTACTCAAAACGGTCTTTATGCTCATTATAGCTATATCGCTAAAAGCACTAAAATTCCTATTATTCTTTATAACGTCCCAGGTAGAACCTCGGTTAATCTGCTACCTGATACCGCGGCTAAACTTGCAGAAATAGAAAACATCGTTGCCATCAAAGAAGCTTGCGGAGACATTAAGCAGATTACCGAGTTGTTGTTAAAATGCCCTAAAGACTTTATCGTCCTTTCAGGAGATGACTTTACTGCTTTGGCTACGGTTTTCTTAGGAGGCAAAGGAGTGATTTCGGTGGTAGCGAACATAACCCCTAAGGAGATGGCAACCCTTATGAAGTATGCCTTAAACGGAGATATCGCTAAGGCTAATGAACTTAATTTTTATCTTTATCCTCTTTATAAAGCTATGTTTATAGAAACCAACCCTGTTCCTGCCAAACATGCCCTCTGGTTGATGGGTAAGATTGAGACCCCCGAAGTAAGACTACCTTTGGCCGGATTAACCGAAGCCTCTGCAGAACAGGTAAAAAAACTTTTAAAAGAAAAATATAGACTTATATAAGAAGAGTTAAGAGGATGTTCCACGTGGAACATCCTCTTAACTTTGAGATTCTCTTAAAAATTAGTTTCGTTAAAACCAGATTTATGGTCTTGTACTCCTACTGCTTTTTAACCCAGCACCTTATTAGTTATGACCTTCCCTTCTTATAGACATTTATTGATTTTATACCTTAAGACGGATTTTAACGTACTTAAGTAATTCATAAAATAGGAAAATCCTTTAAGTGGCTTCACCTAAGTACATAGTGTTCCTTTTATTGTGTAAGGATTCTTTTGAGAACATAGTGTCCCTTTTATTGTGTAAAAATTTTTCCGGGAAAGGCATGGTAGTTCCCCAATTCAATTTTATTAAACCCTCTTAACTTCCTTGAGTTTAACCTCTCATTCAGTTCTTTCAAGATTAAATATAACAACCTCTCAACAGAGCCTTCATCCGGAAATACTTCTATTACCTTTATCCTCCTTTTTATCTCTTTCGCTAACCCCCTTCCCTTCAGACCCAAATATCCAAAATCCAAGTATTTCTCTTCTCCCATCAGGCTTTATCCCTAAAGCTAAATATACTGGCTCCTTTGCTACCTCATTTCGACGAATAGACAAATAAGTTCCATCTAAAAATATTGCCAAATATTCCTCTGAAAGAGCTCTTTCCCTCCAACTTTTTACTTCATCTTCAGTCACCTTTATTAACCGGGAAATGCTTTGAGGTGAATAGTATGCGCCATAAATACTTTCCAAAAACTGAGAAATTTTTCTTGTGCTTACTCCCACTGCATAAAGGGTAATAACAGTAGATGTAAGGTCTAATTCAGCCCTCCTTCTTTCAGGAAGTAGGAAGGCACGAAAAGTAAATCTCTGGTATAAAAACCGTTTGCATAATCTTCTTGATCTTCTAAATAAATCCTTCTTTCTTCAAGCATAAGGTTTTCTAAAAGGTTTTTAATAAGATTGTTGACTTCTTGCTGAAAAAGGTTTAGAATTTCTTCTATAGGTTGTTTTGTTAAAGTTTTAGTTTTTTCTTTCACGGTAGCTTCCCCTCCTTTCTGGTAGTTTTGGTTATTAAGCATTGGGGAAGCTACCATACCCTTCCCTTTCCCTCAAGGCTTTACACAATTAATGAGACACTACCGACTTGGATATCTGAGTCCGGAGGAATTTGAGGCAAGATATGAGGAAGAAAGGTTAAGGAGGGTAGCATAACCTCTACAACTTTTGGACATAAAAAATATCTTGACAAATGGGGTGCAGTACAACCTATAAAACTTTAGATTTGTTTTGTTAAATTTTATAATAAAAAATTTTTCCCATATAAGAAACTCATAATCTTTTGGTATTCTTTTTTTAAGTTATAATTATAAATTTCAGGATATATATTTTTAGCCATAAACTTTGTGGCATACAAAAATTTTAAAGTCCATAAATCAAAAGAAAAAGTATCTGAAAATTGAAAAATTGAATTTTTCTTTATAGCGTTGATCATTTGTAATTGTTTATTACTTTTAATGTTCAAAGGAGTTAATGACTTGCTGTACCACATTAAAATAACATCTGGATTAAGATAGATTAATTTCTCAATATTTAAAGTAACCGACTCTCCTTTAATGTGAGAGCAAATATTTCTTGCTCCTACTAAAGTTATCAATTCATCTACAATACTTCCCTTACATGAAGTCTGTAAGAAATTATGTTGCGCCCAACTAAAGTATACTTTTTTCTTATTTGGTATTTTAGATGATATATTCTTAAAATATTTAACTTCTCTTTGAGCATATTCGACAAGCTCTTTTGCCCGCTTTTCTGCATCCAAAAGTTTTCCAAAATCCAAAATCTCTTTATAAACATCGTCTAATTTTGTTATAAAAACTCCATAAACGGGAATTCCTAATTTTTCGAAAGTTGATATGGCATCAGTTTGGCTTGCCCAAATTATAATTAAATCTGGTTTTAAAGAAAGTACTTTTTCTATGTTTACTTTCTCCCAATTACCAACAGCAGGTATGTTCTTGTTTCTAATTCTTTCATCTAAGGAAGCATAATATTTATATGTCTCACTGTAATAGTAACCCTCTTCATAAACATTTGTAGGAATTCCTATGATTTTATGTTGCTGGTTAAGCATATAAATTCCTGTTAAAGCACTTTCAATGAGACAGACAACTCTTTCTGCAGGCTTTTTCAAAATAATGTCTTTACCTCTAAAATCTTGAACTATAATAATAGCTTCAGTAGAATTGTAAAACAAAATAACAATTAAAACTGTATAAATAAAGTATATTATCTTTTTTCTCATAATTTTATTAGACAAGTATATAATTTTTAACCCCTTTGTTTTAGAAATTAAACTCCATCCTTACCATAGCATTGAAACCAGGGTCTTGAAACTGCCATGGCATTTCATATTTCTTATCAAATATGTTATTTAACTCAAAAATTAAATTTGAATAGTATTTTTCATTTTTATAGAAAATTTTTTGCATATTAAGATTTACAGTTGCGTAATCTCCAAAATCTCTTCTACTTAACTTATCAGTGGTATCATAATATTTACCTACATACTGAATATAGAAAGAAACAGTAAAATAGTATGGAAGTTTTGCATTAAATCCAATATTTGTTATAAATTCTGGAACAAAAGGGATATCACTATTATCCTGATTTATGTCAATTCTATTATTGACTTTTGTATCTGTATAGGTAAAATTAACAAACCATTTAAATTTTTCACTTATAAAATGGTTAACTTCAAACTCTAAACCACGTGTATAGGATTTTCCAGCATTTATATCCTGAGACTGTGAAGGGTTTGTGCTTACCACATTTGTAACAACTGTATCTTTTACAATATGATAAAATCCCCTAAAGCCCAAGTTAAGATTATTAGTTAACCAAATATCTGTACCTAAATCAAAACTTAATCCTTTCTCTGGTTTAATCCCAGGATTTGGAAGCTGTCCATGTCTTCCTGGAACACCTCTGTCTTCAGGTCTTAATGTTCCACCAACAGATTTTGCTGAAGGCACAAGAAAGCTTGAACCTGCATTTGCATAAATTCCAATTTTATCAGTAATGTTATACCGTATACCAGAACTCCATAAAACTTTCTCCCAAGACTTCTCATCAACGGAAGGTTTAACTCCACTTATAAGGTCATAACTGTGTTTTGTATAGTTGTATCTTGCTCCTAATCTGAAAACCCATTTGTTATACACTATTTTTTCCTGAACATAAAAGCCAAAATTTTTTGCTTTTACATCATTTCCAATGTTTTTAACTCCGCCAATTTTTGCATAAGTTTTATAGGTTGAGTATTGTGTATCAAATCCGAAAGTAAGTAAACTTTTACCCCAGTGTTTAAAATGTAAGACAATATCAAACGGATATATGTTTTGTTTAACGCCTGCTTCTTCTCTTAAACTCAAATTAGCTGGATAATTATCTTCCTCCCAAGACCTGTGGTAGTATCTATAGCCACCTTTAACCTGAAGGTCTAAATCATTGTTGAGAGGTACTACAAAATTTAAATTTATTATATCGTATTGATGGTCATAGCCTCTATGAGGCCTACCTGTATCTCCATCATGTTTAGTATGATGAGCAAACATAGAAAGCTTTGTATCTCTCGTAAAAAAATAAGTAGTTTTAAAATAAGCCTTTATTTTCTTATATTCTGGGTCATCAATCATGCTTAACCATGAATCTTTTGTCCCGTAATTAGTGTAATCTGACTGTTCATAATTAGCTCCGATAAAAAAATTAAAGGGACCAGCATTCCCTTCGTGATAAATTCTAGCATTTATTGTTTCCCAGCTACCATAACCAAGCGAAATATTTGTAAAGGGTTTTTCTATCTTATCCTTTAAAATCAAATTAGTTGTTCCAGCTAAAGGAATTTCATTACCAGCAAAATCCATCGTCATATAATTTGGATAAAGAACAGATGCTGGACCTCTGTGAACCTCAATTCTATCAAGATAAATAAAATCAAGACTCATCGGATCAACAAAAGAATCAATTGGAAGTCCATCTAAAAGCCAGCTATTATATTTTGGACCAAGTCCTCCATAAGAACCCCAATTAGCATCGTTTCTTGAAAGAGGATTTACAAAATTACCTGGTAGATACTTTATTGCCTCTGCAAGATTCCTATTAGGAAGGTTTATTTGTTTGATTTCTTCTTTTTCTACTGCATCAACCTTATGCGTAATTTCTTGAGAAGTTTGAGGATATTTTGATTCAGTAACAACTATTTCTTTAAGTTCATAAGATGATACACTACTTTTTTCCTCTGCTTTGACTATACTGTAAAATATTAAACTAAAAATACACAGAAAAATAATCCTTAAATTTTTCATATTGATCCCCCCCATTTTTCATTTATATTCTTCTCTTCACCTTATAGGAAAGTCGTTCAACTGTATAATTTTCTCTTGTGTCTTGGCTTAGTAGATATTTTTTAAGACCTTGACTAGACTCCCTAATTCCAAATACTTTTATTTTTTGCACCAAAAAACCTAAAACTTTTCCATAATTACTTTTTTAATAAAAATTATACTTCCCAAAATTTTTTATAACAAAAATTTTATTTTTGTCAATAGTTGAAAAAACTTTTTTTTGTAGAATATAATTTTTATAATGATTAATATCTTGCGTTCATTGATTCTTGGTTTAGTTTTAATTTTTATCCTCCAAGGATGTGCTACCTTACCAAAAGAATTTAGGGAAATCCCAGTTAAAAAAGATATCACTCTATCCTTGGTCTTAAGCTCTCCTGAAATTTACCAAAACTCTCAAATACTCTGGGGCGGAAAAATTGTAAGCTGTTTAAATAAAGAAGAGCTCACTCTCTTAGAAATAGTTCAACTCCTTTGGTAGTGTCTCATTAATTGTGTAAAGACTTGAGGGAAAGGGAAGGGTATGGTAGCTTCCCCAATGCATAATAACCAAAACTACCAGAAAGGAGGGGAAGCTACCGTGAAAGAAAAAACTAAAACTTTAACAAAACAACCTATAGAAGAAATTCTAAACCTTTTTCAGCAAGAAGTCAACAATCTTATTAAAAACCTTTTAGAAAACCTTATGCTTGAAGAAAGAAGGATTTATTTAGAAGAGCAAGAAGACTATGCAAATGGTTTTTATACCAGAGATTTACTTTTCGTGCCTTCCTACTTCCTGAAAGAAGGAGGGCTGAAAAGCATTTCCCGGTTAATAAAGGTGACTGAAGATGAAGTTAAAGAACTTATTTGTCTATTCGGCGAAATGAGGTAGCAAAGGAGCCAGTATATTTAGCTTTAGGGATAAAGCCTGATGGGAGAAGAGAGATACTTGGATTTTGGATATTTGGGTCTGAAGGAGAGAGTGCCAAGAATTGGGAAAACCTTTAAGAGAGTTAAATCGGCGTGGGGTAAAGAAAGTTCAACTTTTTATTACGGATGATTTGCCTGGGATAGAAAATGCCATAAAGATGGTTTATCCAGCTTCGGAATGGCAACTTTGTGTATTACATACTGTAAGGAATTCTTTAAATAAGGTGCGGGCAAAAGATAGAGGTTTATTTGCAGAAGATTTAAAAAGGATATATAGAGCAGAAACAGAAGAAAGAGCTAAGGAGTCAACTATCAGAAAATAGGAATTAAACATGAGAGACCTCCAGAACAGGGAACTTAGAAAAAGCAGGATTAAAGAAAGTTTTTTTTCTACAAATTGCATAGATAACTCTTATAAGTTTGTTTACAACTGCTATCATAGCTTTCTTATAACTGCCAAAGTTTTTCTTCTTACGTATAAAATAGGATCTGAAGTAAAAATTCCATTTTACTACACCTACCGCCATCTGGAAAAGAACATTTCTGAGAAAGCTCGACCCTTGCTTAGATATGCTCATCTTAGCTTTATACTTACCAGATTGTTTTGTTACTGGGTCTGTGCCCGCAAACTTTATGAGCTTTTTGGCATTAGAAAATCTTTTTACGTCTCTGATTTCAGCCAAAAAGAGACTTGCAAGTTTAGAGGAAATACCTTTTATAGAGGAAATGAGCTTAATTTGTTCTTGCTGGTCTTCATCCATTTTCTCTACAAGCATCTCTTCAAGCTTTTTTATTCTTGGCTCAAGGAAAAAGAGTTTTTCGATGTAGATGATAAGAGTTTGAGAGAGATAAGGATTGTCAACCCCGATAGAGTTTTTAGCAAGGTTTATGACTTCATCGGGAGAAAAGGAAGGGGTTTTACCTTTAGGAACAGAGGATTTAATAATTTCGGAAATTTCATTTGGTTTAGCTTTTTTAAGGGTTTTAGCAGAGGGGAATTTAAGGAGTATGTTAAGGAAGGAGTGGGAGTAAATATTAAAGTGCTTTTCAGCTTCTGGGAAAAGAACAGTGAGGGCGTATTTGATTTGAGTTTTAGCTTCAGCAAGTTCATGTTTAAGTTTTTGGATAAGACGAGAAGCACTACGGAGTTCAGAGTTTTCAGGATAGGATTTAAGGAATTCAGGGTTATTAAGAGCGAAGAGTGCAAGGATTTTGGCATCTTTTGTGTCGTATTTAGAGGGGTTGTTAGCGGAGATAAATTCAAAGAATCTGTGGACGATTTTAGGGTTAAGGATGAAGGTTTGGATATCTTTTTCAACGAGGAAGCAGTAAAGGGGGATGTGGAACCTACCAGAGGATTCCATAACAACGATAGGGTCAGAGAGGGTTTTGAGAAGGTTAAAGAAATCAGAGAAGCCTTGAAGAGACATAGAGAGTTTGCCGGAGGAGAGGGTTTTAGCTTCATGGTTAAGGATGCAGAAGTGGAAGTTATCTTTAGAAATGTCAACACCGATGTAATGGGTCATGATGCTACCTCCTTTTTAAGATTTTTGTCCCTCACACCATCCTCCCGAGTAGCTGGGGCTTTGGTAGCCCAACCAACTTATCGGGTGTTGAGGGACAGAGGGACATACTCCTTAAGAGGCTCAAAGGCCTACCAAAAATGGAGTCCCTGTCCCTCTCTAACTTATAAGCTTTTGTTTTATTATACAAAACAAAATGTGTTAAACAAACCTTAACATAAAAATTGCAGGAGGGGATATTAAGATTAAGGGAAAGATGGGGTAAGGTATATCCTAAGGTAGTGAAGAAATGGGAGGATAAAGCGTATGCATTATTAACCTTTTTGAGGTATCCGAGAGAGATAAGGCAGTTTATTTATACAACTAATTAGGTTGAGAGGTTAGCGAAAGAGATAAAAAGGAGGATAAAGGTAATAGAAGTATTTCCGGATGAAGGCTCTGTTGAGAGGTTGTTATATTTAATCTTGAAAGAACTGAATGAGAGGTTAAACTCAAGGAAGTTAAGAGGGTTTAATGAAATTGAATTTGGGAACTACCATGCCTTTCCCGGAAAAATTTTTACACAATAAAAGGGACACTATGGACACAGTTATTGAAATGTCCACATCAAAAATAAGCAGGTCTTTTGTAAAATTTAAAAAGATGCTAAAATAAATAGAAAATTACTAATGAGGTGAGGTAATGAAGGTAATAGCCTTTAATGGAAGCCCGAGGAAGAAAGGTAATACCCAACAGGCGCTTGAACTTTTGGCCGAAGAACTGCTTTCCCAAGGGATAAAGACAGAAATTATTCAGGTAGGAGATAAACCTATAAGAGGATGTCTTGCCTGTTATACCTGCAGAAAAAAACAGAATGAAAGATGTGCGATAGAAGATGAGGTAAACGATTGGATACAGAAGATGAAAAAGGCTGACGGAATAGTTCTTGCTTCTCCTGTTTATTTTTCAGGAATAACAGGAACGATGAAATGTTTTTTAGATAGAGCCTTTTTGGTTTCTGGGGTTAACGGAAACCTCTTTAGGCATAAAGTAGGGGCTGCGCTTGCGGTTTGTAGAAGGGCAGGCGGAGTAGCCACTTATGACCAGCTTTTACACTACCTTACTTATGCCGAGATGGTGGTAGCTACCTCTAATTACTGGAATGGCGTGTTTGGACTCACCCCAGGTGAGGTTTTACAGGACGAAGAAGGAAGACAAATCGTAAGGGTTTTAGCTAAAAATCTGGCCTGGCTGCTTAAAACTACCCAAGGTAAAAGGTCTAAAAACCTTGCCCCTGAAAAAGAAATAAAAACCTTTACCAACTTTATCAGATAACTTGTTTAGCGGAATGTTCCACGTGGAACATAAAACTGTAAACCAAGAAAATTTAAAGGCTTTTTTAAAAAGTACTTTTTATTTTTCCAGACTCTCTGAAAAGGATCTCGAAAGGATTAGCAACCTCTGTGTGGTAAAAAAATTAGCCAAGAAAACTCATCTTTTTGCTGAAGGAGATAAAGCCACTGGGTTTTATTTAATAAAAGAGGGTTGGATTAAAATTTACAAGCTTTCTCCCGAAGGTAAGGAAATGGTAGTTCACATCTATGGACCTGGAGAAATTTTTGGAGAGATAGTACTGGCAGGGTTTGAAGAGTATCCAGTGTGGGCTCAAGCCCTTACCGAAAGCGAGGTCATTTTCTTTGAAAAAAAACTTTTTAAAAACCTAATCTCTCAATCTCCAGACCTCTGCCTTATTCTTTTAGCTACTTTTGCTTTAAAAATAAAAGAAATGCTATCTAATTTGGAAAATCTAACCTTAAAAGACGCTAAAGAAAGATTGATGAAGTTTCTTTATAAAGCCTCTGAATCGTCGCCAGATAGGGTTATAAAACTTGAGATTCCAAAGGCTCAACTGGCTCTTTTGTTAGGGATTACTCCAGAGACCCTTTCCAGGTTGTTTAAAAAACTTGAAGAAGAAGGGGTTATAAAGGTTGAAGGCAAATACATTTGGGTTAACCCAAACTCTTGTAGCTTAAACGAAGGCCGAGACTAATGGTTTAACCTTCAAGGAAGGATAACTCTAAGAGGAGGAGAAAATAAAGGATGAAAATAGCTTTTATTTGCACAGGAAATTCTGCAAGGAGTCAGATGGCAGAGGGATATGCTAAACACTTTGCTAATCTATATGGGGTTAACGTAGAGGTCTATTCTGCTGGTTCAAAACCTGAACCTGTGGTTAACCCCTTAGTCATTAAGGTCATGGCAGAGGATGGCATAGACATAACCTCTCAGTATCCTAAGTCTATAGAAGAAATCCCTTTGGCAGAGGTTGACCTGGTTATAACCCTCTGCGGAGACGCTCAAGAAACCTGCCCATATTTTCCTGCTCAAAAAAGAGAACATTGGGGGCTTGACGACCCTGCTAAAGCCAAGGGCACAGAGGAAGAAAAATTGGGATTTTTTCGTAAAATAAGAGACGAGATAAAAGAGAGGGTAAAAATTCTAATCTTTTCCTTTAAGCGTCCTTAAATCTTCTCCCATTTTTATCAAAATTTAAAAAGTTTTTAACCTTTTTTTAACCTTTTTTCTTTATTATCTTCTTCAAAATAGGTCAAAAAACCAAAAGAGGAGGTGGGCTGATGAATCAAGAATTTTTTGTAAATCTTGTAAAAAAGTCTGTAAAAGCGTGGGGAATAGAGATGTTTGATAAGGTCCCTGTACTTACTGAATTTTTTAACTACCAGAAAACCGGAGGGTTAAAAGATTTTTCCTATAAGGAATGGTATGAAAACGATTTTTTAGGTATGGTTTTAGTGATAACCGCAGAAAAAAACTTGGTGGTGAACTATGCTAAAAAGGTATATCCTCACTTTATGATAGATTTTAATTTACTTAAGGATTTAGAGCCTTTTTGTCTAAAAACTTTACAAGAACTTACACAAAGATTAACCCAAAAGGTTTTAGAGGAGTTAAACCAAACAAGCTTAAGGTTTCAGTTAAAAAAACAAGAATGCTTTAAGTCTGTGAACTCTATTCAACCTCTTTGGGGAATGTTAAACCTTTCTTTTAATTATAGAATTGCTCCTATAGGAGATTTAGGAATTTATTTTATAAGTGGTCCTAAGGAGTATCTTTCCAAAAGATATCTATCGCAAAATTCTTTCAATAGTTTTTCTTCTAAGAAAAACTATTTAGCGGCTTAAAGATTGTGGATGATAGTGGATGTTTTTTTATTAGATAGAAGATTAAAAGATATAGCTGTTAGAGTTCAACCGATTTATCATCAAGTTTTTGTAAGAGAGGCTTTTTTGCTTTTTATGCAGGATGAAAAACTTAACCTTATACCGGTAATAAACCAAGATAAATTTGTGGTAGGACAACTACAAAGAAGAAGGTTTCTTGAACATATTGTTTTAGGAAAGTATGGATATGGCATCCATCTTAACGGAAATAAAAAGGTATTAGAAATAATGGAGCCACCAGGGCTCATTCTTGATGCCTTTAATACCATAGAAGAGGCTGGTATAAAACTCCAACAGAGAAAACCTCCTGATACCTATGACGACATCATAGTGGTTGATAACAACCGATATTTTGGGGTGGTTTCTGTCTCTCTTTTAGTAGAGGCTTTAGCTCAAAAATCTCTTATGCTTGCCAAAGATGCTAATCCCCTTACCGGGCTTCCTGGAAACTGGGCCATAAAAAGTGTTATAGAAGAAAAGATAGAGAAAGGAGAGGCTTTTGAGGTAATCTATATAGACATCAACTATTTTAAACCGTTTAACGATCGCTATGGTTTTGCTAAAGGAGATGAAGTAATCATTGTCTTGGGAAAGGTGATAAAAGAGGCGGTTAGTCTCTGGAAAAACTCTTTTGTTGGGCATATAGGAGGGGATGACTTTATAGTAGTAACTTCTCCAGAAGCTTCCTTAGCAATAGCTGAAAGGATTAAGAAGGGATTTGAAGCTTTTTTGCCTGAATTTCACGGAAAGGACTACTTGGTAGGAAGATACCAGTCTAAGGACCGAGAAGGTAAAGAAAGAACTTTCCCTCTCCTTTCTCTTACCTTGTCGATAGTAAGTAGTTTGAATAGAAACATAACCTCTTATGCTCATTTAGCCTCGATTGCTTCAGAGGTTAAAGCAAAGGCTAAAGCTTTGTCTAAAGAAGCAGGAACGTCCGTAATCTTTAAAGACCGAAGAAAAGATAAGTCTGAGGAAGAAGAATTTTATGCAAGAAATAAAGCCGTTACTCATTGAGGGAAACCTTGATATTTATTTTCAACCTGTAGTCAACCTTTTTACAGGCAAAGTGTTAGGTTTTGAGGCCTTGGTTAGAGGAATAAACCAAGAGAAAAACCTTATCATCCCTCCTAATGTTCTTTTTGAGCTGGCTAAAAAAGAAGGGGTTTTGATAGAATTTGACCGCACTTGTAAAGACCTTGCTATGAAAAAATTTAAAGATTTTGGACTGGAAAAGGATTTTCTCCTTTTTCTGAATGTTAACAGCGAAACCATAGACCTTGGGCTTGCAGGAACTAATTGGATAAAAAAAAGAATCAGATATTACGGCATAAATCCTAAAGCTATAGTGGTTGAAATAAGCGAAGCCAAAATAATCCATACAGACAAACTGATTGCTTTTGCAGAAAAATACTTAAATTACGGATTTTCTATAGCCCTTGATGACTTTGGAACCAGGCATTCAAATTTGGAAAGATTGATCCGTTTAGATATTCAATATTTAAAGTTAGCTAAAACCTTTATAGAGGACCTCCCTAATGGTGAGAAAAAACAAAAACTTTTAGAGGTTATAGATATCCTTAGCCAAAAGTTAGATTTTTTAAACATTGCAGAAGGGGTAGAAACTTGGGAAGAGGCCTTATTTTTAAAACAGTACAACATTTCGTTAGCCCAAGGATATTTTTTTTCTTATCCAAATCCAAACCCAAGAGAAGCCCTATTTTTAGCAGAAAAGAAAATCAAAGAGCTAGAGTTAATAATTTCTAATAAACTGTGGTATAATACTTATGAGGGTTTACTTCCATCTTCTTGAAGGCACATCCTCTATCGTATCTTTACGGACAAAAAGAACCTTAATGGTTTCGTATTCATTAAAAGCTTCTATAACACTTTTTTCTACGTCGGCTAAAGGTTTAGAAAGCTGAAACCTAACCATCACGTCTTTAAGGTTGGTATCATGACTAAGAAGAAAAAGGGCATCCCACATGAGAATACTTGAAATCTTTGCCCCTAATTTGTTGTTAAGCACATCTCTTATGCTTTTTATATCGTCTACGCATCCAATAAGGGCTCCCATCAAATAAGGGGCAAAATAAACCCCGGAAACCAAAGTATAAAACCTAAAAATATCGGTCTCGGTTATGATACCTACGACTCTATGGGCTTTATCTACTACCGGTAGGCCCGAAACCTTGTTTTCAAGCATAATAACCGAGGCTTTCTCTATGGTTTCATCAGGATAGGTGTAGATAGGGTCTTTGGTCATAACCTCTTTAATAGGAATTTTTTTTAGTTGATCAAAAAATTCTTCAAACTTAGGGTCTTTAATCAATTCCTTAGCCTTATAGGGTAAAAGACCTTTTATGTCTGTAAGGGTTATTATTCCGGCAAGTTTGCCCTCTTTAGTAATAGGAACTTTTCTAAAAGTTTTAAAGTCTTCTAAAAGCTTAAAAGCCTTTTCTAAGGTTTCGTTTTCTTCTAAAGTTACTACGTTTTCTGTCATCCAATCTTTAACCAGCATTTTATCCTCCTTTTGTGCTAAAATTTTAAAACCTGTGCTATATAATTTCTATTATAGAAGGTTTGTAAATGAAATCAAGGGTAATTTGAGGTTATTCTTTTAGTTTGAAAGAATAAGGGAATTTTGGAGAATCTTATTCAGAAAAGAGTATTTTTAGCTGGGGAAAATTATCTAAAAGTAAAAAGAGGTTCTCATAGGAAGGGGAAAGCTTAGCTTCGTTTAGTTCAAAGTGTACTATAGCATCAGGATAATGCAATTGGAGTTTTATAGGTAATGCGTTTTTTTCCTCTCTGTTTAAAAAGTTTTTCAAAAATTCTAAAAACTGTTGGTTAATCAGATTAGAAGGAATAATAAGTTTGAGTACCCCTTCTTTAAACAGCTTGAAATCGTTGATAGGAGCAAGGTCCTCTACTAAAAGGGTTAACGATTCTTCGTCTTTATCTACGGTAAGGCGTACCCAAAGGATGGCTCCTTCGTTTAAAACGGAAAAGTTTTGTTTATATAAGTCTGGAAAAATCAGTGCTCTTGCCGAAGAAAACTCATCTTCTATCCTAAGGATAGCCATCTTGTCCCCGTTTTTGGTCTGTTTAAGCTTTACTTCAGAAACCAACCCAAGCAAAATTAACCGAGAGCCATCTTCTACTTGGGAAATATTTTCTAAATTATAGGGGGTAAAAATGTCTATCCAAGGGCGAAGTCTTTTTATTGGGTGGTCTGTAAGGTAGAATCCTAAGGCTTCTTTTTCAAAAGCAAGTTTAGTGTCTAAATCCCATTCTGGAACTTCTTCTAAGGTATAAGAAGTGGCTGGATTTAAAAGGGTGGCTTGCCCAAATAAAGAAGAAAACTTGTTTTGAGAGGTAAAAGAAAGAACTGAAGGTAGGTTGTGCATAAGTTTTGCTCTGTTTGGTTCTATGCTGTCAAAAGCTCCGGCCTTTATAAGGGCTTCTATGGTTTTTCGATTGGCCTTTTTGGTGTCTACCTTGTTGCAGAAATCCAGAAAAGAACGGTAAGGTCGTTTATTGATGATTTCGTTTACTGCTTCTTCCCCTACATTTTTTACGGCTTGAAGTCCTATACGTATAGCCCCTTTCTCTACTGAGAAACCTATTTCACTTAGGTTTATATCAGGAGGAAGTATGGAGATACCCATTTCAGTAGCTACTGAGATGTATTTACTTACTTCTTCGCTTTTGTTAGCTTCGTAAGTAAGAATAGAAGCTATAAAATAAACAGGATAATGAGCTTTTAAATAGGCGGTCTGATAAGCTACCAAGGCATAGGCTGCAGAGTGACTCTTGTTAAATCCGTAGTCAGCAAATTTTTCTATCAGGTCAAAAACCGTCTTAGCAGTATTTTCTGGTATCCCTCTTTCTACAGACCTTCTAACAAACTCTTCTTTTAAACTTTCCATCAATTCTTTTTCTTTTTTTCCGATGGCGCGTCTGAGAAGGTCTGCTTCTCCGAGGCTATAACCTGCCATCACTTGGGCTATTTGCATGACCTGTTCTTGATAAACAATGACTCCGTAGGTCTCTTTAAGGATCGGTTCTAAAAGAGGATGAGGATATTCGGGCTTTCTTCTACCATGTTTAGTCTCTATATATTGGTCTACCAAACCACCTTCTAAAGGTCCTGGACGATAGAGGGCTAAAACCGCTATTAGGTCGTTAAAATCAGAAGGTTTAAGCCTTCTTAAAAGGTCTTTCATCCCTTGAGATTCTAACTGAAACACTCCGTCAGTTTCTCCAGCTCTCAGTAATTCAAAGGTTTTGGGATCATCAAGCGGTATCTGGTTTAAATCTATTTCTATCCCTTCGTATTTTTGGATAAGTTTAAGGGTTTTGTCTATGATGGTAAGGGTTTTAAGCCCTAAAAAATCAAACTTAATAAGGCCAACGGTTTCACAGGCCTTCATGTCAAACTGGACTAAAATTTCGTTTTCTTCTCCTTTCATCAAAGGGGCTACTTCTATGATCGATTTTCCTGAGATGATAACTCCGGCTGCATGCTGACTTGCATGTCTCGGAAGGCCTTCTAATCTTTTAGCCAGTGTAAAAAGTTTTTTAATCTCTTCGTTTTTTTGCATAAGTTCTTGAAATTCTGGTCTTTCAAGCTCTTTTTCTAAAGACACATCAGGTCCTGCGCTTATCATTTTAGCGATAGGGTCTATTTCTTTAGGTTTAAACCCTAAGACTCTGCCTACGTCTCTTACCACCTGTTTAGCTTTTAACTGACCAAAGGTTGCAATTTTAGCGATGTAGTCTTTTCCGTAGGTTTGGGCTACATATTCTATAACTTCATCTCTTCTTTCCATACAAAAATCAACGTCTATATCAGGAAGGCTTGGACGTTCTTTGTTTAAAAATCTTTCAAAAAGAAGCCCCCATCTTATAGGATCAAGGTTGGTAATCCCTAAGGCATAAGAGGTAAGGGCACCTGCTGCAGACCCTCTTCCTGGACCGACTGGTATTCCTTTTGACCGTGCCCACTCTATGAAGTCAGAAACGATAAGAAAGTAGCTGGCATATCCTTTTTCGATGATAACCTCTAATTCTTGTTCTAATCTCTGACGATAAACCTCTTTGTCCGCAGCCAGTTGGTTTCTTTGTTCTAATTCTAAAAGCCTTTTTTCAAGACCTTCTCTTGCCTTTTTAGCAAACCAATCTTCTGCAGTCTCCCCTTCAGGGATTTTAGCCTTTGGGAAAAGGACCTCTCCGGTTTTAAGCTCTAAGTTAACTTTTTCAAAGACCTCTAAGGTATTGGTAATGACCTCAGCCGGCAGGTCCTTAAACCTTTCTCTCATTTCCTCTGCACTTGCTAAATAAAGCTTATCGGTGTTAAACTTAAACCGGTCTGGGTCAGAAAGCTTGTGTCCTGTTTGGATGCAGAGTAACACCTCATGGGCTAAGGCATCTTCTTTATCTAAGTAATGACAGTCTGCGGTAGCTACACATTTTATGTTAAGGCTTTCGGCTATATCTAAAATTTTTTGATTACAAATCTCTTGTTCTGGCAGGTCGTTTCTTTGGACTTCAAGGTAAAAATCCTCTTTAAACAATTCTTTAAACCATTTGGCTACTTCTACTGCTTTGTCTGTTTGATTAAACAAAAGGAGTTTAGGAATTTCTCCTTCCAAACAGGCTGAAAGGGCTATCAATCCTTCATGATGTTTGGCTAAAAGTTCTTTATCTATCCTTGGTCTGTAGTAAAAACCTTCTAAATAAGCCAGAGAGGCAAGCTTAAGTAAATTTTTATAGCCTATCTCGTTTTTAGCCAAAAGGACTAAGTGATGCCCCGCCTCACCCCGTTTGGATACCTTTTTATCAACTCGGGAGTTTTCTGCTACATAAAACTCGCATCCGATGATAGGTTTTAGTCCTGCATCTTTTAGAGCTTTGTAAAAATGAATAATCCCATATAAGGTTCCATGGTCGGTGATAGCACATCCAGGAAGATTATAGTCTAAAAGTCTTTTAACTAAATCTTTAATCCTTATAGCACCGTCAAGCAGGCTCCATTCAGTATGAAGATGAAGGTGGACAAATTCTCCCATAGGTTTTCCAAAATGGTTGAGTTTTATTCATTTGGGGTTAAAAAGAGTTGGTTTAAGTCTAAAGGTCTTTGTCCAAGTTCTTTGTCTAAATAAAATAAAGCTTGAGGGTCGTTTTTGATAAGCTTAAGCTTAGAGAGGATAGACTTAAAAGAGGCTTCTTCCTCTACCTGCTCGTTTACAAACCACTGAAGGAAATTATCTGTAGCATAGTCTTCAAGTTTTTTAGCTAAACTAACCAGTTGATTGATCCTTTTGGTAACCTCTTTTTCATGGTTATAAGCAAACTCAAAAACCTCTTCAGGAGACTTCCAGTTGGTAGGAGGGGCAGGAATTTCTTGTAAAACTACCTTTCCGTCTCTTTCTATAAGAAACTTATAGAACTTCATCGCATGCATAAACTCTTCAGCGGTTTGGGCTTTCATCCATTTAGAAAAACCTTCTAAACCTAAATCGTCAAAATAGGCCGCCATAGAAAGATAAAGGTAGCCTGAATAGATTTCCCACTTAATTTGTTCGTTTAAAGCTGCTTCGATTTCTTTTTTCATGGTTATTCCTCCTTTTTAAGTTTTTCTCAATCTTATGGCAAAAAAGCCGTCTAAGCCATGTTTATGCGGATAGGTTTTTAAGTATTTACCTTCTAAACAAAGCTCTTTTACTTTTTCTGGACAGGTTCGGCTAAGCACTTTAAGAGGGTCTTCTATCACAAACTCAGGATGAGATTGTAAAAACTTTTGCATTACCTCTTCGTTTTCTTCTGGTTCTAAACTGCAGGTTGCATATACCATTATACCACCTTTTTTAAGAAAAGGAGATAAACCTTCAAGTAGTCTAAGCTGTCTTTCTGGAATCTTCAAAAAATCTTCTTCTGTTCGAGCCCATTTTATGTCTGGATGTTTTCTTATTACCCCTGTCCCTGTGCAAGGAGCATCTATCAAAATACGGTCAAAAAGAGGGGGTTTAATTTCGTTAAGTTTTTCTACTACATCACCAACAAAAACCTGGGGGAGTTTTAACCCTAATCTTTGAAAATTTTCTTTAAGTTTTTCAATCCTCCATTCATAAAGGTCAAAAGCCCAAATGGTGCCTTTATCCTGCATAAGTTCAGCTAAATGGGTAGTTTTCCCTCCAACCCCTGCACAAGCGTCAAGCACTCTTTCTCCAGGCCTTGGATTTAAAAGGTAACTTACCAGCTGACTGGCTGAGTCTTGAACACTTATCCAGCCGAAATGATAAGGTTTGAGCTCGGTAACTTTACCTCTAAAACCTTCAAGCACAATCCCTGAAGGGGTATAAGGACAAGCCTTAGCTTCTGGTACTTGGTCTTTTTGTAGATAAATCAAAAGATTGTCACGAGAGACTTTTAAGAGATTAACCCGTATTACTAAGGCAGGTCTTTCATTACTGGCTTTAAGTAAAACCTCGGTTTCTTTTTCTCCAAACCTTTTAAGCCATCTTTTTACCAACCACTCAGGAAAAGAATGCTTAACCGAAAGATAATAAATTTTATTAAAATCAGGTGGTTCAGGCAAACAGTTTTTGTTTTCAAGTAGTTTATGTAAAATGGCGTTTACCAGGCCTCTTATCCATTCTCCTCTTTTTCTTTGAGAGAGTATTTTTAGACCTTCTGCTATGGCTACCTTTTCTGGTATACGAGTATATAACAGTTGATACGCACCTAAACGTAGAAGATTTCTTACTTCTGGGTCCATTTTATCTAAGGGATGTTCAGAAAACCTTGCGATAAGAAAATCAAGATAATAGAGATGTCTAACAACCCCGTTTACCAGTTCACCTACCAAAGCTCTATCTCTTTCGTCTGGTAAAACACTTTTAGTTAAAACCTGGGAGAGGACTTCATCTAAAAGAGGTTTTCCTTTTTCCCAACGAATAAGCACCTTTAAGGCTACGGCACGAGGGTTAGTTTTGGGTAGTCTTGGCATATTGTTTCCCTTTTTAAAAAATTTTAAAGTTTTATGTCCACTGAAGGGCCATCTGTTTTAAGGTAAAAAGACGATCCCTCAATACTGCTGCTTTTTCAAACTCATAGTTTTTAGCTGCTTCTTTCATCTCTTTTTCAACTCTTGCTATTTCTTTTTGTAAATCTTCAAGGCTTTCAAAGACTTCAGAAACTTCAATCACTTTTTCTAAGTTTACAAAGTCTGCTTCTACCATCCGCATCAAAGGGTCATCTAAGGATTTTACCACGGTTTGAGGAATGATACCATGCCGTTGGTTGTATTCTTCTTGCAGTTTTCTTCTACGCTCAGTTTCTTTTACAGCTTTTTCTATAGCTGGGGTAATCGTTTGAGCATAGAGTATGGCTGTGCCGTTGACGTTTCTTGACGTCCTTCCTATCATCTGGATAAGACTTCTTTCAGAACGTAAAAAGCCTTCTTTATCGGCGTCTAAAATAGCGATAAGCGAAACCTCAGGCAGGTCTAAGCCTTCTCTTAAAAGGTTTATACCTATTAGCACATCATAGACCCCTCTACGCAAATCTCTTATAATCTTTGCTCTTTCAAGGGTTTTTAAATCAGAGTGCATATAACAGGCTTTGATACCAAGATTTTGATAATACTCGGTAAGTTCCTCAGCCATACGTTTAGTAAGGGTACAAACAAGGACTCGCTCGTTTCTTTCTGCCCGTTTTTTTATCTCAAAAAACAGGTCTTCTACTTGATTTTCAGAGTTTTTTATCTCTACCTTGGGGTCAAGAAGCCCTGTAGGACGGATGATTTGTTCGATAACCCTTCCTTGAGCCTTTTCTATCTCATAATCTCCTGGGGTAGCCGATACATAGATTACCTGATTAACCCTTTCTTCGAACTCTTCAAACGTCAAAGGACGGTTATCAAGGGCTGACGGCAATCTAAAACCATATTCTACCAAAGTCTCCTTTCTACTACGGTCTCCCCGGTACATGCCTCTTAGTTGAGGGATGGTTATATGGCTTTCATCTATAAAAATTAAGAAATCATCTGGGAAATAATCAAGCAAGGTATAAGGAGGTTCTCCGGGTTTTCTGCCGTCTAAATATCGGCTGTAGTTTTCGATCCCTTTACAATATCCTACTTCTTGTAAAAGCTCTAAGTCATATAAAGTCCTTTTTTCAAGCCTTTCTGCATAAAGAAACTGCCCTTGAGCTTTAAACCACTCAACCCTCTCTTTCAATTCTTTTTTTATTTCTTCTATAGCGACCTTTAGTTTATCTTCTGAGGTTACATAATGAGTAGCCGGAAAAATGAGCAGTTCGTTTACTTTCCCCAAAACTTTACCTCTAAAAGGGTCTATAATCTTTATCTCTTCTATTTCGTTTCCCCAGAGAGAAATCCTTACTGCCCGTTTTTCTTCGTTGGAAGGAAAAATTTCTATAATGTCTCCTCTTACCCTAAAGGTAGACCTGGTAAACTCAAGGTCAGTCCTTTCATAATGCATCGTAACCAAAGCCCTTAGCAACTCATCTCTTGAAATGGTCTGACCACGTCTTAGATAAAGGTGTTTCTGAAAATATTCATGAGGAGAACCTAATCCATAAATACAAGAAACGCTGGCTACAACAATCACATCCCTTCTCGAAAGCACAGCAGCCGTGGCAGAATGTCTTAAACGGTCTATCAATTCGTTGATAGAAGCGTCTTTTTCTATATAAGTATCGGTAACCGGCACATATGCCTCTGGCTGATAATAATCATAATAAGATACGAAATATTCTACCGCATTTTCAGGAAAAAGTCTTTTAAACTCATTATAAAGCTGGGCTGCTAAGGTTTTGTTAGGGGCTATAATCAAGGTAGGTTTACCTACCTGAGCTATGACGTTAGCCATCGTAAAGGTTTTACCAGAACCGGTAACCCCTAAAAGAACCTGATGTTTTATCCCTTGTTCTATGCCTTCTACCAGCGTTCTTATGGCTTTAGGCTGGTCTCCCTTAGGCTCGACCTCAGCCTTTAAACTAAAGTTTGCCTTCTTTCCTCCCATGCTTTTTTGCTTAACCTCCTTTTATCAAAAAGCTTCCATCACATCTTTCGTTAAGCTCAAACTCTGGTAACCCTTCCCGACAGGTGGCAAAACTAACCTCGTTTATTTCCTTAACCTTTTGATAAAGCCTTTTTATCAAACCTCTTCTTAATTCTTCGGGAAGATAAACTCCTCCCTTTTTTTTCTCTCCCAATTTTACATAAAGGGTCTTTAACCTTCTTGCTTGCTCAGGGAAAGCTTTGGTTAAACGGTTAAAAGATTGAGGTTTAGCTTTGTAGGTGCTGGTTACCACATGTTTTACAAAGGGTAAAACCTCGGTTAAAAGCTCTAAGCTTTCATCTTCGTTAATTCCTGGGATAATAGGGTCTATCCTTGCGATCGTAGGTATACCAGCCTTATATAGGGTTTTTAAAGCCAAAAGCCTTTCTTCAAAAGGGGGAGCCCATGGCTCAAGTTTTTTTTGATAATCCTTGGTAGTAAAGGTTATGGCGACTGCTACCTTGAGTTTCTTTAAAAGGTCTAAATCCCTAAGAATTAAGTTAGATTTGGTAATGATAAGTAGGTTTAAAGGAAGACCTAAGATCAGTTTTAAAAAACTTCGAGTAAGTTTATAAGTTTTCTCTAAAGGTTGATATGGGTCTGAAGAATTAGAAAGAGAGATAAGACTACCTGGAGGAAGCTTTAACAACTCTTTTTTTACTTTTTTTAAAAAATCTTTCTTTGGGCGAGGAGAATAAAAATCCTTGATAAAAGAGCTTGCATAACAATAAAGACATCCGTGTCCACATCCAGTATAGGGATTTAAAGAATATTTAGGCGGACAAGTACAAACCGGGGATTGCCAGGGGTCAAAAAGAGAGATATAGGACATATGATTAAATATAAGCAAACTACTTTAAAATTCAACCTAAGGCTTATCTCATCAGGTCTATGCTTTAGGGTTAGATGGTTTTAAGCAATTTTTGCAGTTTTTGCATCGATTGCAAAAAACGGGTATACCAAAATATGTCATATAAAATAATACTTCTTTAAATAGGCAAGCTTTATACCCAATCTATAAAAAGAAAAATCAGGCATAAATTTTGATATTTTTATTTAGCAAAATAAAACCAACATAGGAGGTTGGGCCATGAAAAAAGCATTAGGCTTATTGACCGCTTTAGCACTTTTTGTCTCTCCTGTTTGGGCAGCAGGAGAAGGCACCTCGCCAGAGGTTGCCAAAGGTAATGCTACTGAGCAAAAGGTAGAGAAAAAAGCCAAGAAAAAAGCCGTTAAAAAGGCTTGCAAAAAGGCAGAAAATAAAGGGGCTACTCCAGATAAAACCACTCAGCCTGCTGGGGGCAAGAAAAAAGTAGAAGGCTGCTAAAAGAGTAGAAAACTTAGTAAAAATTGGTGATAGAAGGGCTGCCGAGAGGCAGCCCGATCTTTTCTAAAGCTTTTTCCAAGGTCTTAAAGCATAAATTCCCAAAACTATATTTTTGACTCCTAACCTTAAGATTTTTCGAATTTTGATAAATTCTGTAAAAACACTTTTTTATATAAAAGGCGGTTTTTTTACGAGTCGTCAAGATAAAGGAAAAACTCCATCCTCAGGTCCATAATAGAAGGCTTCAACTAGCTGAGGAAAGAATTTTGCTTTCCTGTATAAGAACGATTATGGGCATAATGGCTTTTGGTTTTGTGATAGAAAGGTTTGCTATTTTTGTCTTCTGACGATAGCGGTTTTTTAAATCGTCTATGTTCTTTATAATATTGTGTTAAAGATTTATAAGGCGGTGTGGGATAGGGCTATCTGGTTAAGCTAAATAAAAAGACTTATTGACATAAACATAGGGTGTGGTAAAAGTTAGGCATAAAAGGCTGGATGTAAGGGAAGAGGGGTGAAAATCCCCCGCTGCCCCGCAGCCGTGACCGGGGACGAAAGCCGCTTGTCCGCATCGTTTGCGGATGGGGAAGGAGGTCCCAAGTAGGTTAAAAACCCAAAAGGAGGCTTCCTTCTCTGGGCTAAGAGCCTTTTTGTTTAAAAGCTCTTAGCCGACAGACCACTGGTGCCGAAAGGCACCGGGAAGGTGCGGCGAGTAGGTTGATCCGGAAGCCGGAAGACCTATCCAGCCTTTAAAAAACCTCGAGGGGGGTAAAACCATGAGCAAATCACCGCCTTAAAGTCTATTTTTGTCCTTTTACATCCTTTTAGAGGTTAGGTTTAATCAGTACTTGGTGGCTCATTTTTAATTTCAAAACTCTTATAAAGGAGGGAGAATACTATGCAAACCTTGGCCTATGGTTTCCCTAAGCTTGGGAAACAAAGAGAGTTTAAAAGATTGCTTGAAAGTTTTTGGAAAGGGGGGCTTTCTGAAGAAGAATTCTATCAGGGCATAGAGGATTTAAAACTTAAAAGGGCTGAAGTTTATCAGGCTAACGTGGACCTTTTCCCTTCAAACGAGGTTTCACTTTATGACTTTATCCTGGATACAGCGATTATGGTGGGAGCCATTCCAGGCAGGTTTCAACCTTATCAAGGTCTTAAGACTTATTTTGAAATGGCTAAAGGTAAACAGGCCCTTGAACTTACCAAATGGTTTAACACCAACTACCATTATCTGGTTCCAGAGATAGAAAAGTTAGAGTTTTCTCTTTTAGAAAACTTTCCGCTTAAAGATTTTCTTTTTTATCAAAAACATGGGATTGATACTTTTCCTAAATTTATAGGCCCTTTTACTTTTTTAAAATTGGCTAAACTGATAAAACCTTCTGCCGAGGGGATTAAGGTAGAAAAGATAAACGAACCTAAGGTGTTTGAAGAGGCTTTAGAAAGATTAAATCTTGTTTATCAAGAGGTATTAAAAAGTCTGGCTAAAGCCGGGGCTAAAACTGTGTTGATAGAAGAACCTGGTTTAGTGATGGATTTAGAGCCTTGGGAATGGAGTTTGGTGAAAAAAAGCTATGAAGCACTTTCTGGGGATATAGATTTATGGATATTGACTTACTATGATAGTGTTTCTGATTATTCTTCTTTTATAGAGCTTCCGGTTAAAGGGTTGGGAATGGATTTGGTATCAAACCAAGAAAATCTGGCCAATCTAAAAGTTGTAGGTTTTCCTAAGGATAAGGTTCTTATAGCAGGGATTATCAACGGAAGACAGGTATGGAAGGCTAAACTTGAGGATAAACTTAGAGAAGTAGAAAACCTTTTGCAGTTTACTCAAGACTTGGTAATAGCCAACTCTTGCCCGCTTTTTCACCTTCCCGTTTCTTTAGTAGGTGAAGACCATCTACCTGCCGAATTGACAAACAAGCTTTCTTTTGCCGAAGAAAAATTAGAAGAGCTAAAGCTTATCAAAAGAGGTTTAGAAGGAGACCAAGAGGCCTTAAACTTAATAGCCGACATCCAAAGGAAGGTGCAAATTTCTTTTGGACAGAAAGAAGAAATAAATAAAAGAGTTTCTCAACTTACAGAAGAAGATTTTACTCGAGGCATTCCTTATTCAGAAAGAATAAAACTTCAGCAAAAAAGGCTTAAACTTCCTCTTTTTCCTACTACTACCATCGGATCTTTCCCTCAAACTGAGGAGGTAAGAGCCGCACGGGCTAAGTTTAACAAAGGAGAGATAAGTTTTGAAGAATATCAGCGATTTATCAAACAAAAAATCGCCGAGGTGATTAAACTGCAAGAAGACCTCGGGCTTGACGTTCTTGTCCACGGAGAGTTTGAAAGGACAGATATGGTAGAATTTTTTGCCCAAAAACTTGAAGGAATAGCTACCACCAAACAAGGTTGGGTGCTTTCCTATGGTTCGCGGGTTTATCGTCCTCCTATTATTTTTGGTGATGTTTGGAGAAAGGCCCCTATGACCTTAGAGGAGATTAACTATGCTCAAAGTCTAACCTCAAAACCGGTAAAAGGTATGCTTACAGGTCCGGTAACCATTTTAAACTGGAGTTTTTATCGAGAAGACCTTCCAAAGGAACAAATAGCCTATCAAATAGCTTTAGCTTTGCTTGATGAAGTAAAAGATTTAGAAAGAGCAGGGATTAAAATTATTCAAATAGATGAACCAGCCTTTAGAGAGGGGGCTCCGATTAAACGAAAGGACTGGGACCAATACTTTAGCTGGGCTATAAAAGCCTTTAGACTTTGTGCTAAAGCAAATCCTGAGACCCAAATCCATACCCATATGTGCTACTCAGAGTTTAACGAAATCATCTCCTACATCGCGCAGATGGATTTTGACGTTATCTCTATAGAAGCTTCAAGAAGCAAGGGAGAAATCATAGAGGCCTTTGAAACCTTCCCAGGCTGGGATAGACAGGTTGGGCTTGGAGTTTATGATATTCATTCTCCGAACCTTCCTACTAAAGAAGAAATGAAAGAAATAGTAAGAAGGGCTTTAAGAATCTTACCTAAGGAACTTTTATGGATAAATCCAGATTGTGGATTAAAAACCAGAAGATGGGAAGAGGTAATCCCTGCACTTAGAAACTTAGTAGAGGTAGCAAAAGAGCTAAGACAACAATTTTGAGTTTAAGTTTTTTATGGTAAACTAAATTTTAGAATGAGGGTAGCCATCCATGTAACCCATGAAGCCCTTTATAAGATAGGTGGTATAGGGGAGGTGATAAACAACCTTTGCACCTCCCCTTCCTATCTTTCTTATTTTGATAAAACCTTGCTTTATGGCCCTCTTTTTGAGTATTTAGGGTCTCCAAGCACTCGTTTAGGAAAAGACGGGATAGTCTTTTACAGCAGTAAAGACCATTACGATACCGGACATTTTGGAGTTCTTTTTAAACCTATTTTAGAAAAATACAACATAGATGTGGTATATGGAAAAAGAAGGATCGTCAACGAACTTAATCCTGAAAGAAAAGCTACGGTAGAAATTCTTTTGGTAGACATAACCCATGTAAAAAAAGACATCCTTAATTTTTACAAGTATCTTTTTTGGGAAAACTTTGGTCTTTCTTCAGATCAATATGAAAAAGATTGGGACTATGAACAGTATTTTAGGATAGCCCTACCCTTTTTAGATTTGGTTCAACTAATCTTTTCTTCAGCTAAGGAAATGGTGTTTTTTGGACATGAATACATGGGTGTACCCACTTTATTAAGTTTAGAACTTCATCCTGACTATCAACCAGAAAGGCATAAAAGGATTTTTTATGCCCATGAGGTAGCGCCGGTAAGAAGGATAGTAGAAAACCTCGGCGGAGGAGACATAGGCTTTTACAACATCCTTAAAAAAGCTAAGGAAGCAAACCTTTCATTAGAAGAGGTTTTTGGTCCACAAGACGATTGGTACCGTACCCCTTTGGTAAAACTTGCTAAAAGGGTTGATCAGATATTTGCGGTTGGAGATTGGGTAGTAGAAGAATACCGATTCTTATGCCCTGATGTAGAAGAAGAAAAAATAAGATTGGTATATAACGGAGTTTCTTCAGATCATGTAGATTTTGATAGAAAAGAAATCTCAAGGGAAAAGTTAGGAAGATGGCTTAGCTGCTATTATGGATTTGTGCCTGACCTTTATCTTACTCATATCTGTCGTTTAGTTAAGAGTAAAGGGATTTGGAGAGACTTTATCTTTTTAGCTTACTTAGACGACCTCTTAAGTAAACACAACCTTAAGGGAATATATATTTTGCTTTCCTCTTTAGTAGGTCAGGGGCGCCCACCTCATGAGGTAGAGAAGATGGTTAAGTCTTATCCTTGGCCTTTTGAACATAGAGAAGGATGGCCTGACCTCATAGGTTATGAAATAGAGGTTTATCGATGGGTTGAAAGGTTTAATCAAAAGGCTAAAAATATAAAAGCCCTTTTTATCAATCAGGTAGGGTTTTCTAACTATAAGTGTCCTTTTGTGTTAAAAGAAGATTTAGAGACCATAGACCTAAGGATTGCCTCTGACTTAGAACTGGGGATGTCTATCTATGAACCTTTTGGAATAGCCCACATAGAGGTGCTTCCCTTTGGGGGGATATCAGTGCCTTCTACCTCTTGTGGGGTCTACTTTTTTCTTGAAAAAAGTTTTGCTAAGGAAGGACAACCCTTTTATGGAGTAGACTTTATCTCAATAGGTGAAAAATTTTCTGTAGAACGTTTGAAAGATTTAACCGAAGAACAAAGACGGGGATTAGAAGAGTTTGTTTTAGCAAGTAAGGTTGAAGAAATCTTTGCTAAAATACCAAAAAATCGTATAGAACGAGAAAAGCACTCTAAAGAAGCTGAAAGATATAAAAGCAAACTTAGTTGGGATAGGGTGGTAAAAGAGTTTTTGTTAGAAAATTTAAAAAGTTTATAAAACGGAGGGGTTATGGTTTGGATTGCACCATCTATTTTGTCGGCTGATTTTAAAAAACTGGGAGAAGAGGTGAAATTAGCAGAAGAAGCCGGGGCAGACCTTATTCATGTAGACGTTATGGACGGCCATTTTGTTCCTAACATTACTATAGGTCCTTTGGTGGTAGAGGCGGTGAAAAACTCTACCAACCTTCCCCTTGACGTCCATTTGATGATCGTTTCTCCAGAAAGATATGTTAAAGATTTTGTAACGGCTGGGGCAGATTATCTGGTAGTTCATGTAGAGGCTTGCACCCATCTTCATCGCACCGTTTGGCAGATTAAAGAATTGGGGGTAAAAGCAGGGGTAGCCTTAAACCCTGCAACCCCTCTTTGCTTGGTGGAAGACTTGTTAGAGGACTTAGACCTAATTCTTATCATGTCTGTAAACCCAGGTTTTGGCGGACAAAAGTTTATTCCCTTTTGCTTAGAAAAAATTAAAAAGGCAAAAAGTTTGATAAAAGAGAAAGGACTAAAAACCTTGGTAGAGGTTGACGGAGGAGTAAAATTAGAAAACGCTAAGGTTATAGCTGAGGCTGGTGCAGACATCTTAGTTATGGGGTCTGCTTTTTTTGGGTCTAAAGACTATAAAGTCTTTATGGAAACTTTAAAAAATGAAATTTGTATATAAAATGGTTCAAACTTCATTATTACTAAGTTAGATAAGTTTTGTTCTATACATTTTATAAAACCTATACAGAGGGAGGTTCTCTATTTAAAAATTAAAGCTAAAATCCTTATTACTTAACGGTTTTTTTTATATAAAATCAGGCTTTAGCAACTTTTATTCCTTCTTTTATCTTGTTAGTCATATAATATATCATTTCCTCTGTAATTCCAGGGGATACACCTATCCAAAAACTGCTCAGAAGGACTTTATTTGAATTATTTAGTTTATCGATTATTTTATAACTTTTTTTAGATGACTGAAGGTCTTTAAAGCAAGGGTGTTTAAGGATATTTCCGGCAAATAACCCCCTCGTTTGGATTTTATTGTTTTCAAGAAACTTTACTAATTTTTCTCTTAATATTTTTTTATCGTTTTTGATGGTTAGTAAGAATCCAAACCAACATGGGTCTGAGTTAGGAGTAGGTTCTGGTAGGATAAAAACATTTGAAAGGTCTGAAAGTAGATCTTTTAGTAACTGCCAATTTTCTTTTCTACGTTTAATAAAAAAGGGAAGCTTTTCTATTTGAGCACATCCAATCGATGCTTGTAACTCTGTCATTTTAAGATTATACCCAAAACGAGAATATATATACTTATGATCATAACCATAAGGAAGTTCACCAAGTTTCCATTTAAATCTTTTTTTACAAGTGTTATCTTGACCGGTTTTACACCAACAATCCCTACCCCAATCTCTTAAAGATCGAACGATTTTGGCAAGTTTATCATCGTTAGTTAATACAGCACCACCTTCTCCGGTTGTAATTTGATGTGCAGGATAAAAACTTAACGTAGCTAAATGACCAAAATTTCCGGTATATTTCCATTTATTTTTGTAAAAATATCTGGAACCCAAAGCATCACAGTTATCTTCAATTAACCACAAATCGTTTTCATAACAAAAAGATAATATTTCTTCTATGTTAAACGGATTACCCAACGTATGAGCTAACATAATGGCTTTTGTTTTTTTAGATAAAGCTTTTTTTAATTTTTTACAATCAATATTGTATGTAGGTAATTCTATGTCTACAAATACCGGTATTGCTCCATATTGTATAATAGGAGAGATGGTTGTAGGAAAAGCGGTAGCCGTGGTAATAACTTCATCTCCTCTTTTTATTCTTTTCTCTCCGAGTTCATGAGAAGTTAAAGCCATAAAAGCTAAAAGATTGGCTGATGAACCTGAATTAACGAGTATTACATGTTTAACCTCTAAAAAATTAGCGATTCTTTTTTCAAATTCTTCACAATATCTACCTTCTGTTAGCCAAAATTCTAAAGAAGCTTCTAATAAGTTGTAAATTTCTTTTTCATCAAATATTCTTTGAGCATAATTAATTTTTGATTCTCCTGGTTTGAATACATGTTTTTTACTATGTATAGTTTTATAATAATTTTTAGCAAGATTTTGGGAATAAAAAGAAAAAAGTTCTTTGACTTTGTTTTCGTTTATTTTAGCAAATTTTTTTGTTATATTAAATACTAAAATTGAGGAAACATTGGTAAGATCAAACATTAATTTATCTTCAATAAAACCAAAAGATAAATCATTTTTTTCTATAGATAATAATCTTAAATATAAATTGAAATTGTCATTATCTTTGCATGAAAAAGCAATAAGAACTTTTTCTTTTGAAAGAATGGATACTATAATCCCAGTGTGTAAAATTCCGTTTAATTCAAATTCGACAATATCTCCTACCTCAATGTTACCATCCTTAATAGCCAAAAAATGATCATTATCTTCCATCGTAAAATCTCCTAAGTTTTTAATTTTTATATATAAAATTTTACTCAAATTATTATAAAAGCAAGTATAGTTTTAAATATTAAAGCATACCGTATCCTTCTACGGTTTTTTTACCCCTCAGTCATGAAAGGTGTTTTTATAAGTTCTTTTGGGTCTTCTGTATATTCTTGTAAGGC
This sequence comes from Thermodesulfobacterium sp. TA1, assembly GCF_008630935.1. NCBI lineage: Bacteria > Pseudomonadati > Thermodesulfobacteriota > Thermodesulfobacteria > Thermodesulfobacteriales > Thermodesulfobacteriaceae > Thermodesulfobacterium > Thermodesulfobacterium sp. TA1. Next base: position 1,774,708 of record NZ_CP043908.1, read on the forward strand.
AAAAATACACTGCGAAAGTTTCTGTCTCTTGTTCTGAATACATTTAAGCCTTCTATTCCTGAAAGACTGCTCAACTTTAGATTACCAAATAAAAGTATTGAAACACAACCAAAAACTTTTTTAATGTGGTGCTCATTAAGTTATCATAATTTATGTGCCAAGAATAACCGGCTTTATAGATTAAAAAGGGAAGTAAAAAGAGGTCCAAAATTATTGGATTAAGCTCAAGTTAAGGGATAGATATGTTTGATTTATAAAGATAGATAGGAGAGGTTAAGTTTAAGCAGGTTAAGCGGTTTAAATAGGTTAAAAAGAGGAGGCTAAGGCAAAAAAAGTGTAAAGACAACAAGAGAGATAATATGCTAAAGAAATTAAAAATTGTTCCGATTTTAAAAAAAACAAAAGAAAATAAGAGATAGATAAGCCTAATAGAGATTAGCTAGGTATTTTGATGGTTTATCATATAAAATTAACAAGGTCTAATAGATTTTATTTGAGAGTTCTACTTTTGACTTTTGGTTTTGAGAAAAAGAGGGGAGAAAGATACCCCAGACCGAGAGTAAACATTTAGAAAAGGCTTTTATGATAAATTTTAAAGACTTGAAAAAATTTTAGGAGTAGTTTATGCTACTAAAAGTAGTAATATTAGCAGGTGGAAGAGGCACAAGGATTTTAGAATTAACAAAATTTCGGCCTAAACCTTTAATTGAACTTGCAGGTTATCCGTTACTGTGGCATATCATGAATTTATATTCTAGACATGGATTTAATGAATTTATCCTTTGTTTAGGATATAAACAAGAAATGATAAAGGAATACTTTTTGGAAAAAGCCTATAAAGTAAAAAAATTTTCATCTAGTAGTTTATATTGTGAAATTGCAAGAGGCGATCTTCAACCTTGGAGGGTTTATTTAATTGATACAGGGGAAGATACTGAAACAGGAGGTAGATTAAAACGTATATCTAAATATTTAGAAAAGGATGAATACTTTTTACTTACCTATGGAGATTGTCTGACAGATGCTAATTTAGCTGATGAGATATATTATCATTTTAAACATAGAAAGTTAGGTACTTATCTATCGGTAAGACCTTATCCTGGGCATAGTTATTTTAAAGATAGTGATGATTGCTATCTTTGTGGGGGATATTTTGTGCTTTCAACTAAAATTTTAAAATTGATAGAAGGAGATAAAACACATTTACATAATGATATTATTGAACCTTTAATCCAAGAGAATAAATGTATTCCTTACATACATAAAGGCTTTTGGTCTTCGGTTGAGACCATAAAAGATAAACAAATTATAGAGAATATTTTTAAAGGAATATAAATATACATTAAGAGGTGAAAAATGTATAATAATGAAATTTTTGATAATCTTTTTATTTTTGAAATGGCAAACAATCATATGGGGGATGTTGAACATGGTTTGCGTATAATTAATGAATTATATAAAATATGTAAAGATTTTCCTCAGTTTAAATTTGCGTTTAAATTTCAATATCGTGATTTAGATAGTTTTATTCATCCAAATTATAAAGAATCCACAGAATTTAAATATATTAAAAGGTTTAAAGAAACAAATTTAACTCCAGAGCAAAGGAAAATTTTAAAAGAAGAGGCCCAAAGATTAGGTTTTTTAACCATTTGTACAGCTTTTGATGAAAAATCCGTTGATTTGGTTGAAGAGCATGGGTACGACATAATAAAAATTGCAAGCTGTTCTTTTACAGACTGGCCTTTACTTGAGAGAATCGTGAAAACAAACTTACCGATTATAGCTTCAACGGCAGGTGCCTCGCTTGAGGACATAGACAGGGTCGTACTTTTTTTTGAAAATAGGAAAAAGGTTTTTGCGCTTATGCATTGTGTAGGAGAGTATCCTACAAGAAAGGAAAATCTTCAATTAAATCAAATAGACCTTTTAAAAAATAGATATCCTAATATTCCTATTGGGTATTCTACCCATGAATCACCAGATAATTTTGATTCTATAAAAATTGCGATAGCTAAAGGGGCAAAAATCTTTGAAAAGCATGTAGCTATAAGTTCGGAAAAATACGGTATAAACGCTTATTCTGCTACACCAGAGCAGATTAGAAAATGGCTTGAGTCAGCCACAGATGCTTTTAGTATGTGTGGTCTATTAGGTCAAAGATATATACCGACGGAAAAAGAAAAATTAGACTTAAAAGGTTTGCAAAGAGGAGTCTTTGCCAAAAGAGATATCAAAAAAGGAGAAAGGATAGACATTTCTAATACATTTTTTGCAATCCCTAATTTTGAGGGTCAGCTGGTTGCAAACGACATGTCTAAGTATCATGAATATATTGCGTTAAAAGACATAAAACCAGGAGAGGCTATCTTGCATTCAGATGTAAGTTTCAGAGAGCTTAGAGGAAGAGTTTTTGAGATTGTAAAAAAAGTCGGAGATATATTGGTTAAAAGTGGAGTGCCTTTGCCTAATAAACTGGAGATGGAGATTTCCCATCATTATGGGATTGACCGGTTTGAAGAAATTGGTTCTGTTATTATTAATTGTATAAACCGTGAGTACTGTAAAAAATTAATAATTCTTCTTCCTAATCAGAAACATCCTGTCCATTATCACCAAAAAAAAGAGGAAGCTTTTCATATTCTATTTGGTGAAATGGAAATAACTTTAAATGACGAAAGAAAATTTTGCAGGAAAGGTGATGTGGTTATTGTGGAAAGAGGGGTTAAGCATTCTTTTAAAACGGATATAGGGGTTATTTTTGAAGAAATATCTACTACCCATTATCCTGATGATTCTTTTTATGAGGACGAAACTATCGTTTTAAATAAAAATAGAAAAACTCCCATCATCGTCTGGACAGATTGGCTGTTAAGGTTATATTAAAGATGAAAATCATTGCTTGGGATGTAGATGATGTTTTAAATAACTTGATGGAAAGCTGGTTTGAGTGGTATAAAATGGGAAAAAATTTAAATTTAAAATATCAAAACTTGAAAGAGAATCCACCTTACAAAATTTTAGGCATATCTCTTGATGAGTATCTTATTTCCCTTGATGAGTTTAGACTTTCTAATTTTTATCAAGAGATGCAACCAAGAGAAGAGGTTTTAAAATGGTTTAAAACATATGGGGAAAAATTTCGTCACATAGCGATTACTTCAACCCCTATATCTACTGCTTCAACTACCTCTCAGTGGGTGTTTAAACATTTTGGGAAATGGATAAGAACCTTTCATTTTGTTCCTTCAAGTAGAAAAGATATTACTGCACCGATCTATGACCAAAATAAAGCGGATTTTTTAAAGTGGTTAGGAAAGGTTGACATATTTATCGATGATAACGAAGAAAATATTAATCAAGCAAAGGCATTAGGAATATTTACTATATTGTTTCCTGCGCCTTGGAATAGTTCAAAAAATACCGAAAAAGAAACATTAGAATTGATTTTTGATTCCAAATAAAAGGTTGGGTTAAGCTTTATAGCTATGATTAAGCTTTCAGATTATGTTATCAATTTTATAGCCTCCCTTGGGGTAGATACGATTTTTCTTCTTCCAGGTGGAGGTTGTATGCATTTGGTTGATTCCCTTGGTAGGAATGCCAAACTTAACTATGTTTGCTGTCTTCACGAACAGGCAGCAGTTATAGCTGCAGATGGATATGCACAATATAAAAATGACCTTGGAGTAGCTTTAGTAACCACAGGGCCTGGTGGAACCAACGCTATAACTGGTGTTGCAGCAAGTTGGATTGATTCTACTCCTCTTTTGGTTATTTCTGGACAGGTAAAAAGAAAAGATATGAGTTTAGGTAAAGGTGTTAGACAAATGGGAGTACAAGAGGTAGATATTGTATCTATGGTTAAGCCTATAACGAAATATGCGTTTACTATAATGGAGCCGGAAAGTATTAGATATCATTTAGAAAAAGCAATATATTTAGCAAAATCAGGCAGACCTGGTCCTGTTTGGATTGATATACCTCTTGATGTGCAAGGTAGTGTAATCGATGAAAACTCTTTGGAAGGATTTCAACCTACAAGTTTTATTTCTAATGAAGTGTCTTCTCTTAATTTAGAGTCTTTAGTAAAAGAAGTTATAAAACTTTTAAACAAAGCTAAAAGACCGGTAATTTTAGCAGGTAAGGGTATAAGACTTGCGAAGGCAGAAGAGGAATTTTTAAAGCTAATAGAGATACTTAAGATACCTGTGCTTCTTACTTGGAGATTAATCGATATAATCCCAGAAGATCATGAGTTAAATTTTGGCCGTCCTGGTTCTATTGCCTCAAGATATGCCAATTTTATACTTCAAAGTGCAGACCTTTTGATTTCTGTCGGTGCACGTCTTGATCTTTCTCAGGTAGGATATAATTATAAATGGTTTGCCAAAAATGCCAAAAAGGTTATTGTTGACATCGATGAAAAGGAAATACAAAAGCTTGAAGGGGTCGATTTACCAATAGTTGCAGATGCAAAGGACTTTTTAAAAGAGTTTTTAAAACAAATAGATAAAGTCGAAAAGGTTAATAGGAGTCCATGGTTAGAGCGATGTAAATACTGGAAAGATAAATATCCTGTTATTTTGCCAGAATATCTTGAAGATTCGCCATATGTAAACACCTATGCCTTTATTGACGTACTGTCTAATTTATTGAACGAAGACGATATTATAGTGCCTGGAAGTTCTGGAAGTTGTTCAGAGATAACTTGTCAAGCTATAAGAATAAAAAAAGGACAAAGAGTGATAAATTCTCCAGGACTCGGTTCAATGGGGTTTGGGCTTCCTCAAAGCATAGGGGTATGTATTGCCAGTGGTAAGAAAAGAACTATATGTATAGTAGGAGATGGTGGCCTCCAACATAACCTGCAGGAGTTAGAAACGATCAAAAGGCTTAATCTTCCTATAAAGGTATTTGTATTAAACAATAATGGTTATGGTTCCATAAGAAATACGCAGAGAAGATTTTTTGAAGGGAGGTTGGTTTGTTGCGACCCTTCTAGTGGTCTTACCCTTCCAGATACTTGTAAAATAGCTTCTGCTTATGGTATAAAGACTATTAGAATTTCAGAACAGAAAAATCTTAAAGATAGAGTAAAAGAAGTTTTGGATATGAATGGTCCTGTCGTGTGTGAAATTATGATCGATCCCGATTTGCAAATCGCTCCAAGGCTATCTTCAGTTATCAAAGAAGACGGCTCTATAGAATCTAAACCACTTGAAGACCTATGGCCATTTTTAGAAAAAGAGGAGTTAGAAAAGGAGCTTCAATTTGATAACGATACTTAAATATTTTGTCTAAATGACGTTAAAAGAGTTAATCGAAAAAATTGAAAGTTTTATAGCTAATCCTTCTGAGGGTTTACCAGAAGAAATCTTTCTTTTAATTAGTAGAATAACTCCTCTTATAAATGTGGATTTGTTAATAAAAAATGAGAAAAATGAAACCCTTTTGACATGGAGAGAGGATAAATATTATGGTCCAGGGTGGCATGTTCCTGGAGGTATAATTCGGTATAAAGAAAAAATAGAAGAAAGAATAAACAAAGTTGCGCTTATAGAATTAGGAGCTAAGGTGGAATTTGAAGCCGAACCTCTTTGTATAAATGAGATTATAGTTGAAAGAAAAGAAAGGGGACATTTTATTTCATTATTATATAAATGTAAACTTTTATCACCTCCTTCCGAAAAAATTAAATATAAAGGCTTTGGCAGACCTAAAAATGGAGAGTGGATGTGGCATAAGGGTTGTCCTAAAAATTTGATTAAGGTCCATCATATTTATAAAAAATATATAGATTTATGAGAAAAACTTGTAGAATCTGTAAAAATAGATTATTTGAAAAGCCGATTTTTGAATTAAAAAACCAACCTAAGAGTGCTCAACAATTACCAGATAAGAAAGGCTTGCAAAAAGACAGAGGATTAACCCTAAAAGTTTTTCAATGTTCAGGGTGTGGTGTGATTCAACTTAATAGAAAGCCGGTTAATTATTATAGAGAAGTTATTAGAGCTATAGGTATATCTAAAGATATGGTTAATTTTAGAAAAGATTATTTTAGAAGATTTATAGAAAAATATGATCTTGAAGACAAAAAAATTATTGAAATCGGTTGTGGAAAGGGTGAATATCTTGAAATACTAAATTCATTATCTGTAGAAGTTTATGGTCTCGAATACTCTGAAGAATCGGTATTAGTTTGTAAAAATAAAGGTTTAAAGGTGTTTAGAGGTTTTATAGAAAATGAACGATATAAAATAAAAGGAGCTCCATACGATGTTTTTTTGTGCCTAAGTTTTTTAGAGCACATACCAAATCCCAATCAATTTTTAAGAGGTATTTGGAGGAACCTTTCTGATGAAGGTTTAGGATTGATAGAAGTTCCTAATTTTGATATGATAGCAAGAAAGAAATTATTTTCAGAATTCATTACAGACCATATTTTTTATTTTACTAAAGATACTCTTAAAACCACTTTGGAAATAAACGGGTTTGAGGTTTTAGAAATAAAAGAAATATGGTATGACTACATAATTTCGGCTATCGTTAGAAAAAAACGAAAGCTTAATTTTTATTTTGAAGAAACGCTTAATCATATTAAAGCTGCCGTTGAAAATTTCATCAAAAAATATCAAAAAGTAGCGGTTTGGGGGGCAGGGCATCAATCACTTGCACTTCTTGCCTTACTTGATTTAAAGAATAAAGTTAGCTATGTGGTTGATTCTGCTACTTTTAAACAGAACAAATATACACCTGCAACCCATATTCCAATTTATGCACCAGAAAGGCTATTGAAAGATCCTGTTGATTGCATATTGATTATGGCTGGTAGTTATTCAGATGAAGTAGCTAATATTATAATTAATGAAATGAAAATAAAACAACCTATAGGGATGATAAAAGGCAATCGTTTAAAAATTATAAATAGAGGGTAGTTAATGGAAAAGAAAATTTTAAAATTAAAAGTACATGAAGGAGAAGTTGATAAAAGAGAAAGGTTAAAAAAAGAAAAACCTTATGTTTATAAAAAAATTTTAGCATTTCAAGATAAAGTAAGAAAAGGCGAAAGCATAGCAATCCTTCAATTTCAATATGATTATAAATGCAACTTTTCTTGTGAACACTGCTGTATTACCAAACTAAGGAAAAAAGACACCGCAAGGTATTTTACTCCAGAAGAGGTTAAAGAATTATCAAAACAGGCAGACGAGATGGGTTTAGCTCATATAGTAATTACAGGAGGTGAACCTTTAGTTTTTCCTGACCTTGAAGAAGTTATTAAGGCCATAGATCCACAGAAATTCTATATTACTATAGATACTAATGGATGGCTACTTGATGAAAAAAAAGCAATTTTTTTGAGAGATTTAGGGGTAGATAAGATACAATTAAGTCTTGATAGCCTTGAATCTTCTAACCATGACGAATTTCGTCATAAAGATGGTTCATTTCAAAGATGTATGAGAGCCCTTGAATCAGCAAAAAAAGCAGGATTAAACATAATCATTCAAACAGTAGTGACCAAACAAAGGGTAAGATCAGAAGAATTTATAAAATTTTTAGAATTTTTAAATTCAAAAGGAGTAGGAGTTTTTGTAACTTATGCTAAACCTGTTGGAGCTTGGGAGGGAAACTTTGATGTACTTGTGGACAGAAAGGATATGGATTATGTAAGAGAGCTGGAGAAAAAATATAATGTCTTTACCCATTTAACCCCAGGATATGGGTTAGATTTAGGATGTATAGCAGTAAAAAGAATGGTTTCTATAACTAAATATGGTGATATAATGCCCTGCCCTTATATTCATGTTTCTCTTGGAAATTTTTTCGAAGAACCTTTAAAAGATATCATTAATCGTGGTTTAAAGATAAAATGGTTTGGAAAATATGTTGATACCTGTTTGATAGCAGAAGATCGATATTTTATAAAAGAGTATGTAGTAAAAAAAATATACGGTAATCCCTTACCTGTACCCTGGTATAAAGTATTTACGGAAGAAGATTTTATTAAAAATGAACAAGAGTTGAAGGCTATTGAAACACAAGAAGGCTTTTTAAAATGGAGAACATAAAAAATATATATACCCTTCCTATAGAAGACTTAAACTATATTTTAATTAATACTAAAGATTTGTGGGTTAATGCGTATAAAGCTAATTTTTTTATAACCGGTGGTACAGGTTTTTTTGGAATATGGATGTTAGAGAGTTTTTTATGGATTAATGAAAGATTAAACCTTAATGCCCAGGCAACAATTTTAACAAGAAATTACGAAGCTTTTAAGCAAAAACATCCCCATCTAATCAATGCCTTAAGTTTAAAATATGTTACAGGTGATATTAGATCCTTTGTATACCCTAAAGAAAAATTCGATTTTATTATCCATGGAGCAAGTGCTTCTGCAGAAAGCAAATTTTTATGTGAGGACCCTGAAGAAAGATTGAGTATTATTTTAGATGGTACACGAAATATTTTGCGTTTCGCCGCTTATAATAATACAAAAAGTTTTTTATACATAAGTAGCGGTGCTGTTTATGGTAAACAACCACCATCTATATCATCATTAGATGAACAATATAATGGATCACCTAATATTAATGAAGCTAACGCAGAAGTAGGTATCGGGAAAAAAGTATCAGAATTTTTATGTACAGTTTATTCTAAAAAACACAATATGGATATTAAAATAGCAAGATGTTTTACTTTTATTGGCCCCTATTTGCAATTGAATTTACATTATGCTGTAGGAAATTTTATAAGAGATGCTTTAATGGGTGGGCCTATTATTGTTAAAAGCGATGGAAGTGCTGTAAGATCTTACATGTACGCTTCTGAGTTGATCGTTTGGTTATGGACTATTCTTTTTAAAGGTAAAAACTGTGATCCATATAATGTTGGTTCAGAAGAACCAATAACTATCAAAGACCTCGCTTTTAAAGTAGCTGAGATATATAAAGAATTGACAGGTAAATCTGTGGACGTTATAGTTCAAGGGAAGGCTTCACCAGAGAAGCGGGTTGATAGGTATATTCCTTCTACTAAAAAAGCTCAAACAGAACTTGGATTAAAACAAACCTTAACTTTAGAAGAGGCTATAAAAAAAACTTTTTTATTTTATCTTTCAGCACAAAAAAATTTTTATACCAATTTATAGTTAGATTTAATCCCTCTTCAAGAGAAAAAAGTGGTTTCCACTTTAAAATTTGTCTTGCTTTTTTTGAGCTTAAATATTGTTCACGTATTTCATTTGAAGCTTCGTTAAGTATTAAAGGGGTCAAATTAGCTTCCATTAATTTTATAATCAGATTAACCAGTTCAATAACTGTTATTGGTTCTTCATTTGAAAAATTGAAAGCTTCTCCTATTAAATTTCTATCTTCAGAAAGTTTTTGAGCAAGCAAAAGGTATGCCTCAACAGCATCTTCTACATAGAAATAATCTCTCACATAGTTTCCGTCTGAGCGTATTAAAGGTTTTTGCCCCCTTAAAATCGAACGGATAGTACCAGGTATAAGCCTATTCCAGTTTAGGTCTCCTCCTCCATATAGATTCCCACACCTCGTTATTACTACAGGAAGCCTATAGGTATAGGCATACATTTGGGCGATTAGGTCAGCACAAGATTTACTTACATCATAGGGATGCTTACCTTGCAGAGGATTTTCTTCAGTATAAGGTAGGATTTTATGTTCTCCATAGGCTTTGTCTGAGGAGGCAACTATTATTTGTTTTACCGTTGAAGAACGTCTGCAAGCTTCAAGGAGTACCCAAGTCCCTCTTATGTTAGTATCGAGGGTAGAAACAGGGTTCCTATTGGCAATCCCAACAATCGTCTGAGCGGCAAGATGAAAAACCGTATCAATCTCATATTCTCCAAGAACTCTTTCAATGAGTTCTTGATCCCTTACATCTCCTCTTACTACCTTTACCTTATCAAGGAACCCTGAAAGGATAAGCTCACTTTGAGGTACCCAGTCCCTTATTAAACATATTACATCTGCCTTAACCTCAACAAGCCTTTTAACAAGCCAACTGCCTAGTAAACCTGTAGCTCCAGTTACAAAAACCGGTCTATCAATCCAGAAATCTACCATATTTTCCAAGGTGCCTTCCCACTTGCCCAAAGATCTTCTAAGTATCTTTTATCCCTAAGGGTGTCCATAGGATGCCAAAAACCATAATGTTTAAAAGCAACAAGCTCTCCTTTCTTAGCAAGAATTTTTAAAGGTTCTTGCTCCCAAGAAGTTTGGTCTCCTTTTATTAAATCAATAACTTTGGTTGAAAGCACAAAAAATCCTCCGTTAATCCAAGCTCCATCTCCTGGAGGTTTTTCTTGAAAATTAATCACTAAATTATCGTTAATTTCTAAAGCTCCAAACCTTCCTGGTGGCCTTACCGCAAGTATGGTGGCTAATTTACCATGTTTTTTGTGAAAATTTATTTCTTCGGTTATGTTTACATCAGCAACTCCATCTCCATAAGTAAAACAAAAGATTTCTTCTCCTTCAAGATACTTGGCTACTCTTTTAAGCCTTCCCCCGGTTTCTGTATGTTCTCCAGTATCAACTATAGTTACTCTCCAGGGTTCGGCTTCAGAACAATGTACAATCATTTGATAATTTTTAATGTCAAAGGTTACATCTGACATATGTAGAAAGTAATTAGCAAAGTATTCTTTAATTTTGTATCCTTTATACCCTGTACAGATGATAAAATCATTTATTCCATGAGCAGAATAAATTTTCATGATATGCCACAGTATAGGTTTACCACCGATTTCTATCATTGGCTTAGGTTTAATATTAGTTTCCTCAGCAAGTCTTGTTCCTAAACCCCCTGCAAGGATTACAGCCTTCATGGTTTATCATCCTCCCACAATGTTTATGTTAGGTATTTTTATATATTTTGGTTTAAAGTTCATTTGTTTTAACCCTTTGAGTTACTTGGGAGGATAGTATGCGAGACAAAAATCGTAAAAAAGCTCTTTCTTTAATCTTGCTTTTTATAAGTTTTTTATTCAAGATATCTCTCATGCTTAACTCCTATTTTATAACAGTTGACTCTTTATCCGTGCTCTTTCCACCAGCCACCATTTTCAAACATTGGATTATTAAGGGTTATATAAAGTTTTTGTAAATTTTTATAAACTTTTTCATACTGAGAAAGTAAAAATTTTCTTTGTTCACATAATTTTCTTGCTTCGTTAACTCTTTTTTTTATGTAGTTTGCCATATTTTCATCTTTTAGCATATCCGCTATATCTAAAGTTAGTTTCCATCCTTTTTCTGGATAGGGGTTATCTGTTAAATGGGTGAAAATCATAACGATAATAAATCTATCCCAGAGATAAAAATCAAGATATTTAAAAAAAAGAGAGGGCAATTTTTCTTTGAAAATACCGGCCTGAAAAAGGAGTTTTAATCCTTCAACAGTAAGAAAATATCTCCAGCCAATGTTTTCTTTTTCCCATCTTTTTACATCTTCCAAAGTTTGAGGTTCTATGGGTTGACATATTGGGAAGTCTAATACAACCGCAGGCGAATTGGAGGCTACATGTAAGATACCTAAGACATGAGTATAAGCACTTTCTTTGTATTTAGGGTATTGAGGTAAAGACATGTATTGGATAAGGATATCTTTTTTAATGATTATCGAGGTTGCCCATCCAATAAATTGATTAAACCCCATTTTATTAGCGAATTCAAGTACAGAGCCTTCATATATTTTATAGCTATGAGGGGTTAAAAACCCGTTACCGGCATGGATAAGGTGAGCGTTTTTAGTGTTTAAGATATGCCAGACAGCCTTTAGGCCATCTTTAAGTAGGATATCGTCATCACCGAAAATCCAGAGATATTCTCCTTGAGCTAAGCGATAAGCAATTTCTCCGCTATCGGCGGTATCTACATGTTTATTTAGTCTGGTATATTCGAGGAAGGGAAATTTTTTTTTAAGCTTTGATAGTACCTTAGGGGTATCGTCTGTTGATGCGTTGTCGGAGACGAAGATACCGATGTTGTTTTGTTCGCCAAGCTCAAGGATTTGATTAGCTATAGAGAGTATACATTTTTCAAGTTTTTTAGCTCTATTCCAGGTAGGAATAGCAAAACAAAGTTTTTTCATGTTTGTTCCCCTTGTTGAGCTTCTTTCCACCATCCTCCCCACTCAAATATTTTTCTGCTATGTTCTTTTAACATTTCGTTTAAAGTGTTTTGAATTTCTTTAATCTGCATGTTGATCTTTTTTAAGGTTTCACATTGTTCCCTTGATTCCATAACACGATTTTTAATAATTTCTGCCATTTCTTCGTTATCTATCATATCGGATATTGATAAAATCAAATCCCACCCCTCGTCTGGAAAGGGACAACCTGTTAAATGGCTGTTAATCATATAAAATATACATCTATCCCAAAAATAAAACCTATCGTATTTAAAAAACATAGGGTTAACTTTTTCCTTTAAAATGCCAAGGTCAAAAAGAATTTTAAATCCCTTAATAGTAAGTATAGTTCTCCAAAATATATTATTTAAAGCCCATCTTTTTACATCTTCCGAAGTTTGAGGTTCTATGGGTTGACATATTGGGAAGTCTAATACAACCGCAGGCGAATTGGAGGCTACATGTAAGATACCTAAGACATGAGTATAAGCACTTTCTTTGTATTTAGGGTATTGAGGTAAAGACATGTATTGGATAAGGATATCTTTTTTAATGATTATCGAGGTTGCCCATCCAATAAATTGATTAAACCCCATTTTATTAGCGAATTCAAGTACAGAGCCTTCATATATTTTATAGCTATGAGGGGTTAAAAACCCGTTACCGGCATGGATAAGGTGAGCGTTTTTAGTGTTTAAGATATGCCAGACAGCCTTTAGGCCATCTTTAAGTAGGATATCGTCATCACCGAAAATCCAGAGATATTCTCCTTGAGCTAAGCGATAAGCAATTTCTCCGCTATCGGCGGTATCTACATGTTTATTTAGTCTGGTATATTCGAGGAAGGGAAATTTTTTTTTAAGCTTTGATAGTACCTTAGGGGTATCGTCTGTTGATGCGTTGTCGGAGACGAAGATACCGATGTTGTTTTGTTCGCCAAGCTCAAGGATTTGATTAGCTATAGAGAGTATACATTTTTCAAGTTTTTTAGCTCTATTCCAGGTAGGAATAGCAAAACAAAGTTTTTTCATGTTTGTTCCCCTATAATTATTTTTTCGGAAGTTTTATAAGAGACTTTAAAAGATTTAAAGATTTAAAAAAACCTAAAAGTAGAACTTTAATCTTTAGGTTTATATCAAAATTTTTTAATTTTAACATGAATTCTAATAAATTTCCTAAATTTGAAACCTTAGGAATTAAATTATAATATAAAGCCTAAATAAAATCAAGAAATGGGAAGCAGTTTAGTTAAGAATCATATATTTAGGGAATTACATCGGTTAGAAGATTAAGGTAACCATAGGGATAGTACAGACTTTCTTCTGATAGTTGAGAAGCTTTAAGAGCTCTTTTTACCTCCGGTAAAAAACTCTTTGCTAAATCAACGAGGTCTTTTATTAGGATACAATATTGTTTAGCCCTTTCAGGGGAGGTTTTAATAAGCACAGGGCACCTTCCTCCGCAGAAAAACTCTGCTTCACAAAGGTTACAACCTAACCACTCTTTATAGGAAACCAAGGATAAAAGCTCTTTTTGGATTTTAGAAAAATCTAATGTTTCAACCTCATTTTTTCGAAAATCAGCTAAAACCAGATTTTCTCCCATGTCTACACATGGAATAACCTTGCCTGAAAGCACATCAAAGCTTCTTAGTTTTTCTACTCCACATCCTGTTTGCCCACGCTTGATCCCTTTTAATAAAAAGAACATAAGCTCAGCCAGTGGAAGCACAGGTAAAACCGTCCCTTTAGATAAATCAACTACAAACCTATCTAAAAGATAGGTAAGGTCTTTTAAATAATTTTCTCTAAAAGATATAAAATCTTTTATAGGATAGTCCCTTTCTATAAGATGCCAGAAGAAAAAGTCAACAACCCCTCTTTGATAAAGTTTTAAAAATTCTTCTAAACAGTCTTGAAAACTCATCTCTTCCCGCAAGGTAGACCACATCAGCACTTTGGTATCGCTTTGAGATTTGAAAAATTCTAAGTTGTTTTCAATCTGAAGTAAAGAAGTACCCTTTCGGACCCTTTCATGCTGGTCCTTTGTCCCATCGATAGAAACCATTAGTAAATCAAGACGTTTGAAAAATTCGGGGTCATCTTTTACCACCCTTTTTAAAAGGGTTCCGTTGGTATAAAGTACAAACTTAAGGTGTTTATAAGGATGAAGGGCCCTGAGTTTATAGAAAATCTCCCTCACTTTTTCAAAGACAAGAAGAGGCTCCCCTCCATAAAAGGCTATAAAAACAGGATTACCGTTAGTTTTATGTAAAAGCCAATCTACTGCTTGAAAAGTCTTTTCTGGAGCTTCTTCCCAAGAAGAAGCAAAAGAGTTCCTTTCCCCGTAAATCAAACCGTTTAAACAACCTTCACAACTTGCGTTACATTTTCCAGTAACCGTAATGTGATAAATTATAGGAAAAGAATCTTTAAGAAATTCTTCTAATGTTATCATGTTGGATCTTAAATAACATTTTTTATAAAATAAAATAATTCTATTTCACAAAAAGTCAAGTTTTTACTTTTAAAGCTTACTTTTCAGTTTTTTTACCTGAGAAGGTGATGGAAAGTGTAGACCATTTGGAATTGTATTTTAGAGAGAAGGAGATAATATTTTTAGAGTGTTTAATTTTTGGTTTTTGACAAAACTTAAAAATAGGTTAACCTTTTAAGTAAAGGTTTACAACTTCTGAGTAAGGTGAGGTGGTTATGAAAAAAATGCTTAGGCTTTTGATAAACCTTTACTTGATTTTAAGTTTTTTGTGGATAGGGGCTTCTTTGGTGATGGCTGAAGAAAACATTAAGGATAACGGCACTGTAAAGAAGGTCCTTATTCTTCCTTTTGAAGTTTATGCAGATAAAGATTTATCTTATCTAAAAGAGGCTATTCCTGAGATGTTGGTTAGTAGGTTGTTTACCCCTAATAAGATCGAGGTAGTGGATTATGAATTGGTAAAAATGGAACTAACAGGACTTCCTAAGATCAATAAAGAAATCGCTCGGTCTCTTGGGCAGAAATTTAACGCAGATTATGTGGTTTGGGGAAGTGTTACAGTTTTAGGAGAATCGGTTAGTATAGACGCTCAGATGATGAGTTTAACCTCCCCCAAAAAGCCGGTTCAATTTTTCCAAGAGTTAAAAGGGGTTTCAGAGATTATCCCTCAGCTTACTCGTTTTGCTTTTAAATCTAAGGTTTACGTAGAGGGCACAGAAGAAGATTTTTATCGTGCTGAACCGATGTATGCTATGTCATCCTATGGTATAAGTAAAGAACATCCTGAAAGAGGTTATTATTATTACTATCCTTATCTTTTTCCTCCAAGGACAGGAGAATCTAAGCCTAAGGTAACCAGGGCTAAGGGTTTTACTGACGTAGATGTCGAGGAATCCTTATCAAAAGGGTTGGTAATAGATGTAACCAAAGGTACTGTTGGCTGGGCTGAAGATGAAGAAACTAAGCGTAAACCTTCTTCGTCAAACCAGACCAACGCAACCTCCGGTTATCCAGCTCCTTATCCAGGTTATTATCCCGGGACTCCTTATTATCCTTACTCTCCTCCTCCATATTACTACTACCAGGAAGAAGACGAAGGCATACTTTCTAAATTTCTTTCTCAGTTTCCTTTCATAAAAGAAAGAAAAGAAAAGACCCCACAGTTTTATCAGACTCAGGTAATCCAGATGCCTCAGCTCCCACCACAGCCTTACACCCCTACCCCATCACCAACTCCATCTACTCCACCAACTCCTTCTCAAAATCTACCTTTACCAACCTATCAATCTCAACCATCCCCTGCTAATCAAGGATACAGTCCCCAGCCTCAAGCTTTGCCTTCTCAAGGAAAGATGCCAGAACAGCCTCTTAAACAAATTCCTAATTCTCAAAACAGAACCGATAAAAACAATCCTTGGAGTTGGGACTGAGGTGTGCTAACAAGTAAGGTGAAAGGCCCCTGCTAATTCAACCCCTTGAGAATAAAGCTCGTTAAATCTGTTTGTGGCCTTTTGAGTATCAAAGGATTCAACAATAATGCCTAATTCTTTGGCTTTACGTTCAACCTCTGGGTCAACTTGCATCAGTCCTTTTGCACCTGTCCCTATTATCAAAAATTTGATTTTTTCGTTCCACACCTCTTCTAAATCTTCGACCTGAAGCCTATGTCCTTCTTTTCTCCACCAAGAACTAAAGATTTTTTCTCCATCTTTGGTTTTGATGATAATAAGGTCTTTATTATAGTTTTGTCCTTTGAAAGTAAGACTACCAAAGCTATAATGTTCGATCATTTTCTCATCCCTTTTCGAGGGATTAAGCCGCCATACTAAGGTTGTTTTCTTCTTGTTTTAACATTTCTGCCCTAAAATGAGCGATTAAAGCGTCTATGAATTGGTCTATATCCCCGTCAAGAACCTCAGGTAAGTTGTAGATGGTGATGCCTACACGGTGGTCGGTGACCCTGTTTTGAGGAAAGTTGTAAGTTCTTATTTTTTCACAACGTTCTCCTGTACCTACTTGCGACCTTCTTTCCTTTTGTATTTTTTCATGTTGTTGCCTTTGGGCAAGTTCATAGAGCTTTGCCCGTAAGATTTTCATAGCAGTGGCTTTATTTTGGTGTTGACTTCTTTCATTTTGGCAGGTAACTACTATCCCGGTAGGTATGTGAGTAATCCTTACGGCGCTTTCGGTTCGGTTAACATGTTGCCCACCATGTCCACTTGCCCTCATGGTCTCTATCTTAAGTTCATCAGGATTGATGTCCACGTCTACTTCATCTACCTCAGGAAGAACAGCTACAGTTACCGTAGAAGTATGAATCCTTCCAGAACTTTCCGTAACCGGGACCCTTTGGACCCTATGAACCCCACTTTCATATTTTAAACGAGAATAAGCTCCTTTCCCTTCTATTTTAGCCACAACTTCTTTAAATCCTCCAAGCCCGGTGTCATTAGTATCAAGAATTTCAAACCTCCATCCTTTTCTTTCAGCATATCTTTGATACATCCTCAAAAGGTCAGCCGCAAAAAGTGCTGCCTCTTCTCCCCCTGCTCCTGCTCTGATTTCTAAGATAACGTTTTTTTCATCATTTGGGTCTTTGGGAAGAAGAAGTATAGGAAGCAATTTTTCCAGTTCATCTACCCGGTTTTCTAAGATTTTTAATTCTTCTTTGGCTAATTCTACCAGTTCTTCGTCAGATTCTTCTTCGATGATAGTTTTGTTTTCTTCTATTTCTTTAAGAACTTTTTTATATTCCTTAAAAGTAGATACAATTTCCTCAAGCTCAGAATGTTCCTTGGCAAGCTTAGCATATAATGAAGGGTCTGAAATGATTGCAGGGTCTGAAAGTTTTTCTGCTAATTCTTCAAATTTTTTTTCTATCGTTTCTAATTTTAGTAAATAAAGGTTAGATAAACTCATGCTTATTTATCTTTGTTTTGATAAAAATTAGAGTATTTTTTCATAAACTTTTCTATCCTTCCCTCAGTGTCTACAAACTTCATCTCGCCGGTAAAGAAAGGATGACATTTAGAACAGATTTCTACCTTTATTTCAGGTTTGGTAGACCCTACCCTTAATTCGTTACCACAGGCACACCTAATAACTGCATCAGGATAGTATTTTGGATGAATACCCTTTTTCATTCCTTTACACCTCTCTTTAAATTTTTTTCAGTTTTAAAATATACCTCATATTTTAAAAAACTCAAGGAAGCTTTAGGTAGGTTTGAAATGATAACTAGGAAAAAAAGAACTAAAAATAAAATGGGCCGTGGAGGACTCGAACCTCCAACCTATGGATTAAGAGTCCATTGCTCTACCGTTTGAGCTAACGGCCCAAGTGGTATTATTAATTTACTCTTTTATAGATTTTTGTCAAGGTTGTTTCAGATTTGTTTGATTAAATTTTTAAATAAGACTATATATAAAAGCCGCTTATAAATTTTTTTCTTAAAGATTGGGCGAAAAACGGCAATTTTTGATTAAACCATAGGTTTTTTTTACCAAATCCTCGTAAGTTGCCTCACCTTTAGCCACAAAGTCAAGCTTTCCCTCCATTTCAGCGGTATATTTATAGTCCATAAAAACCGGAGCCCCATCTAAAAGGGTTTGGCATACCAACCTACCTAATTCGGTTGGTTTTAGGTGTTTCCCTTCCTTTTTTATATAATTCCGTTTAAAAAGAATGTCCAAAATGGTTGCATAGGTTGATGGCCTACCAATTCCTAAACTTTCAAGTTTTTTAACCAGACTGTGAGGGGTATAACGCTCTGGAGGTTTGGTCTTATGCTCCTTTATCTCAAAAGAAAGCACTTGGAGTTTCTCGCCTTCCTTTAAATCAAGCGGGTTTTCATAGGAACTCTCATCTTTTAGAACCCTTAAAAAGCCATCAAAAACAAGCACCTTGCGTTTGGTAAACAAAAACCACCCCTTAGGCAAAAGGTCTTGGCCAAACACATAGCTTAACTCTAAAAATTCCGCCCCACGCATCTGACTTGCAATAAAGAAGACTTTTATAAGTTCGTAAAGGGCTTTTTCTCTTGAGGTTAAAAACGCAGGGTCCTTAAAAAGATTGGTTGGTCTTATACATTCATGGGCTCCTTGCTCAAACTTAGAGGTTTTAACCCTTCTTTCTTTCCCAAGATATTCCTTCCCAAAGGTTTTAAGTATAAAATCTTTAACAGCCTTTTTCGCAAGAGGGCTAACCCTTACGGAATCGGTACGCATATAGGTAATAAGCCCTTTTTCATAAAGCCCTTGGGCAAGAATCATGGTTTCTTTAGGGCTAAAGCCTAAGGAACTTCCAGCCACTTCAATAAGAGTAGTAGTTTTTAAGGGATAAGGAGGCTGTTTAACCAACCTCTTTTCAGTAATTTTGTTTAAGATAATGCTTTGCCCAGCTAGATGCTTAGCAAAAAATTCCTCTAAGCTTTTTTTGTCTTTATCTTTATACAATCCCTTTTTAAACCAGAGCTCAAGTTCGTATACCCTGTCTTTATTGTCTTGGACCTTAACCCTCAAAGAAAAGCTCGTTTCTGGAACAAAACTTTCTATCTCTTCTTCTCTTTCTACGATAAGCCTTAAAGCAGGGCTTTGCACCCTTCCTGCAGAAAGAGGTAGTTTAAGAGCCTTAGAAAGTTTTGGAGAGAGAAGATAGCCTATCAGTCGGTCTAAAACCCTTCGGGTTTGATAGGCAAGATAAAGCCCTGTATCAAGGCTTCTTACCGAACGCAGTGCTTGTTTAATCCCAAGTTCAGTAATCTCTATCAAATCAACTCTTTTGAAAATCAGATTTTCTTTGATAGACTTGAGATATTCATACAGATGAAAACTTATGGCTTCTCCTTCTCTGTCTGGATCAGTAGCTAAGTAAACCTCTTCTACTTTTAAAGCCAATTTTTTAAGTTCTTCCAGCACCTTTTTTTTAGAACTAAGATAATAAAAAGAAGGCTGAAAGGTGTTTAGGTCAACCCCTAAGCTTTTTGAGGGAAGATCTTTAATATGACCAAAAGTTGCTCTAAAGATAAAATCTTTTGAGGATAGGACTTTTTGTAAGGTCTTTATCTTAGTAGGAGATTCGACGATAAAAAGTTTTTTAGCCATAGGTTTAATTCTAACACTTTTTATCAATAAAGGCTATTAAAGAAAATGAAGTGCGACTTTTAATTTAAAGAAAAAGGATTAAAATTTTTTAAGGACTCTCATGAAAGACCTTGATTTTAACCAGCAGTTTCAAAGGGCTTGGGACCTTATTGCCAATTCCTCCCCAAATCTTTTAATAACCGGTCGTGCAGGAACTGGTAAATCTACCTTTCTTAGGTATTTGATAAAAAAACTGCCCAAGTCTATGGCAGTACTTGCACCCACTGGGGTAGCAGCTCTTAATGTAAGAGGACAAACGATTCATTCTTTTTTTGGTTTTAGACCTGACATAACCTTAGAAAAAGTCTATCAACTTAAACCACCTGATGAGCTAAGAGAAGTTTATAAAAACCTTGAAACCCTCATTATAGATGAAATCTCTATGGTAAGGGCAGACCTTTTCGATTGTATAGAGGCTTTTTTAAGAAAATGGGGACCCTCTCCAAGGAAGCCCTTTGGAGGGGTTCAGATGGTGCTTATAGGGGATCTATACCAGTTGCCACCGGTAGTGACCTCAAAAGAAAAGGAGATATTTAAATATCTTTATGAAACCCCTTATTTCTTTTCGGCTAAGGCCTTTAAACAAAACCTTTTTGAATTTGTAGAGTTTGAAAAGATTTACCGCCAGACAGATTTAACTTTTATCGAAATTTTAAACCAAATAAGAAACGGTATAGTAGAAGAGGAAACCTTTGAAAGGCTTAACCAAAGGGTCATACCTAATTTTGAGCCAAAGGAAGAAGACTTTTACGTCTATCTTACTACTACTAATGCTAAAGCAGAACAAATTAACCTTGCTAAGTTAGAAAGATTAAAAGGAAAGACTTTTGAGTTTTACGGTAAACTTTCAGGTAAAATAGAAACAGAAGATTTACCTGCACCGATAAGGTTAAAAATAAAGGAAGGAGCTCAGGTTATCTTGTTAGCTAACGACCCTCAAGGTAGATGGGTAAACGGAGATGTAGGTAGGGTGGTTTATATAGACCCTGAGGACTTGCTGATAGGAGTGGAGCTACAAAGAGGCTACGAGATAGAAGTAACCCCATTTAAATGGGATGTTTATGAACATTACTTTGATAAAGGTTCTTCCAAGGTTGAGATAAAGCCTGTAGGGTCTTTTACTCAGTTCCCTTTAAAGCTCGCCTGGGCGATAACCATCCATAAAAGCCAAGGACTTACCTTTGAAAAGGTAGTCATAGACCTTGAAAGAGGCACCTTTGCCCATGGACAACTTTATGTAGCCCTCTCCCGTTGCACCAGTTTAGAAGGTATTGTCCTTACTAAACCGGTTAAAAAAGGACATGTTAAGTTAGACCGTAAAGTAGTAAAATTTTTAACCAGTCTTCAATATCTAAAAGCAAAAGAAAAACTTGATTTAAACGAAAAAATAGCCCTTATTCAAAAGGCTATACAAGAAAAAAAAGAAATAGAAATTGTTTATCTTAAAAGCTCGGATATTAAAACCAGAAGAAAAGTTCTTCCCATTGAGATAAAGGAAGTGGTTTATAAAGGAAAACCTTTCTTGGGACTTAGGGCTTTTTGCAGACTTCGTAACGAAGAAAGGATTTTTAACTTGGAAAAAATCCTTGAAATTTCTAATGATTAAGCCGATAACCCTTTATTTTTTTTTAAATAATGGTATTATTTAAAATTTGTGAAGCCTCTGCTTAAAGACCTACTAAAATTTCCTAATCTTTTAAGTCTTTATCGACTTGTTCTTGCCATCATCTTCCCTTATTTTTGGATCCAAAACCTTCCTGTTTATATTCTTTTACTTCTACTTTTTTCAGGAGTTATTAGCGATGCCTTAGATGGGTTTTTTGCCAGGAATTTTCACTGGGAAACCAAGTTGGGGAAGCTTCTTGACCCTATAGCAGACAAAGTTTTTATAAACATAGTATTCTTTTTGCTTTATTTTGATCGTCTACTTTCGTTAGACTTTTTTTTAATAGTTTTTGTTAGAGATCTTGGGATACTTCTTGGAGCTATCTATCTTTATTTGAGGTCTTCAAGAAAAGCTGAATTTCAGCCAAGCTACTTGGGAAAAATTTCAACTGCCATGCAATTAGGATTTATCTTTACTTATATCGTGCATCTTTTAGTCTACCCGTTAGACCCAACGTTTATTTTTGTGTTTGGACAATTGGTTATCTTTTTTACGTTAGCCTCAGGATTTCATTATACCTTGCTTTTTATAAAGATTTATAAAACTTTTCCTAACAGATAATCTCCTTCTTTAGCCATAAACCTAACTTTTAAAATCTTTCCTTTTGATAAAGGGAAAGGTGGTGGGAGGACTATTTTATGAGAGATGTAGTTTTCTGAAAGGCCTTTTATCTCAGATTCGTTAATGGTTTCAACTACCGCCCTTCTAACCTTCCCTACTTCTTGGTTTAGAAAATCCTCCCTTTTTTTCTTGCCTATATTTTTTAAAATTTCTATCCGCGCTTTTATTACTTCAGGCTTAACCTTAGGAGTAAGCTTTTCAGCCTGAGTCCCTGGTCTTGGGGAAAAAGGAAAAAGGTGTAACCAGTTTAGAGGAGAGTTTTCGATAACCTCTAAGGTTTTTAAAAAGTCTTTTTCTGTTTCTGAGGGAAAACCTACGATAACATCTGCCCCGAATGTAGCCTGAGGATAAAGGTTATAAAGTTTTTCTAAAATCGTTAAGTATTCTTTAGAGGTATAATGTCTGTTCATAAGACGTAGTATCCTGTCAGAACCACTTTGCAAAGGAATATGAAAATGAGGGGCTAAGAAAGCACTGTTTTTAGCAAACTCTAAAAAACTAGAGGTTATTTCTCTTACCTCTAATGAAGAAAGCCTTAAGATTAGGTCTTTTTTCTGTTTCGCGAAAAGTTTTTCTATCTCCCAGAGAAGGTC
Source organism: Thermodesulfobacterium sp. TA1 (assembly GCF_008630935.1). Taxonomy (NCBI): domain Bacteria; kingdom Pseudomonadati; phylum Thermodesulfobacteriota; class Thermodesulfobacteria; order Thermodesulfobacteriales; family Thermodesulfobacteriaceae; genus Thermodesulfobacterium; species Thermodesulfobacterium sp. TA1. Next base: position 1,797,390 of record NZ_CP043908.1, read on the forward strand.
AGTTAAACTTTTAACAGGGGTTAAGTCTTTTCCCCACTGACCAAGATGAATCCCTGTAAGCACTATTTCTTCATAACCAGCCTGGATAAGTCGTTCTATTTCTGCTAAGACCTCTTCTAAAGAAACACTTCTAGGAGCACCCCGTGCATAAGGCACGATACAATAGCTACAAAACTGGTCACAACCATCTTGTACCTTGACAAAGGCCCTTGAATGAGAAAAAAACCTTTTTATAAAAAGAACTTCAGTTCCTTTTTCTTGAAAAAGATCCTGAATAAAAACCTTAGGCTCAGAAAAGTGGGAGGTTTTTAAGAGCATTTCTAAAAAAACTTCTATTTTTAGTTTTTCTTTTTGACCCAATAAAACCAGGTTTTTAATTTGTTGTTTTTGAACCCAAGAAAAAAGAGCATCTTTGTAGGCCTGAGGATAACAACCTGCAACCACGATTAGTTTTGGATTTAGTTTAGACCAACGCTTGATGATTTTCCTTCCTTCAGCCTCAGCCTTAGCTGTTACCACACAAGAATTGAGAATAAAAATCTCAGCTTCTTCCTCTTTTTCTGCAAGTTTATACCCTTTTTCTTGAAGTTTTTCTACGATATAGGCGCTTTCTACCTGATTAACTTTACAACCTAAGGTTTTAATAAAAAACTTCATAAAACCTCGTTTAAAAATTTTTTAATCGCCCTTTTAAGAAGGATTTCATAACGTTTTTCCCCTAAGGCACGCCTACCAAAGGTAAAATTAAATTCATTTATAAGAGGTTTTTTGTCTTTAAACAAAAAGTCTATGGCTACCAGATTAAAACCCGTTTTAGCCATCACTTTTTTGGTAAGTTCAACCACTCTACGACTTAATCCCCTTTGAGGAGGCGGGATGATAACCCCTTCTTGGACCAAGTTTTTCTTAAATCCTCCAGCCCTAAAAAACACTAATATTTTATCTCCTATAACTATACTTCTTGCATCAAACTCTTCAGGCACGTATTCTTGAAAGATTATTCCAAATCTTCCAGACCTCTCCCAAGCTTTAACCAAAGGCAATATTTTTTGAAAATCCTCTTTATTTCTTAATAAAAAAACTTCTGTGCCTTCGTCTCCCCAATTACCTTTTACCACCACAGGGAAACTGACCTTTATGCCTTTACGATAAGGGTTTTCTTCTAAACCACAAAGTCTTGGCAATACTATACAGTCTGGATGTGGAAGTTTAAGTTGTTTTAACATAAAAATTTGGCCTATTTTCCCTGGATATTGAAACCTTAAAGTATATTCAGGAAAAACCGGAATCCCTAAATTTTTAACCAAAAAATAAAGATCTTGAGTGACCGTAGGCGGAAAAATCACTGCCTGAGCTTTAGATAAAAGATCAAAAAAACCCCTATCTAAGGGTTCAAACTGAAAGTAGTTGACATCACCTTTAAATATGGGTAAAAAAGATATTATCATAGAGACGTTATTTTAACTCTGTTTAAAAAGATTGCTATAATTAAAAAAGTTTAAACCCGGAAAAAAGTGCTACAATTCTTTTTTATGTTCGACTTGGTTAATAGACCTTTAGGTAAAAACACGGCACATCCCTTAATGAGGATAGCTCTGTCTTGCCAAATATGACAAAGCAGTGCTTTTTTGAAAAAACATAAAGGGACCACGACATGAAGAGGTTGACAAAATAAAAAAACATGTTAACTTCTTTAAAAGTTTAAACCTGCTCTTTGTTAAAAGAAAAAGTAAAAAAAACAAAAAACACCTCTTGACAATTTGAAAAAAAGGTTTAAATTTTATTTTTGTGATGATTTGCTCTTTGTTAAGAATTTTGGTTTAGAGGTAGCAAAATACCTCTTGACAAAAAAGTAAAGCATGTTAAATTAAATATCTGTTTTTACTTTTTTGTTCTTTTTAAGAATCTCTCTTGACAAATTAAAAATTTGTTTTATTTTTTAAAAGTAGTGGTCTTTGAAAATTGAATAGCGTTCGCAAGGGCTCCGCAATTCCTTTTTGATAAGTCTATTGCGGTCTGCCTGTTTTGACAGGTAGGGCCGGGAAATTTTTTCCTGAGGGTTTGATCCTGGCTCAGGGCGAACGCTAGCGGCGCGCTTAACCCATGCAAGTCGTGCGGGAAAGGGCTTCGGCCCTAGTACCGCGGCAGACGAGTGAGTAACACGTGAGTAACCTGTCCTCGGGTCTGGGATAACTACCCGAAAGGGTAGACAATACCGGATAAAGTCACCGGGCGCAAGCTCGGTGATGAAAGGGGGCCTCTGCATAGCAAGCTCCTGCCTGAGGAGGGGCTCGCGGCCCATCAGCTAGTTGGTGAGGTAACGGCTCACCAAGGCTACGACGGGTAGCCGGCCTGAGAGGGTGGTCGGCCACGCGGGCACTGAGACACGGGCCCGACTCCTACGGGAGGCAGCAGGGGGGAATCTTGGGCAATGGGCGAAAGCCTGACCCAGCGACGCCGCGTGGGGGAAGAAGGCCTTCGGGTCGTAAACCCCTGTTCTGGAGGAAGAACTCCAGATAGGTGAACAACCTATCTGGACTGACGGTACTCCAGGAGAAAGCCACGGCTAACTGCGTGCCAGCAGCCGCGGTAATACGCAGGTGGCAAGCGTTGCCCGGAATCACTGGGCGTAAAGGGTGCGTAGGCGGCCGGACAAGTCATAGGTTAAAGCCCGGAGCTCAACTCCGGAAAGGCCTATGATACTGTCTGGCTTGAGGGCTGGAGAGGCTGGCGGAATTCCCGGTGTAGGGGTGAAATCCGTAGATATCGGGAGGAACACCGGTGGGGAAGCCTGCCAGCTGGACAGATCCTGACGCTGAGGCACGAAAGCGTGGGGAGCAAACCGGATTAGATACCCGGGTAGTCCACGCTGTAAACGATGGACGCTAGGTGTGGGGGTTAAAACCTCTGTGCCGTAGCTAACGCGTTAAGCGTCCCGCCTGGGGAGTACGGCCGCAAGGCTGAAACTCAAAGGAATTGACGGGGGCCCGCACAAGCGGTGGAGCACGTGGTTTAATTCGATGCAAAGCGAAGAACCTTACCTGGGCTTGACATGCTAGGGTTGTACCCTGGTGGAAACACTGGGGGAGCGTAGGGTTTATCTCTACGCGCTCTAGCACAGGTGCTGCATGGCTGTCGTCAGCTCGTGTCGTGAGATGTTGGGTTAAGTCCCGCAACGAGCGCAACCCCTGCCCTTAGTTGCCATCGGTTTGGCCGGGCACTCTAAGGGGACTGCCGGGGATAACCCGGAGGAAGGAGGGGATGACGTCAAGTCCTCATGGCCCTTATGCCCAGGGCTACACACGTGCTACAATGGGGGGTACAGAGGGTTGCGAACCCGCAAGGGGGAGCTAATCCCAGAAAGCCCTCCTCAGTTCGGATCGGGGTCTGCAACTCGACCCCGTGAAGCCGGAATCGCTAGTAATGGCGGATCAGCATGCCGCCGTGAATGCGTTCCCGGGCCTTGTACACACCGCCCGTCACACCACGGAAGCTGGCTCCACCCGAAGTCGTTACCCTAACCAGACTTTGTCTGGAGGGGGACGCCTACGGTGGGGCTGGTGACTGGGGTGAAGTCGTAACAAGGTACCCCTACCGGAAGGTGGGGGTGGATCACCTCCTTTCTAAGGAGTATGAAGGAGTTCCTTGCGGACGCTATTCTATATAAATTTTAAGATCTTTGAAAAAGGTTAGGTGAGCGGATTGCGGGCCTATAGCTCAGCTCAGGTTAGAGCGCACGCCTGATAAGCGTGAGGTCGGAGGTTCGAATCCTCCTAGGCCCATTCTCTTGATTAGAGGATGGGTTTAGGAGGAAGGACTGTGGGGGTGTAGCTCAGTTGGGAGAGCGCCGGCTTTGCAAGCCGGAGGTCGACGGTTCGAATCCGTTCACCTCCACCACTTAATGACAAGTGGTGGATGAAAAAGATCTTTGACAAGTGAATATGGGTATCCTTTAGCATCTTTAAGCTGGTTCCTGTAGTCAAGCTACTAAGGGCTAGCGGTGGATGCCTCGGGTGCGGGAGGCGATGAAGGGCGTGGTAAGCTGCGATAAGCCCCGGGGAGCCGCAAACAGGCGTTGATCCGGGGATGCCCGAATGGGGAAACCCGGCTGGGGTAATACCCAGCCATCCATAGGTTAAGAGCCTATGGAGGCGACACCGGGGGAAGTGAAACATCTCAGTACCCCGAGGAAAAGAAATCAACCGAGATTCCCTGAGTAGCGGCGAGCGAAAGGGGAGGAGCCTAAACCAGGCAGGTGTAAAAGCTCGTGGGCGTTGCCTGTCTGGGGTCGTGGGACTACACCGGAGAGGGCCACGAACCTCTCGGGGAGTTACAAAATTGCCTTCTTAGCCGAAGGCGCCTGGAAAGGCCCGCCAGAGAGGGTGAAAGCCCCGTAGGCGAAAAGAAGGCAATCTCCCTGGGTGTAGATCCCGAGTAGCACGGGACACGTGGAATCCCGTGTGAATCAGGGGGGACCACCCTCCAAGGCTAAATACTACCCGCACACCGATAGTGCACTAGTACCGTGAGGGAAAGGTGAAAAGAACCCCGGGAGGGGAGTGAAATAGAACCTGAAACCGCTAGCCTACAAGCAGTCGGAGGGAAGGGGCAACTCTTCCTGACGGCGTGCCTTTTGCATAATGAGCCCGGGAGTTGTCGTCAGTGGCGAGGCTAAGCCGTTGAGGCGGAGCCGTAGCGAAAGCGAGTCCGAAAAGGGCGTTAAGTCGCTGGCGGCAGACCCGAAACGGGACGATCTACCCATGGCCAGGGTGAAGGTGGGCTAATCCCCACTGGAGGCCCGAACCGGTGGAGGGTTAAAACTCCTCGGATGAGCTGTGGGTAGGAGTGAAAAGCTAATCGAGTCCCGTGATAGCTGGTTCTCCCCGAAATGCATTGAGGTGCAGCCTCGAGTGGTCGCTACCGGGGGTAGAGCACTGTTTGGGCTAGGGGGCTTACCAGCCTACCAAACCCAGGCAAACTCCGAATACCGGTAAGCGCAGCTCGGGAGTGAGTCTTAGGGCGCTAACGTCCTAGGACAAAAGGGCAAGAACCCAGACCGCCAGCTAAGGCCCCTAAGTCCTGGCTAAGTGGGAAAGGATGTGCCTCTGCTTTGACACCCAGGATGTTGGCTTAGAAGCAGCCATCATTTAAAGAGTGCGTAACAGCTCACTGGGCGAGCGGGGGTGCGCCGAAAATTACTCGGGGCTAAAGCCAGGCGCCGAAGCTGCGGGCTGAAAGGCTTTGAGTCTTTCAGCGGTAGGGGAGCACTCCAGTTGCCGATGAAGGTAGCTCGTAAGGGCTACTGGAGGTCCTGGAGGAGAGAATCCGGGCACGAGTAGCGATAAGGAGGGTGAGAATCCCTCCCGCCGTAAGCCCAAGGTTTCCTAGGGAAGGGTCGTCCGCCTAGGGTTAGCCGGCCCCTAACCTGAGGCCGAAAGGCGTAGGGGATGGGAAGAGGGGTTAATATTCCCCCGCCACCAGGGTGGAGACCAAGGGGTGACGCAGAAGGGAAGGGCTCCGGGGCTGTATGGTTGGCCCTCCAAACCTTTAGCCCGATGATGGACCGAGGTAAATCCCGGTCCGGAGGGTGAGGGGGAGTAAGTAACTGAGGTCTACGGACCTCAGGAAGGAGCTCGGACCACGCTGCCAAGAAATAACCTCGTGGTCGTTGAAGCCCTGGTGACCGTACCGCAAACCGACACAGGTGGGCGGGCAGTAATCTGCCAAGGCGCGTGGGGTAACCCTGGCTAAGGAACTCGGCAAATTGGCCCCGTAACTTCGGGAGAAGGGGTGCCCGCGTTAGGTGTAGGCCCTCGCGGTCGAAGCCGAGGCGGGTTGCAGGGAAACGGCGGTGGCGACTGTTTACCAAAAACACAGGGCTCTGCTAACTCGTAAGAGGACGTATAGGGCCCGACGCCTGCCCGGTGCTGGAAGGTGAAGGGGTGGGGTTAGCGGAAATTAATTCCGCGAAGCTCTGCCCTTAAGCCCCAGTAAACGGCGGCCGTAACTATAACGGTCCTAAGGTAGCGAAATTCCTTGTCGGGTAAGTTCCGACCTGCATGAATGGCGTAACGACTGCCGCGCTGTCTCGGCCAGGGGCCCAGCGAAACTGTAGTCTCGGCGAAGATGCCGAGTACCCGCGGTGGGACGGAAAGACCCCGTGGAGCTTTACTGCAGCTTGGCATTGAACCTTGGGGTAGGATGTGCAGGATAGGTGGGAGGCTGTGAAGCAGGGGCGCCAGCCCCTGTGGAGCCACCGGTGAGATACCACCCTTCCTGCCTCAGGGTTCTAACCTGCGGAAGAAAGCCTTCCGAGGGACAGTGCCTGGTGGGCAGTTTGACTGGGGCGGTCGCCTCCTAAAAGGTAACGGAGGCGCCCAAAGGTCCCCTCAGGTGGTATAGAAATCCACCGTTGAGTGTAAGGGCATAAGGGGGCTTGACTGCGAGGCCGATAGGCCGAGCAGGGGGGAAACCCGGGCCTAGTGACCCGGCGGTCCTGAGTGGAAGGGCCGTCGATCATCGGATAAAAGTTACCCCGGGGATAACAGGCTGATCGCTCCCAAGAGTTCACATCGACGGAGCGGTTTGGCACCTCGATGTCGGCTCATCCCATCCTGGGGCTGGAGAAGGTCCCAAGGGTCGGGCTGTTCGCCCGTTAAAGGGGTACGTGAGCTGGGTTCAGAACGTCGTGAGACAGTTCGGTCCCTATCCACCGTGGGCGTAGGAGGCTTGAGGGGATCTGCCCCTAGTACGAGAGGACCGGGGTGGACGCACCTCTGGTGTCCCGGTTGTTCCACCAGGAGCACAGCCGGGTAGCCATGTGCGGAAGGGATAACCGCTGAAAGCATCTAAGCGGGAAGCCTACCCCAAGATTAGGCCTCCCGAGGGTGGGGCAACCCACCCCCTGAAGGGCCCAGGGAGACTACCTGGTTGATAGGCCAGAGGTGGAAGCCCAGCAATGGGTGGAGCCTACTGGTACTAATCGCCCGTGCGGCTTGACTGCAGTACCAGCTTAAAAGTTCTAAAGGATACCCTATTCACTTGTTAAAAAATATTAAAGTTTCCCGGGTGCCTATACCGGAGGGGCCACACCCGTTCCCATTCCGAACACGGTAGTTAAGCCCTCCAGGGCCGATGGTACTGGGGAGTTACCTCCCTGGGAGAGTAGGTCGGTGCCCGGGATTTTTTTGTTTTCAATGAAAAATTCTTAAAAACATTCTCAAAACTAAAAATCAAGTTATAATATTATTTCTATGAACTCTTACTTTAAGTTGATAGCTATTTTATTTTTATCATTTTTTTTGTTTTTTTCTATATTGTTAGCTACAAGCTTTATCTATCTAAAGGTTAGTCTACCAAGTGTTTCAAAACTTAAAAATTATAACCCTGATCAAGCAAATTTGGTTTATGATGTTAATGGCAACTTGGTAGGATTTATCGGACCTGTAAGACGCATTTTTGTTCCTATAGATAAAATTCCTCCTCATGTAATTCAGGCTTTTTTAGCTGCAGAAGACGCCAATTTTTATAAGCATAAAGGCATAGACTTTTGGGGTTTATTAAGAGCGCTTTATAAAAACATAATTCACGGAAAGGTTGTTCAGGGAGGAAGCACCATTACTCAACAGGTGGTTAAATCTCTTATTCTTTCTCCTGAAAGAACTCTTAATCGAAAAATTAAAGAAATGTTTTTAGCTTGGCAAATAGAAAAATATTTAACTAAAGACCAGATTTTAACCATATATCTTAATCATATTTACTTAGGTGAAGGAGCTTATGGTGTAGAGGCAGCTGCCTTGACCTATTTTAATAAACATGTTTGGGAGTTAGATTTAAACGAAGCAGCGGTTTTGGCTGGATTACCTGCTGCGCCTTCTAAATATAGTCCTCTTGAGAATTACAACTTATCTCTTGCTAGAAGAAACTATGTTCTTAAAAGAATGGCAGAGGTAGGGTTTATTTCTCCTGAAAAGGCTCAAGCTATCTCTTCTCAGCCTATCCATTTAAACCCTAAAAATGTAAACATCCCTGCTTATGCTGCCTATTTTTTAGATGCTATAAAAGAAGAATTAAAAAAACTGTTTCCAGCAGAAGTATTAGAAAAAGGGGGATTGGTGGTTTATACCACCCTCGATTTAAACTGGGAAAAAAAGGCTTATGAGAATTTAATGAATACTATTAGTCGTATGTTTGTTAATAGAGAACCTCCAGAAGTATCTGTGGTTTGTTTGTCAAACAGAGACGGAGGAGTAAGGGTTCTTATCGGAGGTAAGAACTATCTTCAGTCTCCATATAATAGAGCACTTTTAGCCAAAAGACAGCCCGGATCTGCTTTTAAACCTTTTATTTGGGCTAAGGCTATAGAGGATGGTGTGGTATTTCCAGATGATATTATAGAAGATGAACCTATATCTTTGCCAGGAGGCAATCAAGGAAAAGATTGGACCCCTGGTAATTATGATGGCCAATATTTAGGCCCTATTAGTTTAAAAGATGCCCTTGCAAAATCAAGAAACGTGGTAGCAGTAAAATTAGCCTTGATGTTGGGGAAAGAAAGAATTTATAATATGGTTCAGAGGTTAGAACTTAACATCCCAAAGGATCTAAATTATAGTATAGCCCTTGGAACTTATGAATTAACTCCAATGGAGCTTACCAGAAGTTATACTATTTTTCCTAATTTAGGTAATATGGTAAAGCCTAAATTTATAGAAGAGGTAAGAGACGGCCTGTTTGCTAAAGCTCCGATTTACAAGGCTAATGTAGCTACTAAACCGGTAATTTCTCCTTATACTGCCTCGGTGATGAACGATTTTTTGCAAGCGGTGGTACTTTATGGTACGGGGACTTGTGCTCGAGCCTTAGGGGTGCCAGCAGCAGGAAAAACAGGTACTACTCAAGACTATAAAGATGCTTGGTTTGTAGGTTTTACTCCTACTTATACCTGTGGAGTTTGGGTAGGATATGATGTTGGTAAAACCTTAGAAAGAGGTGAAACAGGAGGAAGGATTGCCTGTCCTGTTTGGTTAAGCGTGATGAAAGGAACAAATCATATACCTCAAGGTTTTCCTGTCTATATTCAGCCCTTAAATAATTCTACTAAAGAAGGGTTAGAAAATCAGTAGATTTTTTTCTTCTTTTGGTTTTGGAGAGATATTACTTATATCATCTTTTTTAAATTCAACGATTTGAAATTTGGCTCCGAGTTTTTCTAAAAGTTCAGTTATTTTTTGTTCACCTACTGCTTGAAAACGAATAAAGATCCTTCTTTTACAAGTATCCTCTATACACAATTCATCTCTCCAAACAAAAATAGTATAGATGTTAACTTGTAGGTTTCTAAAAATTTCTAAGATTTCAGGAACAGCATTTAGAGAATTTGCATAAAGGGCTACATGATAAGGGCTAAAGTATGCTCCTGTAAGCTGTACAAAAAGTTTGAAAATATCTACTTGAGTGATAATACCTATAACATAAAGGTTTTCGTTAACCACAGGAAGCCCAGAGATTTTATTCTCAAGCATAAGAATAGAAGCTCTTTCTATAGTATCTTCTGGAGATACAGTAATAGGGTTAGGGGTCATGATGTCTTTTACCTTAAGGCTTAAAAACAACTCATAAAGCTCTTTTAAATCTATTCCTGCAAATTGGGGAGGGGTGGCTTCTTTGAGGTCGGTATGAGTTATGATTCCTACTAATTTACCTTCTTTAGTAATAGGAATTCTTCTTATTTTATACTGTTTTAAGAGTTGGATGGCTTTGGTTACAGGTTCGTCTTCTTCTAAGGTAATTACTGGTTCGGTCATCCAATCTTTTACTAACATTGGTATTTCCTCCAGTTTTTATGATCCAGGGGTTGCATAACTATGCAACCCTGACAATAAAAAGTTTACTCCAAAATAAGTAAAAAGCACTGAGGCAAATCCTATGATGTTTAACCAGGCAAGTCTTTTACCACCCCAAGAACCTTTAAGAAAACGAAGGTGAATAGCTCCACCATAGATAAGCCAAGTAATAAAAGACCAGGTTTCTTTTGGGTCCCAACTCCAATAACTTCCCCAAGCTTGGTCTGCCCAAACAGCACCGGTTATGATACCTAAGGAAAGCCAGAAAAATCCAAAAAGCATCAATCGGTAAATAAAATTTTCTAAAGAAATTTGAAAAAGGTCTGAAAGATATTTATTCCTACCTATTAAATAGAAAACGCTTAAACCAAAGGTCACAGCAAAAGCCCCATAACCTAAAAAGCATGTGATAACATGAGCTATTAACCAGTTGCTTTTTAAGGCTGGAACAAGAGGCTTTATTTCAGTATTAGCTTTAAGAGAAGCATAAGCCATGATAAGAGCTGTTATGGTAAAGACGATGCTTCCTAAAGCCTTAGAAGGCAATTTAAACTCTATGATAAGATAGATCAAAGCGATACATAAACCAAAAAAAACTAAAGATTCATAAAGATTAGAAAGAGGAACATAACCAAACCCAGCTTGATGGGTTTGGTACCATCTTACTAAAAAGGCGGTAAGGTTTAAAAACAATCCAGTCCATCCGATAACAGACCCTATAAAGCCGCCTTTTTCCCATTTAAAAATCCAATAAATAAAATAGACTAAAGCTGCCAAAAAATAAACAAAAGTAGCCAAACTAAAAATCAAACTATTTTCTGGAAATATAGTTGTTCTAAAAAACCCCAAATAAACAAATAAAGCCAGCAGAAAACCAAAAACTATATTTTTAAACCTCATTTAAAAGCCCCCTAATAAAGATATTAGATTTAAAGTATACTAAAAAAGGGCAAAAAAACAACAACTTAATAATTTTTTTAGTTTTTAAGAGATGATGTTTAACTCCTTTAAAAGAGGTAAAAGGGTATAACAAATTTCTACCCACTCCTTTTTACCTTCCTCTACTTGATCCATAAAGGTTTCTAACTCTCTGGTAAATTCTTCTGAGACGTAAGCGTTAAATCTTGAGCTTAGGTATTCATAAACTTGTTTCCCTAAGGAGGTAGGAACCAGCCCACCGGTTTTTAACTCATAAACATAATACTTGTTTAAAAGGGTAGAGACGATTTCTGCATAAGTAGAAGGCCTTCCTAATCCTCTTTTTTTCATTTCTTGAATAAGGGAGCCTTGGTTAAACAGAAAGGCTTTTGGAATTTTGGTTAAAGAGATGTTTTCTATTTTTAAAGAAGAAGAGACAGGAAAGAGCTGAGGTTTAATCCAAATTAAATCATAACCATTAAGTAGGATTTCTACTATTACTTCTTCTTCCCAGGTAAAGAAGGGGAGGTTTAGTTTAAGCGTTTTTTTTAGGACTTTGGTTTTTCTCATTTGACTTGCCAGAAACCTTCTGAAGATAAGGTCATAGATTCTAAAACTATCTTTATATTTTTTAAAAGAAAGAAGTCCATGGGCTACCCTTAGTTTTAATTCTTCTACATCCCAAGGACGGGTAGGCCTTATACCTTCATGGGCTCCTTCACTGAACCATTCTCGAGGAGAGAATAATTCTTCTCCAAAACGTTCTGAGATATAAGGCTTGGCTACTTGAAACCTTCCTACCTCTGAAATGCGAGTTGAATCTGTACGGTGATAAGTGATGAGCCCTAATTCGAAAAGTTCTTGCAGAAGGGACATGGTATAAGAGGTAGAAAATTTGAAAAAGTGGTAAGCCTCCTCTAAAATGGTATCTGTAGTGTAAGGAGGGGGAGGTGAAAACTCATCTTCTTTTTGTCCTACTAAGCTGATTTTAGCCTGAGGCAAGTGTTTTTCTATTTTTTCTGCTTCTGATTTGTCTTCAACCTCGATAGAAAAGGGATGTTGATTTATCGTAAAGTTTACTCTATATTTATATTGTTTACTTAATTTTTCTCTTTCTATAACCCAACCTAAAACCGGAGTTTGGACCCTTCCGGCAGAAAGATAATTTTTTTGGAAAACCTTCCACAGTTCTTGAGAAAGAGAAAAACCAACCCAGCGGTCAGCTAATCTTCTGGCTAATTGAGCTTTAACTCGAGGAAGGTTTATTTCTTGAGGTGCGCTTAAAGCTTGTTTTAGTGCTCTTACAGTAACCTCGTGGAATTCAAGTCTTTTTATGTTTTTTTGAAAAGGTTTAAGGTTGATGTAAAGGTCATAAGCAATCTTTTCTCCTTCAGAATCAGGGTCAGAAGCAATAAAGGTTTGGTCCGAACAAAAACTAAGCACCCTTAGCCCTTCTATGATTTCTCCTTTATCAAAGAGGTTTTCCTTTTCTTTTATCTCTTCATCATCTATGTACTGTTCTCCTTTCTCTCTATCTATTTTTATGGTGTTAAAAACAGGATAAAAATTGCCATTATCTTTTAAAACCCCAAAAATCCCTTTTTTCCTTGAAAGGTTATATATATGCCCTAAAGAGGCACAAACAGAAAGTAAGGTGTTTTCCATAGGGATTTCGTAAATCCAGAGATTATTATACCTTCTAACAGAGGGTTTTCCAAAAAAATTAGCTATCGTTTTAGCTTTGTGAGGGGACTCTACGATAAGGAGATAGTTTTTAAAATCTATTTTTTCAGCTGAAATCTTTTTTCTTTCTTCTTTTATTTTGATGTCAAGCTCGATTATTTGTTTAAAGCTTACTTCTTTTATCTCTAATTCTTCGCTCAAATAAAACTTTAGTCTTTTTTTAAGGCTGTTTAGAGCTTTCAAACTATCTACCAAAATAACCGAAATTCCAGGCATAAGCCCTTTGGTGGTAAGCCTTGAAACCCTTCCCGAAGCTTGAAGATAGGACGAGGCATTACCTACGATAAGGTTGTACCCCCCTTTTTCGTCTCTTTCTAAAAATACTTCTTCACTGGTTTTAAGTTTTTCTATAAACTCAGGATTCTGTAATTTTTCCTCTAAAAACCCTTTGATAGAAAGTACTTTTTTATATAGTCCTTCATACTTAGGCAGATCCTCTTCTTTTAAGGTTAAAAATCTCTTAAGATAGTTTACATAAGAGATGGCAGTAATTCGCTCTTCATCCTTAAAAAGAGGCATAAGGGATAAAAGAAGACTGTGTAAAAATTGAGGGGTAGCAGAAAGGGAAAAGGTTTCTCCGCTTGTAGAAAGAGGAAAGACATGTTTAGGAACCCCCAAAAATATTGCATATCTTAATATTTCAGGCAAATCCAACCCTCTCACTAAAGGATTGCCAAGATGACAAAGACCTACCGCTACCTCAACCTCCCCTTGTTTTAGTTTAGTTAAAAGTTCCTCCTCAGAGGTTTCTAAATAGGAAATAGCTTTTACTCCCATTTTTCTAAGTTCTTCGGTAAACTTTTCTACATAAGCCCTTCCATAGGATTCTTCTATAAAAATTAAACCACCCTTACCTAAGGCCTTTGCCAGTTTTATCGCCTCTTCAGAAAGCCTATGGATATCCCTTGGCTCTCCTAAATCCAAACAGGTGTCAACCACCTTTCTTAAGGTAGAAATAAACCTGGTGATTTCAAACCCAAGCAGGTTCTGAAATAGAAAGACTCTGTTAGTTCTTGGTCTTAACGTAGCAGAAGAAATGATAAGCTGTTTTTGATGGTTTCTATGGTTTTGTTTGATTTTTAAAAGCTCTGAATAGTCATCTTCCGTTTTTTCTCTTTTTAAAGCCAGCCTTATTTCTTCTTCAGAAAACCCCAACAACAAAAACAGATTGTCTACGTTTTTGCTACTTTTTAAAAAAGAGTCTACGTCATCTACAAAGATAAGAGAAAAATCTATTTTTTTTAGAACCTCAAAGTTTTTGTGCATAAAAGCTGACGTACAAATAAACACATCAAAGTTTTGTTTTTCTAAAAGTTCCTTTTCTTTTTTGTTGCCGGTATAGGCTAAAATCCTTTTTTTCTTTAAAGCGCTGGAAGAGGTTTTATCAAGGAATTCGTTTATTTTGGTTTCTACTTGATTAACTAACATTTTAGTAGGAACGATAATCAAGGCTTTTTTAGAGGTAAGAAGAGCACCTAATAGTCCAAAGGTTGATTTACCAGTACCGGTAGGCGCGATGATAGCAAAGGATTCCCCTAAGAAAAACCTTTTAGCCCAGTTTATCTGTAAAGAAGAGGGTTCAGCTTCTATGATTTCTTTAAACAGTTTTTTGAACTTGGTTACTTTTTTTTCTACCTCTCCAAAAATTTTTAGATATTTTAAGGTTTTTTCTTGGTCTAAGGTTTTACAAATCGATGTAATCGAAGGATTTGCAGGAATTTTTTCCTCAGGAAGACAAGATACACAAGGCAATCCTTTTCCTAACCTTTCATCTGAGACCATCCCCTTACAATTGGGACATCCATTATCGATAAAATACAGCATCTCTAACCCCTTATGTTTTTGTAGTTCAAAGGCTTAAAATATATATTAGATTTTAAAGGTTGTCTACTTAAATATCAAGGACTACAAAATAAACTAAATTTTTGTTGTAATCCTTATAAAATAGTTTAAATTAAACTTTATGCAGGATTTAAAGCCGATATATTTAGATTATAACGCTACTACCCCGGTTTTACCAGAGGTTTTAGAAGCCTTTAATAGATATTCTTCAGAAGAATTTGCCAATCCAAGTTCAGGACATGCTTTAGGGAAAAGGGTCAAACAATCCCTTGAAAAGTTTAGAGAGGAGGTAGCAAGTCTTTTAAACGCTTTTTCAGAAGAAATAATTTTTACCTCTGGAGGGACAGAGTCCAACCATCTTTCTTTGTTAGGAATAGCTTTAACCCAAGGGAAAGGACATGTTTTAGTAAGCGCCTTTGAACATCCTTCGGTTTTAAATCCGGTTGTTAAGCTTTTAGAAATGGGTTTTGAGGTAGATTTTATACCTGTTAATCCTCAAGGATATGTAGAGCCTGACGAGGTATTAAAAAGAATAAAAAGACATACCTTTTTAGTCTCTGTGATGTTAGCTAATAATGAGATAGGCACTATACAGCCTGTTGAAGAGATCGCTAAAATTTGTCGGGAAAGGGAAATTTTATTCCATACAGACGCTTGTCAGGCAGTGGGTAAAATCTCGGTAGATGTAAAAAAAATAGGCTGTCATCTTTTATCTTTTGCAGGTCATAAGATGTATGCCCCTAAAGGAATAGGAGGACTTTTTGTAGAAAAAGGGGTCTCTCTTTCTCCTCTTTTTTGGGGAGGTGGGCAGGAAAGAGGTATAAGACCTGGGACTGAACCGGTTGGGCTGATAGCTGCCTTGGCTAAAGCAGCAGAGATAGCTAAAAAAGACGTAAACTTTGAGGCAGAAAGGCTAAATTTTTTGAAAGAAACCCTGTATCAAGGACTTAAAGAAGTTTATCCTAATCTTTATCGTTATGGATTGCCTGAAAAGACCCTCCCGAATACTTTAACCATTTCTTTTGTAGGAAAAGACGGACGAAAGATTTTAGAAGACCTTCCAGAGATATGTGCCTCTACAGGTTCTGCTTGCCATGACCGTAAAGGTTCTAACACACTTATTGCCTTGAAGGTAAACGAAAAAATAGCCCAAGGAACTATACGGTTTTCTTTAGGAAGGTATACTACCCTTGAAGACATAGAAAGAACAATAAAATTTTTCCAAGATTATTTTGTTTAAAAGTTATATGTTTAAATGTATAGGGGAAGTTTTTTTGGTAAAACCACAGGATTTGTCTACCGAAGAAAGGGAACTATATCGAGATCTTAAGTTCGTTAACTTCATCTTTTTTAAAGAACATTTCCAAGGTGATTTCCAAGAGATATTAACCCGACTTAAATCTTTAGGAGAGTTAGGTTTTTTAGCTGTAGACCAAGAGGGAGGAAGAGTTTGCAGGATCCCCGGAGATTTTGCTTCTCCTTTAGAGATTAGTTTAGCTTATCAAAAAAGCGGGGATATATCTTTGGTAAAAAACTGGGCAAAAAGCCTGGCTAAAGCAGTTATAGAAAAGGGTCTTAACCTTAACCTTGCGCCTGTAGTAGATTTAGTAGGAGCTGAGGCAGAAGAGTTTATAAGGTCTCGCACCTTCGGTAAAGACCCTGAATTGGTTAAGCTATTAGGCGAAGTAGTAATCTCAGAACATAAAAAACTAAGGTGTTTTACTTGTGTTAAACATTTTCCTGGTTTAGATGAAGTTAACATCGACCCGCATAAAGCCCTTCCTCAAAAGGAAAAAGTTAGTCAACCTTCCTTAGAGGTTTTCCGGTTTTTTGCAGAAAAAGAAGCGCCTTTTTTGATGACCACCCATCTTGTGGTTAAAACCTTAGAAGATTTTCCGGTTACCTTTTCTTCAAAGGCTGTTAAGATGTTAAGAGAACAGCTTGGTTTTAAAGGAGGAATAGTTACTGATGATTTAAACATGGGAGCTTTAGGAAGTTGGGAACTTGCTGAAAGAATAATCCTAAGTTTGGCAAGTGGGCATAACCTACTTATCTTTTGTGGGTCTTTGAACGAATTAGCCTCCTGTTTGTTTGACATAAAAACCGAGATAGAAAAAAGCCCCACCTTAAAAGCGAGACTTTCTGAAAGTTTGTATCTGTTAAACAGACTTAAGGAGAGATTTTATGGATAGAGAGGTTGCTTATCAGGAAATAGTAGAAAAAGTAAAAGAAGCCTACATAAAGGCCTGCAAAATTCTACCCGAAGAAGTGTTGGTAGCTTTGAAAAAGGCCTTAGAGGAAGAGACAGAACCATTAGCTAAGGCGGTTTTAGAGGTTTTGATAGAAAATGCAGAGATAGCCTTAAAAGAAAACCTACCTATTTGTCAAGATACAGGGATTCCAGTAGTCTGGGTTAGGATGGGAGAAGAGGTAAAGATAGAGAACTTAGAAAAAGCTGTTAACGAAGGTCTTTTTTTAGCGTATAAAGAAGGATTGCTTAGAGCCTCTGTTTGTGAGGTTCTTACCAGAAAGAATACAGGGACCAACACCCCGGCGGTTATACATTACGAGATAGTCCCGGAAAGGGTTTTAGAAATTGAGGTTTTACCTAAGGGGTGCGGAAGTGAAAACATGAGTGCCCTTGTGATGTTGCCTCCGTCTGCTGGGGTAGAAGGTATTAAAAGGTTTGTAGTAGAAACCGTTAAAAAGGCTGGACCTAATCCCTGTCCTCCGATAACCGTAGGGGTAGGGATAGGAGGAACTTTTGAAAAAGCAGCCCTTTTAGCTAAAAGGGCTCTTTTTAGACCTTTGGGAAAGCTACATCCTAACCCTGAAATAGCCTGCTTGGAAAGAGAACTTCTCACCCAGATTAACACCCTTATGATAGGACCTTTAGGCCTAAAAGGTAAGACCACCGCCTTAGGGGTGCACATAGAAACCTATCCTTCTCACATCGCAAGCCTTCCTGTAGCGGTAAACCTTCAGTGTCATGCCTACCGAATAGCTAAAATAAAACTTTTATAAAAAGGAGCCTACATGAAACAGGTCGTTTGGGTGGTATTAAGTTTTTTAGTCCTTGTTCTTTTTAGCGGTTGTGGTAAAAAAAATCCCCCCTTACCTCCTTCTAAAAGTGTGCCTAAGGAGTTTTCCTTTGAGGTAAAACCCACAGAAGCAGGTTTTGAACTAATAATCTTTCTTCCTACAGAAACCAAAGGAGGATATCCTCTTGTAAAAATAAGCTCTCTTATCATAGAAAAAGAGGAGTTTCCTTTAGATGAGGGAAGACCTAAAATCAAAACTTATGAAATCAAACTTTCCCCTAAACTTCACTCTGCGGGTAACCTGTATGTTTATCAAGATTATCAGGTAAAACATCGTTACGGGTACCGATATCGAGTTAAGATTAAAAAAGACTTTTTGGTTAAAACTACCTGGGTTGAGTTTCCGAATACTTTGTATTGGCATAATCCTCCTCTTTTTCCGGAAAATATAACCTGTCAGGTTTTAACAGAAGATGCAGTACGTTTGATTTGGAAAAAACCAGAAAATGACATAAAAGGAATGCCTCTTGACTATCCTATTACTTATGAATTAGAGCGAACTTCAGGTCAAAAAGTGGAAACCTTTTATGTAAGAAAGGAAGAGTTTTTAGACCGGGGTTCAGCTATAAGAAAAGCTTGTTATCGGGTAAGAAGTCTTTTAAACTTTAGAGGAACTCAAATCCCAGGACCTAAGAGCCCTCCTCTTTGTTTAGACAGATAGGTTGATAAAAATAGAGAGAGGTTTCCCCGTAGGTTCTTTTGTCTTTTAAAAAAAATGAAATTGTCTTTTCAGGAAGGTTTACTTCCTTAGCTTCTTCAACCATAATTGTTGCCTCTGAGGTTAAAAGATTTAGCGGTAAGGCTTTAAGGGTTTTAAGGCTAAGCCCGGTTCTATAAGGAGGAGTAATAAACACTAAGTCAAACTTAACCTCAGGATAGTTTTTACTAAGCTTAGTAAGACCTTCCGGGAGTTTTAGCTTTAATACATAGGCCTTATCAGTAAGTTTAAATTTTTCTAAGTTTTTACGGATGAGGGATAGACTTAATTCATTAAGGTCTATAAAAAAGACCAGCTCTGCTCCTCTGGAGATGGCTTCAATTCCAAGGGCCCCTGTTCCTGCAAACAGGTCTAAAACCTTAATCCCAGAAAGGTCCTGACCTAAAAGGTCAAAAACCGATTTTCTAATCCTGCTTCTTAGCGGTCTTATTTCTAAAGTTTTAGAAGGAGGAAGAAAAAGTTTTTGGCCTTTTAAAAATCCTCCTGTAATTTTCAAAACAAAAGGTTCCTTACTTAAGGATTTCTAACCATGTTTGAGGTAACGAAAAATAATAAGGGTTTAATCCAGGATGATAATATCTACCCTGGAAGATTTGCTTAGGATTAAACCAGTCTTTAGGTTCTTTAGTAGCTAAGAAAAAGGCAATCTCTTCCCCATAACAAGGTACATAACATCTGACTATTTTTACATACGGAAACACTTGACAGATTTTAGGGTAAGCCTCTTTTATGATATGGGGAAAATAAGCCGGTAAGCTTGCCTGTTGAATAAAAACCCCATAAGATTTAAGAACTCTTAAAGCTTCTTGATAAAACTCAACGGTATATAAAGTTTTGGCTGGCCCTACAGGGTCGGTGCAATCAACTATTACTAGATCAAATTCTTCTGAAGGGCTTTCTTTTAAACCTAAGTAACCATCTTTGATAATCAGACTAACCCTTGGGTCATTATAGTCGCCTGAGATTTTAAAGAAATATTTTTGACAAAGGTTAAACACCAAGGTATCTATTTCAAATTGGATTAATTTTTTTAAGGTAGGAATTTTTTGGAGTTCTCTTAAAACTCCTCCATCCCCACCTCCTACAATTACTACTTTTTCAGGTGGGGAGGGGAGGAGACTTGCAGGAAGGTGGGTTATGGTTTCATGATAAATAAATTCATCTTTTTCCGTAAACTGAACAATACCGTCTAAAACAAAAAAATAACCCCATGAGGGGTTCTTAAAAATCTGTATTTCTTGTAATCCCTTTTCTTCAAAAACTAATTCAACTTTATAGGCATGTCCAAAGTCTTTGAAGATTTTTTCACGCCACCAAAAGTTTCCAGTCAAGTTTCTCCTCCCTCTGATAAATTATCTTCAGAAATCCCTCTTGCGAATTCAGCGATGTAAATGCTTTTAGGTTGGAGGTTGCGCTGAAGTTTAGCTAAAATCTTATGGGCTTCTTCTTTATTTTCTGCTAAAATATCTAAAGCAGAATAACCCTTTTCTGGCCAAGTGTGTATGTATACATGAGAACAACCTAAGTTTACTTGAGCAGAAACCCCAAAAGGTTGAAACTGATAGCTTATGGCAAAAACTTCTTTTTTGCTCCCATTATTAGATACCGCATCCTTTAGAGCTTGTTCTACTATTGGTGCTTCCGCCAGAAGTTCAAAAGGGGAACCCCAGAATTCAGCGATGATATGATAAGACCAGACACATCGTTTAAGCGCACCTTGCTGGGTAAGGCAGGTATTTAATCTTTCCACCTGACTAAGGGTTTGAACTGTGCTCATCACTCACCTCCTCCCAGGCAAGGTGCCCGGTATTTTATTTTTTATACCAATAAAAAAATCGGGACGGGCGGATTTGAACCGCCGACCCCCCACACCCCAAGCGGGTGCGCTTCCAAGCTGCGCTACGTCCCGATCAAAAGACAAAAATAACCTATTTCTGTTTAACCTCTATAATAAAAAAACTTTAAAAAATGTCAAGAGCCTAAGCAAAATTTTTATTTCTTTAAGTTTATAATAGGTTTTTAAGGGTTTTTAGAGGTTTATAACGGTTAATCACGGTTATTGCTTTTCTTAAGGTTCTGAATAAAATTATATTATGCTAAAACTTTTTTACTTAATAAAAGACCCCCAAAAACTGCAAGAAGTTCTTGAAAAGATCAAAAGAAAAGAGACTTTTCTTGTCCCTTTAGAAAAAATTTCAGACCTACCTTTAGAAGAAGTCGCAACATTTAAAGCTATCCTTGTGCTTGGAGGAGATGGCACTTTTTTGCGGGCTGTACCTTATGCCTACGAATATGACCTACCTTTAATAGGGGTAAACTTAGGCAATTTTGGTTTTTTAACCGAGATATGTCTAGAAGAACTACCGGTATTTTTAACTTTATTAGAAAAGGGAGAGGTTAGAATCCAAGAAAGAACGCTTTTAGAAATTACTTACGAAAACCAAACCTTTATTGCTTTAAACGAAGGGGCTATTATGAAAGGTCCTTTAGGTAAGGTCATTTATTTGAGCCTCCAGATAGAAAATTGTTTTCTTACTAACATTCCTGGGGATGGGCTGATTATTTCTACCCCCACCGGCTCTACGGCTTATAATCTTTCAGCCGGTGGTCCTGTTATCCATCCAGAAGCTAAAGTTTTTGTTTGTACCCCGATTTGTGCATTTAAAATAAACCTACGTCCTTTTGTTATCCCTGACCATTTTGAGACAGTAGTAGTTTTACATAAAAAAAGAGAAGGAAAAAACGAAGAGGTTCACCTTCTTATAGACGGACAAACTAACTTAGTAATCAGAGAAGATGAACCCCTTCGTTTTAAAAAAGCACCTAAACCTCTTAAAATCTTTAGTTTATCAGAAAAAAATTATCTTAATATACTAAAATCCAAGTTTAACTGGTAAAAAGTTTACACCTCTTCTTTTTTTAAGAGTTTAGAAGCCAGCTCTTCCTTTTTTTCTTTTAAAGTTTCTTTACTTTTTTCGATGGCCTCTTTAACTTCTTCCTTTTTAGCCTCAAGTACTTCTTTAGCTTTCGACGTAATTTCTTCAGCCTTAGATTTTAAGGTTTCAGCCTCTGTTTTAACCTTCTCTATGGCTTCGTCTACCTCTTCTTTGATTTTTTTTCTAACTTCAGCACCGCTAGCAGGGGCTAAAAGAATGGCTGCAATCCCTCCTACTATTACCCCTCCTAAAAAGGCAACTAAAACAGCTGTTTTTTTCCCTTCCATTTCTCCTCCTCCTTTTATAATTTTTGTCTTATAAACCTAACCTTTCTACTTTTTTAACTTAGGCAAAGGGAATATTTTTTTTATTTGGTATATTAGTTCTTTGGCTCCGTAAGCTAAAGAGGTTCCTTCTACATATACCTTTTTAATTTGCTGGTTTAATTGTTCTAAAACTATTTTAGAGGTTTGACCAAGTTCCGTAACTGAATTAACAACAGGGGTTAAATCATAGATAACCTTTTCGGTTAAGCCTTTGATTTGAGAAGTAGCGGATTTTATGTTTTCTAAGTTATCTTTAGTAAGCTCTAAGTTGGTTTTTACCTTATTAGAAATTTCTTTAACCTCATCTGTAATGACCTCGGTTTGGTTTTTTAAAAACCGTTCAAAATCTTTAATACTCTCACCCAACTCTTTTGCTATTTCAGGGATAATTTTTAATCCGATTAAAACTTCGTTTAAGTTGGTAATAGCCTGTTGAGCTGAGCTCAAAGTAGTTGAGGCTTTGTCTGTAGCATCTTTAAGGTTGTTTAATACAGGGCTTAATTCTTCCAATCTTGCATTTAAACGGTCTATGGTTTGGTTTACTTTATAAAGGACATAGATGGCTAATGCTGTCAATCCAGAGGCAAGTAAGATTAAAAGGTAGATCAAAGTTTCCATAGATCCTCCTTTTTTTAGGTGTTTGTATTATATGTACAATATAAGTACGAAAATTAAAAAATCCACTTTATTAAGTTGGGATAATACCTTCTAAGATAGGGATTTTTAGGCACTATCCTAAAGTTGTACTCTTTAGGTCCTGGAGCTTGGAGATAAAAGGTTTTTTGATAGACTCCAATACCATCTTTAATTTCTACCAGCCGAAGAGGTAAACTTCGTACATATTTTTCCTTTTCCTCTTCTCCTCCAACCTCACATACACAAGCTATCTCTTCTATCATCACAAACTGTATTTCTATTAATTCGGGATTTAAACCTCCTAAAAAGACTTTAGCAGAGACTGTAACCTCGTTTCCTTCTTGTAAAAAACTTTTTTCTAAGTTTTCTTCTACTTCTATAAATTTTATTTTTTCCCAAGCTTCGGTTAGTATTCTTTTTTCTTCAGCCAAAGCCTTTAAAAGAGTAAACCCCTTTTGTGAAAGCTTTTTAAACCTTTCTATGATAGGAGCGTAAAATTTATCTACGTATTCCAGCAACATCCTGTTGGTAGAAAAATTTTTACAGGCAATATACATACTTTGTTTCATCATTTTTACCCAATCCTTAGGAATACCCTCTTCGTCCCTTTCTACAAAGAGTGGATACACCTCTTTTTCTAATAGATTGTATAATTGGTTGGCCTCATAATCGTTATAAAGAGGTAAGCCTTCCTTAGGGGTGATGGCCCATCCGTTAAGACGGTTATATCCCTCTGGCCACCACCCATCAAGTACACTTAAATTTAGCACCCCATTCATCGCGGCTTTCATTCCTGAGGTTCCACAAGCTTCCATCGGTCTAAAGGGGGTATTAAGCCAAACATCTGCCCCCCAAATTAAATATCGCGCTAAATGAAGGTTATAGTTTTTTAAAAAAAAGATTTTGTTGTAAAGTTTATAGGTTTCTCTAAAAGTTAAGATTTCTTTAATGATATTTTTTCCTTCTATATCTTTAGGGTGAGCTTTACCTGCAAAAACCAGCACTATATCTTTTTCTTTGAGGAGCCTTAAAATTTTTTCTTTATGATATAGTATCAAAGAGTTCCTTTTATAAGCTGTAATCCTTCGGGCACAGCCTATGATAAGGTCTTGAGCCTTAGGAAGTTGAAAACTTTGTTTTTCTTCTTCATGTAGGTTTAACTTAAGAGCTTCTTCCTTTAATTGGTTTTTGATAAAGTTTAGAAGTCTATATTTATTTTTTTTATGGGCTTCCCAGACCTCTTCGTCAGGAATTTTTAGGATTTCATTCCAGGTTGGGTCATCAGGAGACATATAAATAAAGTTAGGTCCAAGATACTTTTTAAAAAGATTATAAAAAGGCTCGCTTAACCACCTCCAATGCACCCCATTAGTTATATAGTCTATAGGAACCTCTTCTTCCGGAAGTTCTGAAAAAAGAGAATGCCACATCTTTTTTGTGGTCCTTTGATGAAGCTTAGAAACAGCGTTAACATTAGAGGAACTGTTGATAGCTAAGGCTGGTAGCCAGAAAATTTCTGTGTTCCCTTCTAAGAACCCTTTTTTATAACACTCCGAAAGTATGGTTTTGTCTTTGGTTATTTCTACTAATTCTTCTATTTCTTCCCAGAGATATTTTTTAACCAGCTCTTTAGGAAAATGTTCATTTCCTGCAATAACCGGAGTGTGCGTAGTAAACACCGTAGTTTCTTTAATAAGCATAGTTGCTTCATCTAAAGAAAACCCCTGAGATAAAAGGTCTTTTAATCTGGCTAAAAGCACAAAAGCAGAATGTCCTTCGTTAAGATGATATATCTTGGGTTCAAGGTGTAAGGCCTTTAGAAGTTTGTACCCTCCTATACCAAGGATGATCTCTTGTTGTATTCTTTTTTCTAAGTCTCCTGGATAGAGATACCTAAGAATATTTTTAATTTCTTCAGGATTTTCAGGATGGTTAGTATCTAAAAAATAACAAGGAACCGTTCCTACTTTAATTTTCCAAACCCTTAGTTTAGCCTCTATACCCATAAGATTAACAGATAAGATAAGGGGGCTTCCGTCAGGATTTTTCACTTCATCCAAAAAGTTTAAAAACAAGTCTAAAGGATCCAGAGATTCTATTTGGGTTTTTTCTGCATGGTCTATTTCTTGTCGTAAATAACCATGTTGATAAACAAGCCCTATTCCTAACATAGGAAGACCTAAGTCCGAAGCAGACATCAAAAAGTCGCCAGCCAATACCCCTAAACCCCCGGCATAAAAAGGTAAAATGGGATGTAGCCCAAACTCAGCGCAAAAATAAACTATTTTATCCTCAGGTCCTAAACGATGTTTTTTTATCTCTGGATGTACATACTCTTGATATTCTTTAAAGGCCTCCCAAAGGTCTTCTAAATCCATAAGAAAAGTTTGGTCTTTGGCTAAGGCTCTAAGTTTGGTGTTAGGAAGATAATAGATAAACTTAAAAGGGTTATGTTCAACCTTTCTGAAAAGGTCTGGATCTATTTTATAAAAAACAGAAAGAACGTCATAATTCCAGGAAAACCAAAGATTTTTAGAAATGTTTAAAAGATTTTCTAATTCCTTAGGGATATGAGGATAAACAAAAAATTTTTTAAACGGCATTGTTTATTCCTCTAATTTATTTTCTATGTCTGCTAATATACTCATATAATACCGATAAATTTCTTCTGGGGAAGAGTAAGGAGAAAAATATTTATGGACATCCCCATCCTGAAAATACTTGATACACATGTAATAGAAATGGTCAGAAGTAGAGAGCTTTTTAAGTATAGGTAAGAGGTCTTGTCTTTTTTCCTCTTTAGCCTTTTTAATAAGTTCATAGCAGGTCTTCATGGCATTCCACTGAAGAGAATTAGAAAGCCAAGCAGAAAGATCCCTCTCGGTGTCTGCCCAAGAAGTTGGATTTGGTACAGAAAGAGGACAAAGAGTATAGTTTAAAGTGTCTTTTACCTCTGAAGGCCACAGAAATTTTAAGTTTTTTTCCTTTAAAGCTAAAAGGACGAACTCTTTTATAAATTCAAATATTCCTGTCTCTGGCCATTGGTGTTCCCCAAAGGTTTCATAGTCCATAAAGAGGTTTAAATAAAGATTTTTTCCTTCCTTTTCTGTAAGCATCAAATCCTTTATCCAAGAGAGATATTTTTGAGGAGTAAGAGGATATTCTTTCCAACTTTTATCGCTAAACCTAAAGGCTATGTCATCTGAAAGTTTGTAGTGTTTTAACAAAAGTAAATGGGCATGATTGGCAGAAATCCTTGGATAAAGGGGAGAGTCCCCTTTTAAAATCCTGTCAGCTCCTTCTATTAAAATGGTTTTTATTTGAGGCATGGTAGCAAAGAGGATGTCTGAAAGCTTATCAAAATAAATCAACTCTGTATTCCGAAAAGTAGTAGGGATAAAGCCAAACTCTTTTTTGACAAGCTCTGCATGCTCTAATACTTCTTCTACAAACTCGTCTAAATCAAAAATAGAACTTAAAGAATGGTAATAGGTTTCATTAAGGAGTTCCACTGCACCGGTTTTAACCAGGTCTATAAAAGATTTTAAAACCTCTGGTCTAAATTTTTTGGCCTGTTCGATAAAAGTCCCGGTAAGGCTATAAGCTATCTTAAACCTTCCGTCAGCCCTTTCTATAAGCTCTTTAAAAAGTTTGTTGGTAGGTAAATAGCATTTTTCCGCGACTCTGTTAAAAACGGCTGCATTAAGCTCATCGTTAAAATAGTCAGAACCTTGGTTAAGGGTTACAAAGTTAAACCGTTTTACCCGAAAAGGTTGATGTACTTGAAAATAAAATATTATATAAAGCATAGGAGTTAGGCATTTAGTTCTTTATAGATTTTTATCAATTCTTCAGCTCTTTTATCCCAAGTAAAGTCTTTTACCTCAGTCTTAGCTTTTTCTTGAAGGTCTTTTAGTTTGTCTGGATGGTTTAAAAGGTCAACCACGATGGTTACGATCTTGTCCACATCCCAAAAATCAACCGTATAGGCATTTTTTAAAATCTCTGAGACACCTGATTGTTTAGAGATAACAAGAGCACATCCAAAATGCATAGCTTCTAAAGCTACTATTCCAAAGGGTTCAGAAACAGAGGGCATAACCACTATGTCTGCCATACTTAAAGCCTCTTCTACTTCCTGTCTGTTTAAAAAACCGGTAAACAAAATTTGAGTGCCAAAACCTTCGCTTGCAGCCTCAAGCATGAGCTCTCTTTCCATTTCCCCAGCCCCTGCTATCAAAAATCTAACCTTTTTAGGATATTGTCTAAGAATTTTTTTGGCTATTTCTAAAAAGATTTTAGGACCTTTTTGAGGGGTTAGTCTTCCTAAAAAAAGTACTACAGGACTTTTAAACTTTTTTATCTTCTTAGGTTCTTTAGTATAAGCGGTAAAGGCATTATATACAACCCTGATTTTATCTTCCGACACTTTATAATGTTCTTTTATTACTTGGGCGGTGTATTTAGAAACAGCTATTACTCGGTCTGCCAAATTTAGCCCTAAACATTCTATCTCATGTACTACAGGGTGCCCATAGCCGATGGCCCTGTCAAATTCTGTAGCATGTATGTGGGCAACAAGTGGTTTTTGAAGAAGATGCTTTAAAAATAGTCCAGAAGGATAGGTCATCCAATCATGGGCATGGATTAAATCAAAATCCAGATGTCTGGCTACCTCTAAAACGTTTTGATGGTACCTTCTCACCCTGCTTAACATGTCGTTCCCTTGGTTAAGTAGTTTCTCTATCCGCTCTAAAGCCTCAACAGGAAGGGGTTTAAAAGTAGGTTTATTCGCTACAAGAGGTATTTTTTCACATGCTTCTTGGATAAGAAACTTAAGGGTATCTAAATAAGCCCCTTCAGGTTCTAAGTAAGTAAACTGATAAAACTTTAAAGGTATCGGCTTTAGCTGTTTTTCTGCAGTGGATTTAGCTAAAGGAAAATCCGCTTCCCAGGAAGAAGAAATTTCAAAAAAAATTTTTTCTTGGGTGGGAAGTATCATATAAATTTTAATTTCTTTTTTAGCCAAGGCTTTAAAAAGCCCATAACAAGCCATTCCCAGCCCACCTACTATAAAAGGAGGATACTCCCAGGTTAGCATTAAAACTTTCATGTCCTTTTATCCTCTTTAAAGGTTTACACCGTAGTTAATTCTTCTATCGCTTTTTCTACTAAAAAAAGGGCGGCTACAGACCAAAATTGAGCATGGGCACCTTTGGGATAACCAGGATTTTCACCGTCGTACAATTCAGGAACACCTCCCATTTTACCTCGGGTTATTCCCTCTCTAAAAACTTTTACCAAACCTTCAAGCTCCAGCTTTAACCTATCTTTGTCTTCAGCATAAACCTTTTTAAGCACCTCAGCATAAGGATAGATAAGCCATACCCAAACTGTGCCGTTATGGTAAGCAAGGTCTCTCATCCTCTGGGTACCAAAGTATTTTTTTCTAAAAGAAGGATCCTTAGGAGAAAGGGTTCTTAGCCCAAAAGGAGTTACTAACTCCTGTTTAGCCATTTCAATCCCTTTCTTAATCGCTTGTTTTTCTGCTATATCAAATGGTAAAGAAAGGGCAATAAGATAGTTAGGTCTGATTTCAAAAACCGGTTCCTGATTAAACAAACGGTCTGCCCACAGTTCTCCATTAAAAAACTTATTAAAGTTTTTCTCTTGAAGTCTAAGAAGGTTTAAGATGCGAAGTTTTTTTAAAAATGGTTTGTCTAAATGTTTTTCGGCAAACTTTAAAAGATTGTACCATAAACCTTGAATTTCTATAGGTTTTCCATAACGAGGAGTTACCGGCACTCCATCTAAAACCACATCCATCCAAGTTAAGGCCTTGTTTGTCTGAGGAGGTATCTCTATAAAACCATCTTCAGGGTCTAACAAAAAAGGAAGGTCTGGATTAGTGCAAAAATTTTCTATTATCTCTTTAACTGCCGAAAACAACTCATCTTTATCAGATGAAGATAACTCATGAGAAAAAGTTTCTAAAAACTGAAATATTCTTAGTCCAAACCAAAGGGTTGCATCCACCGAGTTGTAATTGGTCTCGTTTTCATCCTCTATTACATTAGGAATAACTCCGTTTATCATCCTTCGGGCATAGTTTTTAAAAATTTTTAACGCTCTTTCTTTTCCTTGTTCTAAATAAAAAACCGCAGGAATACCTATAAAAGTATCCCTTCCCCAGCAATAAAACCAAGGAAACCCAGCGATTATGTCATCTCCCAATAAGAAATCCTCTACCATCTGTTCTAAAATTTTAAAGTATTCCTTGCGAGAAAAAACCTCTTTTTTATGTGGAATAAGCACCGGAAGTGGTTGATATCTTTTTTCAACTTGAGCTAAAGCCTCTTCTAAGTCTTTTATCGTTTCGTCACAAAAAACGATTTTTAGGCTGTCTTTGACTTTTAGCTCAGCCTCTATTTTAAAAGGAGCATAAAGGTCTTCGGTAGCCTCATATCCTCTTATCTCTTCGATAGGATAAAATACTTGATAATAAAAAAGGTCCTCTCTGGTTAAGAAACCTTTAGAAAGATAGATAAAAAGAGAAAACCGGTCTTTTATTACCATTCCTGTATAGGAGTTTGTTTCAACCTCTACAAACCCTTTCCCCCAATCCGCTCGGTTAATTACTTGATGGTGGTCTCTAAAGCTTAGTTTAGGTCTTAGGATTAACTTAAAAGGATAAGAACTTATGTTTTCATAAGACAGTACTAACAGATTTTTTTGGGGATGCATTTTGATGGTTTTTTTCAGAAAAAGCTCTTTACTCTCTGGACAAAAAAAGTAAAATTGAGGAAAGGGTCGTAGGAAAAAATGTTTTATTAGTTTAAACCCATCAGGGAAAATAGTATCTCGGTAAAAATTGGTATCAAGAAAATAACTTAATCCAGAAGGAAAAAAGACCTGTTCCTCTACAGAGCTTACTAAGTGAACCCTTTTACCCTTTTCATAACCAGCGATCAACAGTCCATGGTACTTTCTTAAGTTGGCTAAAAAGGTTGAACCTAACGCATACCCACCTTTTTGGTTGGAAACCACCCATTCATATGGAGTAAACTTTTCAAAAAGTTCGGTTAACATGATATAAATATTACCATTTTTTTAAAAAAAATAACCATAGATTCAATAAAAATCAAGATAAAAATACAAATAAAGAATTAAACATTAAAACGAAAATAGACGATGTCTCCGTCTTCTATCATGTAGTCTTTTCCTTCTAACCTTAAAGCCCCGACTTCTTTTGCTTTTTGAAAAGAGCCTATTTCTATATATTTAGTATAGTTAATGACTTCTGCCGCGATAAATCCTCGTTCTATGTCAGAATGGATTTCCCCTGCCGCTTCCTTAGCTTTAGTGCCTTGGGTGATAGTCCAAGCTCTGGTTTCTTTAGGCCCTGTAGTAAAAAAGGTTATAAGGTTAAGAAGTTTATAGCCTTTTCTTATAAGTTTATTAAGTCCTGGCTCTTTTAATCCTAATGCCTCTAAAAATTCTTTTTTTTCTTCTTCAGCAAGTTCTACCAATTCTTGTTCTATCTTGCCGCAGATGACTATTAAAGGAACTCCATCTTTTTGAGCCTTTTCTTTTATTTTGGCAACATAAGCGTTGTTTTCTCCTTCGGGAAGGTCTTCTTCAGACACGTTTGCTATATACATTAAAGGTTTTACCGTCAAAAGGCAAAGCACCTTTTCTAAAAAGATTTTTTCTTCTGGAGAAAAGAGGTCAAGATTAGGTCTTAAAAGCTTAAAGTTTTCTAAAAGATTTTTAGCCTTTTCTAAGGTTTCAAGTTCGGCTTTGGCCTTAGGGTCGTTTTTAGCCAGTTTAGCGGTTTTTTCTAACCTTCTTTCTATAGTTTGTAGGTCTGCCATGATAAGCTCTAACTCTATGATTTCTGCGTCTCTTACTGGATCTATCGAACCTTCCACATGAACGATGTCAGGGTCTTCAAAGCATCTTACTACATGGGCTATGGCTGCAACTTGTCTGATATGAGATAAAAACTGATTACCAAGCCCTTCTCCTTTAGAGGCCCCTTTTACCAGCCCTGCTATGTCTACAAATTCTATCGTAGCAGGGGTAATCTTTTTACTTTTTTCTAACCGGGCTATTTCATAGAGCCTTTGGTCAGGCACGTTAACTATTCCTATGTTAGGGTCTATGGTACAAAAAGGATAGTTAGCTACCTCAGCTTTAGCTGTTTGAGCCAAGGCATTAAAAATCGTAGACTTTCCTACGTTGGGTAAACCCACTATTCCTATGTTCATTTTCATCTTAAGTTTTTACCTCCTTTTAAGGTTTAGACCAACTTTTTTAGTAGATTGAAAAGGTCTTCTGGAAATTTGATAAGCTTGCCTTGGAGATCGATAGGCACATGGACGGTATATCCTTCAGCTACCAACATATTTTCTTTTTTAAAGGTATATTCAAAAACGATTTTGTGGGGTTTTAGTTCTTTAATCTTAGTAAGCACTACCAAAAGATCATCATAAAAAGCAGGGGCTTTATACCTTACATGAGCCTCAACCACAGGAAGCACCAGCTGGTAGGTTTCTTCTATCTGTTTATAACTGAGGCCAGTTTCTCGTATAAATTCTGTTCTGGCTATTTCCATCACCCTTAGATAGTTGGCATGATACATAACCTTTGCACAATCTGTGTCTCCATAGATTACTCTATAGGTTATAGACCTTTCCATTTTGGTACCTCTTGCAAAATAGATAATAAGAGTTATTTTAATTTTTATGAATACTGCTATTTTAGCCCAAAAAATCAAAAAAGTAATAGCAGGACCTAAAAAGATCACAAAACTTATAGAAAAGCTCGCAGACCAAATCATTAAAAAACAACCTTTATTAGAAAAAGTAGTGCTTATCGGCATTCAAACAGGTGGAGCACCCTTAGCTAACAGGTTAAAAAAGTTTATTTTTGAAAAAACTGGGGTAGACCTTCCTGTAGGATACTTAGACATCACCCTTTATCGAGATGATTGGACTAGAATTACTAATTATCCGGAAGTTAAAAGGACAGAAATTCCTTTTTCTATAGAAGATAAGATAGTTGTCTTGGTAGACGACGTTATCTATACAGGAAGGACGGTAAGGGCAGCGATGGATGCTTTGATAGACATAGGCCGTCCTAAAAAGATAGAACTGGCTGTTTTGGTAGACCGAGGTGGAAGAGATTTTCCTATAGAACCTACCTATAAGGTCTTTACGGTAAAAAACATCGGGTTTAATGAATACGTGTCTGTATATTTTTCAGAAACTCATGGGAAGGATCAAATCGTTTTAGAAGTCTATGAATAATCTTAAACTTTGTGAAAGATTTCCTTTTCTTTGATAAAAGTGAAAAATATATGGTTATAATTTTTATAAAACATTTAGGAGGCTTTATAAAAAATGACCATTAAAAACCTAATTAAAAAAGGGGTTGTTCCTGAAGAGGTTAAAAAATGTGCACAAACAGAAGGGGTTAGTGAAGAATTTCTCAAAGAAGGTATTCTTAAGGGTGAGATAGTCATCTGTAAAAATAAAAAAAGTAACTTAGAAAAGCCTTGTGCCATCGGTAAAGGGCTTAAGACCAAGGTTAATGTAAACATAGGAACTTCTAAAGATAGACCATATGTGGAAGAGGAGTTAAAAAAGCTTGAGATAGCTTTAAAATATGGAACAGATACAGTGATGGACCTTTCTACAGGAGGAGATTTAGACGAGATAAGAAGGATTATCAGGGCTAATTGTCCTGTCCCTTTAGGGACGGTTCCTATCTATCATGCGGCGATAGAAGCAGTAGAAAAACATCACAAGTCTATCGTCGATATGACAGTTGATGAAATGTTTAAAGTAATAGAAAAGCAGGCAGAAGACGGTGTAGATTTTATGACCATTCATTGTGGTCTTACTAAAGCAGGGATAGAGCGTTTAAAAAACAAACCTAGGGTGCTTGGTGTGGTGTCTCGAGGAGGTTCTTTTTTGGTTGAGTGGATGATCTATAATAATAAAGAAAACCCTTTTTATGAACATTTCGACCGACTGCTTGACATAGCTTATGAATACGACATCACCCTTTCTTTAGGAGATGGTCTAAGACCAGGCTGTATAGCGGATGCTACAGATGCTTCCCAAATTCATGAACTAATGATTTTAGGAGAGCTGACTTTAAGGGCATGGGAAAGGGGTGTTCAGGTAATGATTGAGGGGCCTGGGCATGTGCCCTTAGACCAGATAGAGACCAACATTAAACTACAAAAAAGGCTTTGTCATGGTGCGCCTTTTTATGTTCTTGGTCCTCTTCCTACAGATGTAGCACCAGGATATGACCACTTGGTAGGGGCTATCGGAGGGGCACTTGCTGCCTATTTTGGAGCCGATTTTCTTTGTTATCTTACCCCTGCAGAGCATTTAAGGCTTCCCACCTTAGAA